>NZ_BDCR01000001.1:0-333061 GCF_001618385.1 Paludibacter jiangxiensis | reverse complement strand
TCTGTCGGGTAAACGCCTAAGGATACAGACTCGTAAGATCTTGCGTCGAAAGTTTCACGCAAGGTTGGAACGGAACCGAGTGAGCCGGGTTGCCCGAGCACGACGGTTTTTAACGTTGATGTTTCATCTTTGATATTCAGATTCATACGGGTAGCGGTAAGGTTTGAGACTCAAAGATTAGCTGTGTTGTATTTACAAATATACGATAACCGAATACGAAGTGCATAAATATCTGTAATTGTTATTTGGCGGAATAATGCGTTGCTTCATGACGAAAACAATGACTGATTTGGAATGTTCTCTTAATGAAACCTTTATTGTTGTGTAATATTGTGCGTCGCTCTCTAAATTATCTTTGCCTTGAACAGAGAGTGAAGATTTTGGGGTAATTTAATGAGAATGAAAGATGAGTAAAATTGAAATTATAGAATATTCCGATCGGTATAAAGAAGATTTTAAGCGATTGAACTGCGCGTGGATACAGAAATATTTCTGGATTGAACCGACCGACGAAGCCGTCCTGAATCAACCGGACGAGGCCGTTATTGGAAATGGCGGGTATATTTTCTTTGCCCGGTTGAACAATGTGATTGTGGGAACCTGTGCGCTGATGCGGGTAGATCCGTATGTGTACGAACTGGGCAAAATGGCAGTGGCAGAAGCTTACCGGGAGCTTGGTATTGGTACTCTGCTGATGAAAAGTGTGATTGCCAAAGCTAAAAGAATGAGGATGCGCAAACTGGTGTTGTACTCAAATACCCGGCTTCATGCTGCAATTAACATGTATATCAGGTTCGGATTTTACATGGTTCCCAAAACCGATTTTCACAATTACCGTGCTAACGTGAAAATGGAACTGAAACTGATGGAAAGAGGTTTGCGCCGGTCATTCAAACCTAAAGAAGAGTGCAGATTTGATGCCTTGGGATGAAAGCGTAATTGTCTGTTTTATAGCTGTATGAATGATATTCCGCTTTTTGGATAAAGGCGGATCTGGGTGCAAATTGACACGGGAATAGTTGATAATAAAGAGTTTTAACAATAAAAGCCCGCCGAAACTTTCCATTTCGGCGGGCTTTTGCTATTTTTGCAATCCCTAAATTTTTGGATGCGACAGTTTTGGCTGTTAGCGGCAGAGTCCTTTGCATGCGCTTTATTAAGCATGATCGGGCCCTGTTTTTGTGTAGAGAGACAATAAATTTATATATCAAACCAGAAACCTTATGAGTCTAAAAATTGTAGTATTAGCAAAACAAGTGCCGGATACCCGCAATGTGGGTAAGGACGCCATGAAAGCCGACGGGACGGTAAACCGTGCAGCTCTGCCTGCGATTTATAACCCCGAAGACTTGAATGCTCTCGAGCAAGCTTTGCGATTGAAAGACCGTTTCGAAGGTTCCACCGTTACCATCGTGACCATGGGCCCCGGACGTGCCGCAGAAATTATCCGCGAAAGCCTCTACCGGGGTGCCGACAACGGTTACCTTCTTACAGACCGTGCTTTTGCCGGTTCTGACACACTTGCAACTTCTTACGCGCTCTCCTGCGCAATCAAAAATCTTCCAGAAGTAGACGTAATTGTTTGCGGTCGTCAGGCAATCGACGGTGACACTGCTCAGGTAGGTCCTCAGGTGGCCGAAAAACTGGGCTTGCCGCAAATTACTTATGCAGAAGAAATTCTCGACGTAAAAGATGGTAAAATTACCGTAAAACGTCGCCTCGAACGTGGTGTGGAAGTGGTTGAAGGTAAATTGCCAATTCTGATTACCGTCAACGGTTCTGCTCCTGACTGTCGTCCGCGTCATGCCAAGTTGGTGATGAAATACCACCACGCCAAAACGGTTACCGAACGTCAGGAACAAAACGATGATTACATGTTCATGTTTGACAAACGTCCTTATCTGAATATTACAGAATGGAGCGTGAATGATATTCAAACCGATGTTAACTGGTTGGGTCTTAAAGGTTCTCCTACAAAGGTTAAAGCTATCGAGAATGTTGTTTTTCAGGCCAAAGAGAGCAAACGCCTGGCTGGTAAAGACAGCGAAATCGATGAGTTGATGAAAGAACTTATTGCAAACCACACAATCGGATAATCAATTGTCGGGATAGATGACCTTTGGGTCGTATAACTGTCTCATAAACAAAACAAAAACGAAAAACATGAACAATATTATAGTTTATCTCGAAATTGAAGAGGGTGTTGTTGCCGATGTAAGCCTTGAACTGCTTACCAAGGCCCGTTCTCTGGCAACTAAACTGAAATGTAAACTCGAAGCACTTGCTGTCGGTTCTCAGCTGGATGGCATTGGTGCTCAGGTTTTCCAATATGGTGTCGACAAATTGTACCTTGCCGACGACGCCCGCCTCTATCCTTACACATCATTGCCTCATACTTCGGTATTGGTCAATCTTTTTAAGGAAGAAAAACCGCAAATCGCCCTGATGGGTGCTACCAGCATAGGTCGTGACCTTGGTCCCCGCGTCTCTTCTGCTCTGTTCAGCGGATTGACAGCTGACTGTACCGCTCTCGAAATTGGTGATCATGAAGATAAAAAAGAGGGTAAATCGTATACCGATCTTCTTTATCAGATCCGTCCTGCTTTCGGTGGTAACATCGTGGCAACCATCATCAACCCCGAATGCCGCCCACAGATGGCTACCGTTCGCGAAGGTGTGATGAAGAAAGAAATTTTTGATGCCAACTACAAAGGTGAAGTTGTTAACCTCGAAGTGGCAAAATATGTAAGCGATTCTGACTTTGTGGTCAGCGTGATCGAACGCCACATGGAAAAATCGAAGAGCAACCTGAAATCGTCTCCTATTATCGTAGCTGGCGGTTACGGTATGGGTTCGAAAGAGAACTTCAAATTGCTTGAAGAACTGGCTACCGTTTTGGGTGGTGAAGTAGGCGCTTCGCGTGCTGCTGTCGATGCAGGTTTCGCCGAACATGATATGCAAATCGGTCAGACCGGGGTTACCGTTCGCCCTAAATTGTATATTGCCTGTGGTATTTCCGGTCAGATTCAGCACATTGCCGGTATGCAGGAAAGTTCCATCATCATTGCCATTAACAATGACGAAAACGCTCCGATCAATGCAATTTCCGACTACGTGATTACTGCTAATGTGGAAGACGTAGTGCCGAAAATGATCAAGTATTACAAACAGAACAGCAAGTAAAAACAGATGGTGAGAAAGCGAGACTGTGAAAAAGTGAGTAATTGACTCACAACTTCACATCCTGACCACCTCACTGCTAAACACTAAGCCATGGCAAATTTCTATTTAGATAAACCCGAACTCAAATTCCATCTTACTCATCCGTTGATGGAAAAGATAGTGGCGCTCAAAGAGCAGAACTATCGTGAAAAAGATACATTCGACTATGCTCCTCAGGATTTTGAGGACGCTATCGATAGTTACAACCACGTGATGGAGATCATCGGCGAAATTTGTGGCGACATTATCGCTCCAAACGCCGAAGATGTTGACCATGAAGGTCCTCACGTAGTTGACAACCGTGTGGTATATGCCCGCGGAACACAGGAAAATCACGAAGCTTTGAAGAAAGCCGGCGTTTACGGTATCTCTTTGCCCCGCGAATACGGAGGTTTGAACTTCCCGATGGTGCCTTACGTGATGACCGGTGAAATCGTATCGCGTGCCGATGCAGGTTTTGCTAACATCTGGGGTTTACAGGACTGTGCAGAAACTATCCATGAATTTGCTTCGAAAGAGATTCGCGAAGAGTTTTTGCCCCGCATCAATCAGGGTGAAACCTGCTCGATGGACCTGACCGAACCGGATGCCGGTTCCGACCTTCAGGCCGTGATGTTGAAAGCTACTTACGACGAAAAGAAAAAGATATGGTTGCTCAACGGTGTGAAACGCTTCATTACCAATGGTGACGCTCAGATTAAACTGGTGTTGGCACGTTCTGAAGCCGGTACATCAGATGGCCGCGGTCTTTCTTATTTTGTTGTTGACAACCAGTTCGACAGCTCAATGAAAGTGCGTCGTATCGAAAATAAACTCGGTATCAAAGGATCTCCAACCTGCGAACTCGTGTTTACAAATACTCCTGCCAAAATGGTGGGTGAACCCAAAATGGGGTTGATTAAATATGTGATGTCGCTGATGAACGGTGCTCGTCTTGGTGTAGGTGCTCAATCGGTAGGTGTTGCTCAGGCTGCTTACGACGAAGCGTTGGCGTATGCTAAAGACCGTGCTCAGTTCGGCAAAGCTATCATCGAATTCCCTGCGGTATTCGAAATGCTGGCCATCATGAAAGCCAAAGTGGATGCTGCCCGTGCCTTGTTGTACGAATGTACCCGTTTTGTGGATGTTTACAAAGCATATGGCACTATTGCCGACGAACGTCCGTTAAGCAAAGAAGAACGTATGGATGCCAAGGAATACCAAAAATTGGCCGACATGATGACTCCGCTGGTAAAAATGTTTGCCAGTGAATATGCCAACCAGAATGCTTACGACTCCATCCAGGTTCACGGTGGTTCCGGCTTTATGAAAGATTACGCTTGCGAACGTATCTATCGTGACGCACGTATCCTTACCATTTACGAAGGAACATCGCAGTTGCAGGTAGTGGCTGCTATCCGTTTCGTAACCAATGGTGCTTACGTTGCCAAACTGCGTCAGTACGAAGCTCAACCAATCAACCCTGCTTTCGAAGGATTGCGTAATCGCTTGGTTAGTTTTACCGACAGCCTCGAAAAAGCTATTGCGAAGGTAACCGAACCGAAAAATGCCGAGTACCACGACTTCATGGCTCGCCGTTTGGTCGAAATTGCAGGTCATTTGGTGATGAGCAACCTGTTGATTATCGATGCTTCGCGTGACGATATGTTTGCCCGTTCGGCTGAAATCTACAGCAATTTTGCTGCTGCAGAAATCACCAAACACCTGGCATTTATTGATGGCTTCCAGATCGACAACGTTGGCTTGTACAAAAACAGCGATCAGGAATAAAAAAGAGAGCGTTAATTAATAAATAGAGGAGAAGAGGTTGTTCGGTCATCGGGCAACCTCTTTTGTGTTCTGGCGAAGTGGTGAGTTTTCTTTATCTTTGTGGAAGGTAAAGCCCGGTTGAATCGGGCTTTCGTTTTGTGTTACGTTTAAAAAGTGAATAATGAGAAAGATTGTATTGAATTTGTTGTTGATCTTCTGTGTCTGCTGGCAGGTACAGGCTCAAAAAGTGACTATTGAGAATGCGTTGTACGATTTGCCCGATGTGATTTTCAAAGAGATCGGGAAAGCCGATACGTTTGAGTTGAAAATTAAACAGCCGTTGGATCACCGGCATCCGGAGAAAGGCTACTTCTATCAACGGGCGTTTCTGAGTCATAAAAGTTTTGAGAAGCCGATGGTGATGTACCTTTCGGGATATAATCAGGATAAACCGTATAAAAATGAGTTGTCGAAACTGTTGGATGCAAACCAATTGTCCATTGAACATCGCTATTTTGGTAAAAGTCTGCCGGATAGCCTCGATTACACTTATCTGAATCTGGAACAGGCAACAGCCGACTTGCATCATATCAATGAAATTTTCAAAAAGATCTATGCAGGTAAATGGATCAGCACCGGCATCAGCAAAGGCGGATCAACGACTATTTTCTATAAATATTTCTATCCCAATGATGTGGATGTGGCGATCCCGTATGTTGCTCCGTTAAATCGTGAATATGAAGATAAACGTCTCTATGCTTTTCTTGATACCATTGGATCCAAAGTCTGTCGGCAAAAGTTGTTTGCCTTTCAGAAACGGATGCTGAAACACCGCAAAGAGGTTCTTCCTTTGTTGCAGATGTATAGCGACGGTGCTGGTCTGAAGTTTTCTACCCTTACTTTGGAACAAGCCTTCGAATACAGCGTGTTGGAATTGCCTTTTGCCTTTTGGCAATATTATACATCCTGCGATGATATACCTTCGGAATCCTCTTCGCTGCTGGCAGCCACGCAATACCTGCTTAAGACAAGCGATATAAAATCGTATAGTGAAGATCATATTGACTACTATTTATCTCACTATTATCAGGCAGCGACCGAGATGGGCTATTATGGTTACCGTACAGAGCCGTTTAAAAATGATCTGAAAGCCCTTCCATTGCAGCCGCATCCTTATGCGGCAATTGTGCCGAAGCGGATTCCGGTGCATTTTGACGATACTTTACTGAAAAAAGCAAACGAATGGATTGCGAAAGAAGGCAACCGGATGATCTACATCAACGGATCGTTTGATACCTGGAGTGCAACGGGAGTTTCACCGTCCGATAAGGTGGATGCAAAATGGTTTATACTTAAAGGGAAGAATCACCGCACCGCTCGTTTTGTAAATATGACACCCGACGAAAAAAAGAGCTTTATAGCAACGTTGGAGCGATGGGGAATCCCGGTCGCGAATCCGGAAATGAAATAATGACTTAGAGCAATGAGGCTATCTCGAAAATGAGGTAGCCTCATTTTTTTTGACCGTATTGGGAAAATGCGGGTTGATATTATTGCTTTGCCAACGGTAATGCGGGCTCTGTTTGTTCGGATATTTCAATCGAAAAATTTTCTTTGAAGACATCTGATTGTTGATTTATGCTAAGATTTTTGGAAACATTTGTGCTAAAAGGGGACGTTTTTGTACCTGTAAATCCAGATTGTCAAATACATACGTCGATACAAATGGCTCGATGGTCGATCTTATTCGCCTATTCATCTATTTGATTTTTAAGGTTTCAGGTATCGCTATACCTTTACATCGAATTCAACGGGGAACTGTTCCGGATGGTTTGAGCGTCGAATCTCAAAATTGTTTTTATTGCAAGTTGGTGTTAGGTGCAGAACTGCTATGAGGTATCAGATAAAAGCACTGATGACACAGAGAGGCAAAAAAGATGTGTAGTAGAAATTTAATTTTTTTGATTGTGTAATAATTTTAATTTGATTGATTATGAAAAAGATTGTGTTAGCTTTAGTGATTATGGTCGCATGTGTAGCTTCAAGTCAAGCTATTAACCGTGTTGAAAGTGGGGTTATTAATACCATTAATAACGAAACAGTGTTTGGGCGTTTGTCTGCCTATCTAAACGTGACGGACAATCAGGCTGCTGATTTGAAAAGTGTTCTTGAAACAACGCAAATCCAATTGGAACGTGCCGAAAAGTCGGGGGATCCGATAGCCTATGCCAAGGCATTGCACTATAATTTTAAGGATGCAGCAAATATCCTTTCGGCATCTCAATATGCAAAGTATCGGCTGATCGTTAGAACGACCATTAAAAACAGATATTTGGATCAACTTCCTTTATAAGAAGAAGGTAAAACCTAATCTAAAGAGCAAAGAGGCTGCCTCAAAATAACACTTGAGGCAGCCTCTGTTTTTGTGCGGATCCTAATGTTCCTGCTGTTTTACAATTTTATCGCAAATTTTTTCAGTCGCTCGTCGAGCATGTGAGCCGGAATTACCTGTTTGATGCTGTCGGCTACGGCATTCATCAGTCCTTCGCGCACATAGTCGTGGCGGATAATCATCGAGATTTCGCGGGTTGCTTCGGGACGCACTATCGGGCGCAGGTTCTTCTTTTGTTCTTCTGTCAGAAAGTCGATGTGTAGTTCGGGAATAATCGTATAACCGCAGTTGATGTCTACAATTTTCACCAGTGTGTCGATGCTACCGGCCTCGATGGAGGAGGTATGCACTTTGTGGTCGCAAAAATTGAGCACCTGATTGCGCAGGCAGTGTCCCTCTTCCAATACCCAAAGATTTTCGGTCGGCATATCGTTTGGCGTCAGCTCTTGTTTGCAATAAATCGGATCACCGGGCGAAATGTACGCTACAAATTTCTCGTAGTAAAGCGGCACCTCCAGAATTTTTGAGTTGTTGAGCGGCGTAGCCAGAATGGCCATGTCGATTTCGGCTGAATTCAATTTTTCAATGATCGTTTCGGTGCGCAATTCTGTTACCTGAAGTGATATTTCTGGATAATTTTTTTTGAACGCAGCTATGAATTTCGGCAACAGGTAAGGCGCCACCGTCGGGATCATGGCTAACGAGAGGGAGCCCGTTAATCCACCTTTCATAGATACGACATGCTCTTTCAGTTGCCGTATATTGAAAAGGATGATTTGTGCCTGTTGCAGGATTTGCTTGCCGGCTTCGGTCGGTTCGATGGGCTGCACCGAACGGTCGAAAATGAGGCAGCCCAGTTCATCCTCCAGTTTCTGAACCATGGTGCTCAGCGTTGGTTGCGTAACAGAACACATCTCCGCTGCCCGTACAAAATGACGGGTCTTATCTAATGCCAGAATATACTCCAGTTGTTGTAAAGTCATTGTTGTTGTGTTTTAGGTATAAACAGGTACACGGAAGACACGGATAATACAGAATAACACTGAACTAAACATCATCAACGTTCTATGCAAATAATTGGATGTGACCTTCCGTCTAATCTGTGTCTTCCGTGTGCTGACTTACTACAAAGATATATAGAATTTATCAATAAATGTATAGAAATTATCTGTTTGACTTATGGGTTTTGGCGCCATAACTTTGCATCAGAAATAACAATGAATAGCAATATAAAATTCATAAACACATAAAAATTACTACTATGTCACAAATTGGAAAACAAATCGTAGATTTCAAAGTACAGGCTTACGTAAACGATAGCTTTAAAGAAGTAACAAAACAGGATGTACTGGGTAAATGGTCCGTATTTTTCTTCTATCCCGCCGACTTTACTTTCGTTTGTCCTACCGAACTGGAAGACCTTGCCGGTAAATATGCCGATTTTCAGGCTGCCGGTGCTGAGATTTATTCCGTATCAACCGATACCCATTTCGTTCACAAAGCATGGCACGACGCATCTGCTACTATTAAAAAAATTAAATACCCGATGTTGGCCGATCCTACCGGCGTTTTGTCTCGTGGCTTCGATGTGATGATTGAAGAGGCCGGTCTTGCCGAACGTGGAACTTTTGTGGTGAATCCTCAGGGCGAAATTGTGGCTTACGAAGTGGTTGCGGGCAATATCGGACGTAATGCCGACGAACTCCTCCGTCGCTTGCAGGCGTTGCAGTTTGTTGCCGCTCACCCCGCTGATGTTTGTCCTGCAAAATGGAAACAAGGCGATGAAACATTGAAACCCAGCATCGATTTGGTTGGGAAAATCTAACAATTCCTTTATATATTCTCCCGGGGAGAGCTGCTTGTCGGTTCTCCCCGTTAACTTTCAATTGTTATGTTAGAACAAGGCTTAAAAGATCAGATTCGCTCCCTTTTCGGAACCCTGAAATCCGATTTCGTTTTTCGGGCAGAGGTCAGTCCGTCACATCCTTCCCACAATGAACTTGTCGATCTGTTGGAAGAGGTGGCTTCCTGCTCCGATAATACCAAATGTGAAATACTTCCCGGCGACGATTTGAAATTTACCGTTGTGAAAAACGGAATACCCTCCTCTTTTGTGTTCAGGGCGGTTCCGAACGGTCACGAATTCAGTTCGTTGTTGTTGGCGGTGCTCAATTTGGATGGTTTGGGCAAAAATCTTCCCGATGCCCTGATCGAACAGCGAATTCAGAATCTTAAAGGAGAAATCCACTTAAAGAGCTACATCTCTCTGACCTGTACAAACTGTCCCGATGTGGTACAGGCACTAAATGTGATGGCAATTTTGAATCCGGCGATCAAACACGAAATTGTTGACGGAGGCATTCATCAAAGCGAAGTGGAAAAGCTCAATATTCAGGCAGTACCTTCCGTCTATCTGAACGATGAATTGTTGCATGTGGGGCGCTCTAATTTAGGAGAGCTTTTGTCGAAAATAGAGGAGGCTGTCGGTTCTGTGCAGGAATCGTCGTCCGCAGTGGTTGATTACGACGTGGTGATAGCGGGCGGTGGTCCAGCCGGTGTGTCGGCAGCCATCTATTCGGCACGAAAAGGGTTGAAGGTGGCTGTTGTTGCCGATCGCATGGGTGGTCAGGTGACCGAAACAGTAGGGATTGAAAATCTTATTTCCGTACCCCAAACAACCGGAAACGTATTGGCGGCAAACCTGAAAGAGCACCTTTTGGCCTATCCGGTTGATGTGCTGGAAAACCGAAAAATAACCGAGGTCGTTGTTGAAAATGGAGAAAAGTTAGTCAAAACGTCTCTTGGTGAAACCTTAAAAACACCAGCGTTGATTATTGCTACCGGAGCAAGTTGGCGAAAACTGAATGTGCCGGGCGAGAGTCAGTATATCGGATCAGGCGTGGCGTTCTGTGCGCATTGCGACGGTCCGTTCTACAAAGGGAAAAAGGTTGCCGTTGTCGGAGGCGGAAATTCCGGACTCGAAGCAGCCATCGATCTTTCGGCTATCGCAACAGATGTTACGTTGCTCGAATTTGCTGATGAATTGAAAGGCGACGAGGTGTTGCAGGAAAAGTTGAAAACCATTGCCAATGTGAAAATTATTACCGCCGCACAGACACTCTCGGTGGAGGGTGATGGTACAAAAGTTACCGGTTTGACGTTCAAACACCGTGGCTCCGGCGAAATAGAATCGCTGGGTGTCGATGGTATTTTTGTTCAGATCGGATTGAAGGCCAACAGTGACATCGTAAAAGGATTGGTACCGTTGAGTCCGACGGGTGAAATAGAGGTGGATGCTCATTGTCGTACCAATATTCCGGGTGTTTATGCTGCCGGAGATGTGTCGGTGGTGCCGTTCAAACAAATTGTGATTGCTATGGGTGAAGGTTCGAAAGCGGCTTTGTCGGCTTTTGAAGATAAATTGAAAGATAAGTTGCGCTAAGTTTAGAAGAGAGAAATAGAGAGACTGTTATGTATTAAAGATTGTGTGTTTTATACTTTACCTTTGAGAAGTGGCACGAACACAAAACCACCGTGTTCGCTGAAAATAGACTCTGTGTCGGAGATTTTTTCGACCAGAGTCATTTTTTGTGTATTGGCACCACCTACAGGCATCACCAGCTTTCCTCCGATTGTCAGTTGTTCCAGCAGTCGGGGTGGTATTTCATGCGCTGCTGCAGTGATCAAAATCTTATCGAAAGGAGCTTCTTCCGGCCATCCTTCATGTCCGTCGCCATAGCGGAGATGTGGTGAATAACCCAGCTCTTTCAATCGTTTGAAGGCTGATTCGTACAATATTTCCTGACGCTCGATAGAAAAGACCGATGAGGTTATTTCCAGAAGTACCGCGCATTGATATCCTGATCCGGTGCCTATTTCAAGCACCTTGTCATCTTTTTGAATGTCCAAAAGTTGCGTCTGAAAAGCTACCGTGTAAGGCTGCGAAATGGTTTGTCCGGCAGCTATTGGAAAGGCATCGTCCTGGTAGGCAAAGCGAATATAGCGTTCGTCCATAAAAGCATGGCGCGGTACCTGCCGGATTGCCTCCAGTACCCGTTTGTCGGTAATGCCTTTGGTTTTTAGGTTGTTCGCAAGAATTTGCCTCTGGGCTTTGTAGATATGCGTATCGGATGCCTGCATGACGATTGGATTATTCTCTCTCTTGTGCAAAATTAGTGCTGTTGGAATCAATTGATTCCGGCATGAAAAAGTAAAAGGCTTCTGTATAAATAGTACAGAAGCCTTTTGAGAGTAAGAGATTTTTCACGGAAAGAATGCGTATCCTTTTTTCGTCTTCCAGAGGAAATATTTTTCAAACAGAACCTTGCTGAAATCGTACAGCAGGTTGGGCATCATGATGGCAATGGCGCGGGGTTTGAAAAGCCGGTTGCCAACAATGAGAACTTCTTTTTTGCCCGCATCCATAATGCAGAGTGCCGGAATGTCGCCCCAATACTTTTGTTTGAGCTCTTTCCCTTTTAGAACTCTCATAATATTTTCAGCAACCACTTTTCCGGTAATGTCGCTTGGAAATCCCGTTTTGGGGGCAACAAATGGAACCTTTCCGGCATGCCACGGAATAGGGAAGCTAACTGCAATGCCTGCCGCCCAAATATTTGGAAAATCGGGATGGCGGTAATCGTTGCCCACTGGG
Organism: Paludibacter jiangxiensis; assembly: GCF_001618385.1. NCBI lineage: Bacteria > Pseudomonadati > Bacteroidota > Bacteroidia > Bacteroidales > Paludibacteraceae > Paludibacter > Paludibacter jiangxiensis. Next base: position 321,044 of record NZ_BDCR01000001.1, on the reverse strand, counting down.
ATGAATCCGGTTGGTGTTGCTTTCAATTCCGGACTGTTGCTTACGAAATCGTCGCCGATGAATTGAGGCATCAGCATCGAAAACTTGTACGGAAGCACCGTTCCGTCGTTCAGATAAACGTTTTCTGCGTCCACTTTGTCGATAGCGACTTCTGTGTGGACGTGCATGTTGAAGAGTTTGAAAAAGGTCTTGAACAAGGTTTGACCGCCCGTCATACCATCCATCCCGAAGTGTCCGAGGTAATGTTCGGGAGTGATCCAATGAATATCCACCTTGTCGCGGATTTTTTGTTCGCGGCACCATTTTTCAAAGTTGAATAAGAATTCGTATCCAGCCCCCATGCATCCGGCGCTTTGCGTGGCTCCGATAACTACCGGCCCGGGATTCTTTTTGAACTCTTCCAGTGACTGACGTGTCTTCATTGCTCCCGATGGAGTGCCGATATAGTGTGTGAATTCGGCCACGCCCGGTGCAATGTTGTAATTTACTTTCGGTCCGGTGCATATAACCAGTTGGTCGTAATTGAAGTTGCCGGCGGACGTTTTTACGATTTGTGCATTCGGATCGACCTGTTGTGCTTCTGCCAAAACAAATTCAACATCGTGTCGTGTCAATATCTCTACGCGCGACAAGGTGATGTCTTTGATTTCGCGTCGTTTAAAAGGAACCCAAACCAATGAAGGCATAAAGACAAATTGTGAACTTCTGTCAATGACGATTACCCTGAACTCTTTGCCTCCTTTGCGTTTTAGTTCTAAAGCGGTAGTGATACCGGCAAAGTTACCGCCTACAATGATTGCTGTTTGCATAATTTGTTGTTATTGTGGTTTTTGTTGGTGGTGGCGTTGTGTCGAAATTGTGGTCTTATGATTCAAATTTCATTAACAAATATAGTATCGATAAATTGCTTTGGTATCACTATTAACATTATTTAGTACACGAAAGTAAGTCAAGATTTGCATGATGAAAATGAGAGAATGTTGCTCGCGGCGTGGTGTTTTTGTACAAAGAGTGTATCTTTGCAAATAAATGCAAAAACAGCAACTAATGAAACGGGCTCTTCTATTCTTGTCACTATTCGGTCTTTTTTTAACTGTTACAGCTCAATACAATTGCTGGATACAGTTTGCGAACAAGAAAGGAACCTCCGGCTCATTATCCAACCCATCAGCTTACTTGTCGTCTAAGTCGATTATACGGCGAACCAGACAGCATCTTACTGTAGATTCTACTGATTTGCCGGTGAGTCACGTGTATGTTAAGTCTGTTTTGCAAAAAGGAGCAGTGCTGAAATCCTCGAGTCGTTGGTTGAACGGTATTACGGTAATTTTGCCGGATACCTCTTTGCTCTCGACTTTCAGGGCGTTGCCATTCGTGAAAAAAGTGGAACTGACACTTACTCCGGTAGGATATACATCGCCGCCTCCTTCTAAGATGCCGGAGATGTCTTCGATGATCAACGATGTTTACGGAACTGCTAATCAGCAAATAGATATGCATAACGGGCGGAAATTACATGCCGAGGGATTCCGGGGTAAAGGGATGGTGATTGGTGTGTTGGATGCAGGATTTTATAAAACTGACCAGATTTCGGTGTTTGATAGTTTGCGATTGCAGGGACGGTTGTTGGGTATAAAAGATTTTGCCGATCCATCTGTTCCTTTTTTTGCCAATACTGAATTTCATGGAACAAACGTACTCTCAACAATGGCTGCCAACCAGCCCGACATCATGATTGGTACTGCTCCTGATGCATCTTACTGGCTTATTCGTACCGAATATTCTCCTTCGGAATATCTCGTGGAGCCGGATAATTGGGTTGCCGGGTTGGAGTTTGCAGATAGCGTTGGTGTGGATGTGGTGAATTCTTCATTAGGTTACACTCAGTTTGATAATTCAGGAATGGATTATACTTACCAGTCACTTAATGGCAAAACATCAAGGGCTTCGATTGCTGCAACCATGGCAGCTCGAAAAGGAATAATTGTTGTAAATTCTGCCGGTAACGAAGGGAATAAATTGTGGCATTACATCTCTGTTCCTGCTGATGCGGATTCAATTCTTACGGTTGGTGCTGTCGATTACAACGGATCTCATGCATCTTTTAGCGGTTATGGCTCTACTGCTGATGGTAGAATTAAACCCGATGTGTGTGCGGTTGGCTATCATGCTGTGATTGCAACTTCGGCAAATACTATTGCTACCAACAATGGGACTTCTTTTGCATCCCCCATTATGGCAGGATTGGTTGCTTGCGTGTGGGAGGCTTTGCCGTCCTATAATAACATGCAGATCATTAATTTTTTCAAGCAATATTCGTCCATGTATACAGCTCCTGATAATATACTCGGATATGGAATCCCTGATGTTTATGCTATTTATAAAAACAAGTTTGTGAGTCCGGACCCGAATTCCTTGTCTGACAAAAATAAGGGAATTGTCTATTTTACAGATGAAGCTTTGAAGATAGACCGCCTTTCCAGGGTAAAGATGCCTGCAATTGTAACACTATATACGCAGACTGGGCAGAAGTTGGCCGAATGGCAGTTGCAGGCTGTGCCTTCAAAAATAGGAACAGCAGCTCTTCCTTCCGGCTTTTATTTGCTATCGGTGGTTGGATCTCAATCTTCTGAGGTTTATAAGCTTGTGAAGCAATAATTTGAAAAACATGCAATTGCGAATATAAAACACAAATAAATTTATACAATGGGAAAAGTCATTTTGATTACCGGGGCAACTTCCGGTTTGGGAAAAGCCTGTGCCGAATATCTTTCGGAACGGGGATTGATTGTGTATGGCACTGGAAGACGTGCGATGCCGGAAACTGGATCGGTGAAGCATCTTCAGATGGATGTGACGGATCCGGATTCGGTAAAGCAGGCCATCGAAAAGGTTATTGCGGAACAAGGGCATATCGATGTGGTTGTCAATAATGCAGGTATGGGTATTGGCGGTGCGGCAGAGCTGGCTTCTGTCGATGAAATCCGTTTGCAGATGCGTACCAACTTTATGGGAACTGTGCATGTTTGTTCTGCCGTGTTGCCACATATGCGCCAAAATGGAGGTGGAACGATCATTAATGTGAGCTCATTGGGTGGTGTGATGGGTTTGCCTTTTCAGGCTTACTATTCGGCTTCAAAATTCGCGGTGGAAGGTTACAGCGAAGCTTTGAGTCTGGAGGTAAAACCGTTTAATGTGAAGGTGTGTCTTATCGAACCGGGCGATTTTGCTACAGGGTTTACTGCCAGTCGCATTTTGTCGGAGCCGACTCAAAAAAGCAAAGAGTATAGTGCTCAGTTTGAAAAAACGCTCAAGAATATTGAGAAAGAGGAACAAAACGGATTGAAACCGGAGCGCCTGGCGAAAGTGGTATTCCATATTGTGAACAGTAAGCACCCCAAATTCAGATATAAGGTGGGGAATATCCTTCAGGTGGGTTTTGCAATGTCAAAAACATGGATTCCATCCCGGGCCTATCAATTTTTGCTCCGTATTTTCTATAGCATGCTATAAAACGGGAAAGGCGCTTCCACGAATGGAGCGCCTTTCTTCTCTCTCTTTCTCTCTAGATTCTGGTTTATATTTATTTCTTGAAAAAGCGGTTGTATAAGCCCTGGAATACTTGTCCGTGACGAGCTTCATCTTTACACATTTCGTGAACTGTATCGTGAATAGCATCGTAACCAAGCTCTTTTGCTTTTGTCGCAATGCGTTTTTTGTCGGCGCAGGCTCCGCTTTCTGCATCCATGCGTGCTTTGAGATTGGTTTTTGTATCCCAAACGACTTCGCCCAGCAGTTCGGCAAATTTTGAAGCATGTTCTGCTTCTTCCCATGCAATGCGTTTGTAAGCTTCAGCTACTTCGGGGTATCCTTCGCGGTCAGCCTGACGAGACATTGCCAAATACATGCCAACCTCAGCGCATTCGCCGTTGAAATGAGCTTTTAAGCCATCCAGAACTTCTGCATCTACACCTTTTGCAACACCCAAACGGTGTTCGTCAGCCCATGTAAGACCTTCGTTTTCTACTACTTCCTGGAATTTTGCTGTCGGAGCATTACAAACCGGACATTTTTCAGGAGCTTCGGTTCCTTCATGAACATAACCACAAACGGTGCAAATGAATTTCTTTTTCATAATAGTGTAATTTAATTAGTTAAATTGTTATTTCTTGCAATTTTTGCAATATCCTGTATAGTATGTTTGTACATCGTCAATGACAAGTTCGGGGTGGCCTTCTAAAACAACATCTTCCGGCTTTTGGTTAAAGATATCAATGATTGCGTTACAGTTTTTGCAACGGAAATGAGCATGATGGGAAGTGTTTCCGTCAAAACGGGCATTTTTCTTATCAATACCAAGATACAGAACTACGCCTTGTTCTTCGAAAAGGCTTAGAGTATTGTATATAGTTGTTTTGGAAAGCGTAGGAATTGAAGGAGATAGCGAGCTGTAAATTTCGTCAACCGTAGGATGCGTAAAGTGCGTCAGCATGTATTCCATTACTGCCAGTCGTTGGAGTGATGGTTTAATGTCGTGCTTTACTAAAATATCTAATGCATCCATATTTGAAAATGAAATAAAATTGTAATCATTACAAATGTAATTCGATTGCAAAGATACAACGTCATATGGAATTAGCAAGAATTAGGATTGTTAAAATTAAATAATAACGTTATTTGTCTAACAATGAGTGGGATAGTTTGACTTTTTTGTAGAGATCGGATGCGAAAACAAAATCTTCCAGCGCTTTATTGCCGGTATCGAAGATTTCGCTTCGATGTCCTTGCCACGATTTTTCTCCTTTTTCGATGAAAATGATGTTGTCTCCGATTTCCATAACAGAGTTCATATCGTGAGAATTTATGACTGTTGTGATCTTAAATTCTTCAGTGATTTCGTGAATAAGTTGGTCGATGATTAAAGAAGTTTGCGGATCAAGGCCGGAATTGGGCTCGTCGCAAAACAGGTATAGCGGGTTCATTGAAATGGCACGGGCAATAGCTACTCGTTTTTGCATACCGCCGCTGATTTCGGAAGGATAGAGACCAAAAGCTTTAGGATCAATACTGACTCTGTGCAAACAAAAACTGGCACGCTCTATTTGCTCGGCTTTGCTCATAGAGGAAAACATCTCCAGCGGGTAGAGGACGTTTTCGAGGACTGTGGCAGAGTCGAAAAGCGCAGAGCCCTGAAAAAGCATTCCGACTTTTTGGCGTAATATCTTTACTTCCTGAAAAGTCATCTCAGTCAGATTTTGCCCGTTAAGCAATATCTTACCAGAGTCTACTGTGTGCAGACCGATGATGCATTTCATCAGTACAGTTTTTCCTGAGCCGCTCTTCCCGATAATCATGTTGGTTTGACCGGGTTGGAATGTGGCAGAAACGTCTTTTAGAACAGGATTGTTGTCAAAAGACTTATTTACGTGAATTACTTCTATCATATTTAGGTTGTTCAAAAGGAATTTGGGCATAAATTAGCGTGCCTTTCATTACTTCTCCAATGGTCGGGTACGGAAATACAATTTTTCTCCATTCGGAAATAGTCATCTGCGATTCAACGGCCATTACGGCAGCAACGATGGCTTCGCTGCAATTATTGCCGATAATATGAACGCCTAAGATCGTTTCGTCTTCTCCGACAATGATTTTGCAGAGCCCTTCAAATTCATGGTCCTGAATTACATATCGACTTGACTGAGTTAGAGGTAAACGGATGATTTTATGAGGTCTCCATGCAAGGTTCAATGTTTCTTCCGTAATGCCGACGTGCGCAATTTCAGGGCTGGAGAATACGCATGTTGGAACAGCTTTGAAATTCATGTGATCGTCAATGCCCAATATGGTGTTGATAGCAACGGCAGCTTCGCAGTATGCGGCATGAGCCGACTTTGAAAAACCGGTAACATCGCCCGCCGCAAAGACATTGGGTTCTGAAGTCTGCATTTGATTGTTGATGCGAATCCCTTTTCTGTAACATTCAACATCAAGATTTTCAAGACCAAACCCTTCAAGATTAGGGCGTCGACCGATGTCGCAAAGAATTTTTTCTCCTTCGGCGGTCATTTCAACTCCCTTGATGCTAAAAAAGACTTTGTTTCCTTCAATTTTTGATATTCTGGTGTTTAGATGCGTAATAATACCTCTCTTGGCATATTCTTCTCTCAGAACAGAACATATTTCGTTATCGGTGTCTAGCAATATTTCGTCATTCTCTTCAAGAATGGTAATCTCAGCTCCGAGCGAATTGTAAATATGAGCTAACTCAATGCTGACTTGTCCACCGCCAATCATAACCAGTTTTTGGGGTAATTCGGTGCTATTCAGCATTATGTCGTATGTGCATACCAGCGAACTTTCAATTCCTGGTATTTCGGGCATGTCCGGACGTGAACCGGTACATATTAATAAATTCTTTGAGCGGTATTCCTGATCTTCGCAACAAATTGTAATGCTACCATCGGCAGAGCGCCCTTTAATAGAGGCTTTTCCTTGTACTAGAGTGGCTATGTCGCTGTTAAATTTATCACTGACAATAGTTTGCATGTTTCTTACGACTTTCTCTTTTTGTTGCAGGGCAAGCTCCATGCTAAACTTGGAGGCATTCTTGTCTATGATAATACCGTATTTTTCCGCATCTTTGACAATGTTGTAAGCCTGTATACTATTTAGTAAGGTTTTTGCGGGTATACACCCTTCGTTTATGCAAACTCCTCCCAATGTATCTTTTTCAAAAAGGATAACTTTAAGCCCTTGGTTTCCGGCGCATTCTGCAGCGAAAAAACCGGCGGGTCCGCCTCCGATAATAGCTAAATCAAACATCATCTCAAAAGGTTTTGGTATAAGATAGAGAGCAACAAGTCTTTTCTGTTGCCTGATAAATACATTGATACCTAACAAAATTACAAAAAATAGTTGTTCCGGCAAAACATTTAAGAGAGATGTTTATGTATGTTTTTTACGTAAATTAATCATTCTAAAAAAATGCAAATGCAATTTATTTTTTTTAGAATAATAGCTCCTTGTGAAATACATATATTATATTAAATGAGCTTGTTGTGATTTTATTGTGAATGTTAATAACTATTATTAAGCAAATATGCGTGTCTTGATAGAATGTCAAAAATGTTTTTTTTTAGTTTTGTGAGAGATAAAAAAAGACAGATAGGATAAAATTTAATTTTTTCTTATATTTGTGTAGTCTAAAAATGTAAGAATGTTTTTTGAAAAGTATGAGTCATTATCAATCTCTAAATTATATTTGATATGAAAGTAAATTACAGTAAGAAAGGTTCAAAGTGGCAAGTCATTTTTACAGTTGAAAATGTAGACCCCTCCGGTATGACCATAGCCGGTAATTTTAATGATTGGGATAGCAAGGATACGCAAAGTGCCTTTCTCAATGGTAGTACAGAAGTTAAGGTGTCCCTTCCGGCGGACTCGACTTTTCTCTCGTTCAAAGTGTATGACAACACCAACGATTGCTGGTGTGAAGTGTATGATAATGGTGAATTATATGCGGGGTTGGAGCCGCATTTTGTGAGGAATGAAATGGGTACAATAAATATTGTTGTTCCTTTGTTTGAGGAAGTTAAGCCGAAAGTTACCCGCAAAGCTCCTGCAAAGAAGGTTGCAGAGTCCAAAGAAGCAAAGGTTCCGGCTAAAAAAACAGCCAAGAAGAGTGTTGCAAAATAATACTCGAACAGGTATAAAATATTAACGAAGAGGGCGGATCATTGAGATGATTCGCCCTCTTGTATTTGGTAAAGACTCTTGCAATTACGGCTGAAAAAAGCGACCTTTGCAGTCCGAAAATTAATAACTTAAGAGGTTTTTTCAGTTTGTTTTGCCGAATCGAAGATTGTTTTGCGGAAAGACTTCTGAACCTGCACTTAAATAATTAGATCTGAACATGAATTTTATAGAAGAACTGACATGGCGAGGCATGATTCATGATGTGATGCCGGGCGCAAAAGAACAACTTGAAAAAGAGATGACTGCCGGTTATCTGGGTATTGATCCGACTGCCGATTCGTTGCATATTGGTCACCTTGTGGGAGTTATGATCTTGCGTCATTTTCAGCGTTGTGGACACAAACCAATTGCGTTGGTGGGTGGAGCCACGGGTATGATTGGTGATCCTTCAGGGAAATCGCAGGAGCGTAATTTGCTGACCGAAGAAACACTGCGTCATAACCAGGATTGCATCAAGGCTCAGTTGTCCCGCTTTCTCGATTTTGAGTCAGATGCTCCTAATGCTGCTGAAATGGTGAATAATTACGACTGGATGAAAAACTTTTCATTCCTTGAATTTATTCGCGACATTGGTAAGCACATTACGGTTAACTATATGATGGCGAAGGATTCAGTGAAAAAGCGTCTGAACGGAGAAACATCCGATGGAATGTCGTTCACAGAATTTACCTATCAGCTAGTTCAGGGATATGACTTTCTTTACCTCTATCAGCATCATAATTGCAGGATTCAGATGGGTGGTTCCGACCAGTGGGGAAATATCACTACCGGTACAGAATTGATTCGCCGTAAAACCGGAGGCGAGGCTTTTGCTCTTACCTGTCCGTTGATTACAAAGGCTGATGGTGGCAAATTTGGTAAAACAGAATCGGGTAATGTTTGGTTGGATCGTCGATACACGTCGCCTTACAAGTTTTATCAGTTTTGGCTGAATGTGAGTGATACTGATGCCGAAAAATATATTAAGATTTTTACCTTCCTTGAAAAAGGAGCAATTGATGCTTTAATTGAAGAACAACGTCAGGCTCCGCATCTTCGTCCTTTGCAGAAGGCTTTAGCGAAAGAAGTAACTACAATGGTTCACTCGGAAGCTGATTATCTCGCGGCTGTTGATGCATCTTCTATCCTGTTTGGTAATTCAACCTCCGATCAGTTGAAAAATCTGGATGAAGAGACATTTTTGGCTGTATTTGAAGGTGTTCCTCAGTTTGAGATTTCTCTGACAGAACTGAACGAAGGTATTAAAGCTATTGATCTGCTGACCGAAAAAAGTGCAGTGTTCCCGTCGAAAGGTGAAATGCGCAAAATGACTCAGGGTGGCGGAGTTGCTATTAATAAAGAAAAATTGGATCAGCCGGACGCTGTCGTGACTGCCGATCAGTTATTGAACGGTCGTTATCTGTTGGTGCAAAAAGGAAAGAAGAACTACTTTCTGCTTACAGCAAAGTAATTCTTCCCCTGATATTTATCAAAGCCTTTGTTCGGAAAGAGCAAAGGCTTTTTTTATGCGTATTTGAAAGCCATGTAGAATGCCACCAGCAGTAAGAAGGCAGCATATACTTTTTTGAACATTTTGCTTGGCATTTTCACGGCAAGTTTGGTGCCGACAAAGGCGCCGAAAACAATACCAACGGCAATTAGTCCTGCATTAAGAAGGTTTAAGTGTCCGTTTTCGGCATATACCATCACGCTGGGTAGTCCAACTGGTAGCTGTAAGGCAGCCAGTGAAGTGGCGGCAGCTGCTTTAGCGTCGTACTTGAAGAATTTTACCATGGCAGGAACGATGATAATGCCTCCGCCTTTACCAAAAAGACCGGCAATGATTCCGGCGGCTATGCCCACTGCTATCAAGCCCCACAAATTGAGATGTTTTGAGGGGTTGGATGGCGGTAGTGGAGTTTTGTCTTTCTTGAAATATGCCGGAATGTCGAGGTAGCTGAAGGCAATGTAAAATAGCAGCGCTGCGTAACATTTTGCCAGGATTGATTCTTTGGCAAGAACTGCGCATTCGGCTCCAAAGTAAGACCCGATAACCAGACCGCCGGAAATCCATAAAGAATTCCGTATGTTTATATATCCGGCTTTGTAATAGGTTATTACTCCTAAAATACCTACCGGTAGTAGCATAGCCGCTAAAGATGTTGCATTGGCATCGAGGATGGGCAACCCGAAAATCGCTATCAGCGAAGGAACCATTACCATTCCGCCTCCAATGCCGAATAATCCGGATAATATTCCGGCAGCTATGCCTAAAATTATAAATCCTATTTCCATTATTTTGTGGTTTATGCTTCGTATTCGGTAGGATCAAAACCTTCCAGTGCTTCCTTACGTTCGACACAGGTGCCGCATTTGCCGCAATGTTTTTCGCCTCCTTTATAACAGGAATAGGTTTTGTTGTAGTCGATTCCCAGCTCTTGTCCGATAAGTGCGATTTCTCTTTTGCTGATATCGCAATACGGAGAAAGAATCTGAATGCCAACTTCTGTGCCGGCTTTCGCTGCGGCTGTGAAAGCATCGATAAATGAGCGGCGGCAGTCGGGGTAGATGGCATGATCTCCAAAGTGATTGCCTATTAGCACGGCGTCAAGATCGTTGCTTTCGGCCAATCCCACGGCGATGCTCAACATGATGCCGTTTCTAAAGGGAACTATTGTCTTTCGCATATTGTCGGCTTCATAATGCCCTTCGGGAATGTCGCCGCCGCTTTGTAGGAGGTCGCTTCTAAAGTATTCATTCATAAAGCCAAGGTTGATCACAATATGGCGAATCCCCAGTTCCTCGCAGTTTTGTCGGGCATATGAAATCTCACGATCGTTGTGTTTCGATCCGTAGTGAAACGATACTGCCAAACGGATGTCGTCTTTGTATTGGTGTAGAAGTGTGGAGCTGTCCAACCCTCCTGAATATACGATTAATGCGTTCATTGTAAATAAAATATTGCGGTAAAAGATGAAGGGTCGATGAAAATAAGCCGGAGCCGGCTTCGGCTGCAAAGATACGAATCAAATTTTAACCTGCATGTATTTTGTATTTTAAAAACAAACAACGCCGTCTGTTCGCAGACGGCGTTATGAGTATAGATGTAAAGTTGATTTTATTTCAAATCGCCCTCTTTTATCAGATATTCTGCTATTTGTACAGCGTTAAGAGCCGCTCCCTTTTTAATTTGGTCGCTGACACACCAAAAAGTGAGTCCTTTTTCGTTGGAGAGGTCTTTGCGGATACGTCCCACATAAACAGGATCTTTACCTGCGATAAACAATGGCATCGGGTATTCTTTTTCTGCAGGATTGTCCTGAAGAATAACACCATCTGCATTTGACCATGCATTTCGGGCTTCTTCTACTGAAACCGGTTTTTCGGTTTCAACCCAAACAGCTTCTGAGTGGGCTCTTAAAGAAGGTACGCGAACACATGTGGCGCTTACTTCAGCGTCGGTGTGCATGATCTTGCGGGTTTCGTTATACATTTTCATTTCCTCTTTTGTGTAGCCGTTATCGGTGAATACGTCTACCTGAGGAATCATGTTGAATGCCAACTGATGTACAAATTTCTTTACAGTCACAGGATCGCCATTGAGAGCTTCTTTGTATTGTTGGAGAAGTTCATCCATGGCAGCAGCACCTGCGCCGCTTGCAGCCTGATAAGTAGCTACGTGCACCCGTTTTATTTTGGAGATGTCGTTGAGGGGTTTCAACGCGACAACCATCTGGATGGTTGTACAGTTCGGATTGGCAATAATGCCTCTCGGACGGACTTTCGCATCGGCGGCGTTCACTTCGGGAACTACCAATGGTACATCATTGTCCATACGGAAAGCACTTGAATTGTCAATCATCACAGCTCCAAATTTGGTGATGGTTTCGGCATAATCCTTGGAGATTCCTGCACCGGCAGATACGAAAGCAACATCTACACCCTTGAAGTCGTCATTGTGTTTAAGCTCTTTGACGACGATCTGTTTACCCTTAAAGGTGTAAGAGGTTCCTGCACTGCGCGATGAGCCGAACAGTAGTAGTTCGTCCATCGGAAAATCTCTCTCAGCAAGCACTTTCAGGAATTCTTGTCCTACGGCGCCGCTTGTGCCGACAATTGCTACTTTCATTTTTCTTCTAAAAATTGAAAAATTAAAAAAATGTTTGTACTTTTATTCCGGTTTTATTTAGTTTTTCACACTACCCGAAATTCTGTGCAAAATTACTCTATTTTACTCAAATAACACTGTTTTATGCGAAAGATTATTACTTTTTCACTTCTCTGGCTTACGGTTTATTCGTTCGGACAATATAAAGATGATTTTTCGGACGGGGAATTTGCTTCTAATCCATCATGGATCGGTACAGCAGATAAATTTGTGGTGTCTTCTTCTCAACAACTTCAGTTGAAGGCTCCTGCGGCAAGTTCATCAGCTTATTTGTCTACCTCGTCGGGTGCAATCTATAATGCTTCATGGCAATTCTACATGAAAGCAGGATTGTTGCTGACAAGTGGTAATTATGTGAATTATTATTTGGTCGCTAATAGCAGTGATCTGTCCAAAGCTTTAAACGGTTATTATGTGATGGTTGGCAGCACCAATAAAGAAGTGGCATTGTACAGGCAGTCGGGGACGACAAAAACGAAGCTGGTGGCCGGGGTTAGCAAGCGACTTCCGACTTCCGGGAGTGTGACCGAAATTACGATCCGGGTGACGCGTGATGCCGCCGGTAACTGGGCTCTCTATTCGAAATTGCCATCGGAAAGCGTGTTTGTGCTTGAAGGGACTGCGCATGATGCAGCGTTTGATAAAAGCAGCTTCTCCGGAATCTACTGTAAATACTCCTCAACGAACAGTCAGAAGTTTGTGTTTGATGATTTTGCTGTGACCGGTTCTGCTGTGCTTGATACTGTGCCGCCTTCTATTGTGTCGTATCAGCTTGTGGGAGATCGAAAATTGAAGGTGGTGTTTTCAGAGCCTGTATCGTTGTCAGGTGCCGCTGTTACTGTTCCTGCGTCATTGGGAAGCTATGCTCAGTGCTTTTCGGGCGATACGCTTACTTTTCTGTTCGATAAACCGATTCCTCGTTATCAAACCTTCGCGGTAACTCTGGATAAAATCGTGGATGTTGCCGGCAATTTCCTTCCAAAAAGCGAGTTGTCATTCGGCCTTTTCCCTACCACGTTTGGCGACATTGTTTTTAATGAGATTATGTGCGATCCTTCTCCGAAAGTAGGATTGCCTGAAGCGGAATATATAGAACTCTACAATAGAAAGGCTTTTCCGGTCGATCTTTCAGGCTGGAAACTCTATTATGGCGATAAGCCGTATAAAATTTCCGGAGGTAAAATTCCGGCAAACGGTTACCTTTTATTGTGCGCTTCCGCGTCTGTGCCGGTCATGTCGTCCTATGGCGCTACGGCCACAATGAGCAGCTTCCCATCACTTTCGGCCACGGGGCAATTACTCTACCTTACCAATGAAAAAGATTCTCTGATCTCGTTCGTGAATTATAGCGGTAGTTGGTATAAAAGTGATTTCAAAGCCTCTGGCGGCTGGTCTATTGAGTGTATGGACAGTGAAAATATGAGTGGGGCATCATTCAACTGGGTTGCATCATCGGATGCTTCAGGAGGTACTCCCGGACGAAAGAATTCTTCGGTTGCCATTGTAAAAGATAATGTTGATCCGCATGTGGTGGCGGTTTCTTACATTGTGCCCGATACATTGCTTGTTGTTTTTAATAAATCAATGTTGTTGTCCGATTTGTCGGTGTTGTCTCATTATGTTTTGGGGAGTGGCTTAGAGATGAAGTCGGCCAAGGCAGATTTTCCTCAGGGCAAATGGGTGCGGTTGGCGTTATCGCCAGCTGCCAAAACCGGTTCTTTATATCAGTTGCAGTTGAGCCACCTAAGAGATGTAAATCAAAATCTTCTGGACGAAAAGATAATGTTTGGAGTGCCGGATAGTTGCGAATATAATGATTTGGTGATTAATGAAGTGTTGTCTCACCCTAAAAGCGGAGGTGTCACTTTTGTTGAGTTGTACAATCGTTCGCAAAAAGTTATAGAATTGAAAAATCTCTGGCTAAACCGGATCAAGTCAGACGGTAGACTGGATGTCGGTTCTCCAATTGCGCCTCAGGGGCGGCAAATCTTGCCGGGAGATTATTTGATATTAACGGATTCACAAAAAGGAGTGAATGATTTTTATGATTGTAAAACAGAGAGCAAGTGGAACGAAATGAGTAATTTTGTGTCGTTGCCTAATGTGTCGGGCAATGTGATGCTGGTCAATCGTGCAGGCGCTGTGATTGACTCTGTGAGTTACGATGAAAAACGGCACGATGTGACGATTAAAGATCCTGCCGGAGTGTCGTTTGAACGGGTAAATCACGATTGGGCGAGTAATAATCCGGATAATTGGCACTCCTGCGCTTCTGATGCCGGATATGCTACGCCTGGTTACAAGAACTCACAGTTTCGGCAAATGTCAGACAGTGCAACTGTGGTAAAGTATTTTTGGCTCGATAATGAGTCCTTTACGCCGGATAATGATGGTCTGGAGGATATGCTTTTGCTACGATATAAAATGCCGGATAACGGCTATTCTGCCACGGTGACGATTTACGATGCCATGGGTCGCCGGGTGAGGCAGATTGCCAACAATGCATTGCTGGGAGGTGAAGGTGTTCTGGTTTGGAATGGATTGACGGATGCAGGTAAACTTGCCAATGCCGGCGTTTATGTTGTATATGTAGATGCGGTTTTGCCTCTCAAAGGTAAGCGGCAAAAGGCAAAGATTGTCTGTGTTGTTGCCGTAAAATAAATAAACTTATAGGAATTTAGGGGATGAGAATTGGGGTTGTTTTGCTTTCTTTTATTGTTGTGATGTGTGGTTGTGTGTCGGTCGAAACTTTTAATAGGCAGCTTCGTACGCCTAAAAGTGTGAAAGCGTTGAGGTCGGACGTCGATTTTGTGCATCACAAGCTGGAAAAACTTCACCCGTCATTATACAGATATATAAGTAAGCAGGAGCTGGATCGTAAATTCGATAGTCTGAAAACTTCCATCGCGTCGCCGATGACCAGCAATGAATTCTTTTTTCGGATAAGCCCTGTGGTTGCATCCGTTCGTCAGGGACATACACGAATTTTTCCTTTGACACGGCGTTTAACGAAACAAGAGATGGTCAAAGCGCGGAAAAACGGTGCTTCTCCGGTAATGAAACTGCATCTGGGATGGGTGGATCACCGGCTTTATTTATTGAAAACAACAGCTTCCGATTCGACTTTGAAGCCAGGGTCCGAAATCTTGTCGCTCGACAGTATTACTCCGCAGCAGCTGTTTGCTAAATATGCACCTACATTTGCCTCCGACGGTTTTAATACGACTTTTCACGATCGCCTTTTTAATAAGAAATTTGCATCATACTTTTATTACGAAACAGGAGTGAGAGATAGTGTGCTTTGCAAGGTGAGTAATGGTGGTGTTGTTCGGTCTGTGTGGCTCAAGCCTCCGGAGCGGCAGAAGAAAAAGCAGGAGAAGCCTTTGTCTTCGCCTTCTGATGCGGAAAAGCAGAAAAAGAGAGTGTTTGAACATCAGAAAAAGGTGCAGGGATATGATGCGTTGACCGGAGAGTTCAGTAAGAACCTGCGTTTTATGGGACAGGATAGTAGTGTTGCCGTGCTTACTGTGAAGGATTTTGTGAAAGGAAAGTACAAGCGTTTTTATGCTGATAATTTCCGAAAGATTGATTCGGTTCAGACTCGTGCACTGGTGTTGGATTTGCGTGATAATACAGGCGGAGACCTTTCTGATATTCAATGTCTGTATTCATATCTGGCTGAAAATAACTTCCGTTTCGTGAAACCTGCGGTGGTTACCTCAAAAACCAGTTTGTGGCATGACGACTATTTCAATGCTTCCTCTCCATCGCAATTTGCGCTGCGCGTTCTTGGAACTCCCGGTTGGCTGGTTTATAACACGTTTACTACACTTATAACGCATAAAAAAGCGGATGGTCGCTACTATTTTTACTATCCTCCTATTTGGCAGAAACATCCTAAAGCAAATCGTTTCAAGGGAAAAGTATACGTGCTGATTAACGGATGTAGTTTTTCGGCATCATCTATTATCTCTGCCAATCTGAAAGGTTCCGGCCGGGCTATATTTGTTGGCGAGGAAACCGGAGGAGCTTATAATGGTTGTGTTGCCGGTCAAATGCCTTCGTTTACACTTCCCGGAAGCAAACTGAAAATGTCGTTCGGGCTTCTTGAGGTTGTGACTCCTTATGTATTTAATCCTGATGGCAGAGGTGTTATGCCTGATGTACCGGTTGTTCCGACACTCGATGACCGATTAAAAAGCACAGATCCTGAGTTAAAATGGGTGATGGATAATCTCGACAAACAGGGAAAGTGATGAAAAAATACATCTGCACGTTAGTGAATTAAAATTCAGAATATCAATATATAATGACTTTTACAGCAATAGATTTTGAAACGGCACATGCGCAGTTTCCTTGTGAGATAGGATTGTGCCGTATAGAAGACGGTGAAATTACGAAGACCTTTTCACGGCTTATTAAGCCTGCGTGTTTTCCATATATGAACCCGTGGTGTCAAAAAGTGCACGGAATTTCATCTTCCAATCTGCAGTTTGAAGCAACATTTGAGGAGATGTGGGGCGAATTGCGTCCCTGGTTGGAAGATACGGTTCTGGTGGCTCATAATGCGGCTTTTGATATGGGAGTGTTACGAGCTTCGCTGCGCCATTATGATTTGGCAATTCCGCATAGCGATTACGTTTGCAGTGTATCCTTGTCGAAGAAAACCTGGAAGGGCCTACCATCTTATAAATTAAACAGCTTGTGCGATATGTTTGATATCCGGTTTCGTCATCACCGTGCGGGAGCAGATGCCGAAGCGTGTGCAAAATTAGTGCTGAAAGCCGGAGAAGAAATGGTTACACCTTCGTTGGAGAGTTTGTTAGCTCGGTCCGGGTTGAAATTGAAAGCACTATAAAAATCTTATCGGCTATTAAGGAGCTGCGTTTTGCTATTGTTTTCTAAGGGTAAACGGGGCTTGAGGATGTTCTGAAACATCAGCAGGGTGGTGTTGTAGTTACAAAGCGACCTCACGTCGCTCTGTAACTTAAAAGTGAATAATTGAGAAAAAATGAGATGCTTTGCATACTCATGAGCGTTTATATTTTATTAGGTAAGAATATATGCCTAAGTGTATATCATTGGGATGATAATTTGCTCTGACACATCAGTCAGAGATGTTGGCACAAAAGAAAAGATAACGGCAAGTTAACTTTTTGCCGTCGTTTGTCGAATGGTTAGTTGTCTTATCCTTTCATCAGGATGCAAACCGAATTTCTCTTTTGGAGGACAAATAAGCGGGCTGAAAATAGCAGGTTGGTTAAGCCTGTTGTTGTGTTGTGTGTGCTCCAGTCCTTGTCTGAATGTTTGCACAACAAAGATAAAAAGAATAAACTGATAAAACGGGTTGTTTTGGTAAAAATTGATGTGTATTCAATTAAATTAACGCTTTGTGTTTTAAATTGAAATTATTATTACCTTTTTATTTTCAATTTAAAAGAAAAACCGCTCCTTGTGGGAAGAGCGGTTGGACGTTTTTTCTTGGAAAAGTTGTCTTAGATCATTTCAAATCCGGTGTAGGGAGCCAAAGCTTTCGGTATGCGAATACCTTCGGGTGTTTGGTTGTTTTCGAGTAATGCTGCTACGATACGCGGCAGAGCCAAAGCGCTTCCGTTCAATGTGTGACAAAGCTGAGCCTTTTTATCTTCACCTTTGTAACGGCATTTCAGACGGTTTGCCTGATAGCTTTCGAAATTGGATACCGAACTTACTTCCAACCAGCGTTTTTGAGCGGCAGAAAATACTTCGAAGTCAAATGTAAGTGCAGAAGTAAAGCTCATGTCGCCACCGCAAAGGCGCAGGATGCGCCAGGGAAGTTCCAGCTTGTCCACTAATGTTTGAACGTAAGCAACCATCTCTTTCAATGAATCGTAGGAGTGTTCCGGTTTGTCGATGCGAACGATTTCTACTTTGTCGAACTGGTGAAGGCGGTTCAATCCGCGCACGTCCTTGCCATACGAACCGGCTTCGCGACGGAAACAGGCCGAATAAGCAGTGTTTTTGACGGGCAGTTCGCTTTCCTGTAAAATTACATCACGGTAAATGTTGGTGACGGGAACTTCTGCTGTAGGAATCAGGTAAAGATCGTCCAGATTGGCGTGATACATCTGGCCTTCCTTGTCGGGCAACTGGCCTGTTCCGTAGCCGGAAGCCTGATTTACCACGTAAGGAGGTTGTATTTCCAAATAGCCGGCGTCACGTGCATTGTCGAGAAAGAAGTTGATCAAAGCGCGTTGCAAACGGGCTCCTTTACCTTTGTAAACAGGGAAGCCTGCTCCGGTTATTTTTACGCCTAGTTCAAAATCAATCAGGTCGTATTTTTTGGCCAATTCCCAGTGGGGAAGGGCATCTTCGGGGAGTTCAGGTATAGTACCGCCCATTTTTTCCACCACGTTGTCTTCGGCAACGCGTCCTTCGGGCACCGACTCGTGAGGAAGATTCGGGATGGTTACCAAAATGTCGATCAACTGTTTTTCGATGGCATCCAATTCGGTCGATTGAGCTTTGATAGCCTCTTTCAGCTCGGCAGTTTTAGCTTTTGCTTCAGATGCTTCTGCCTGTTTGCCTTGTTTGAAAAGTTCTCCGATAGCTTTCGAAAGAGCGTTCATTTCGGCGGATTCGGCATCCAGCGATGCTTGCACACTACGGCGTTTTGCATCCAGTTCTACAACTTGCCCGATGATTTCGGCGCCATCAAAATGTTTTTTTGCCAACCGGCGAATCACCTCTTCTTTGTTTTCGGTGATGAATTTTAGCGTTAACATGTTGTATATTTATAATTTACAATTTTCAATTGAAATATTTTCTCTGTGTTTAGCAGAGGAACAAAGGTACGATTTATCCGCTGTTTATTGAAATGGATTTAAATTAAAACGCAATCAAAAGACAGGTTTGGTAGCGGTGTCGGTTCCTTGATGTGTCTTTTGGTGTTTTGGCGGAGAAATAACAAAAAAACCTCCCGCGTTCCATCGAACGGGGAGGTTTTATATTGTTTTGCAGTGCCTGGGCTTACGCTTCAGCAACCGGTTCTACAGATACAAAAGATTTGTTGTCTTTTCTTTTGCGGAAAACAACTTTGCCTGTAACCAAAGCAAACAGTGTGTGGTCTTTGCCTAAACCAACGTTTTCGCCAGGGTTGTGAACAGTGCCACGTTGACGAACGATGATGTTGCCTGCCTTAGCAAACTGGCCGCCAAAGATTTTCACTCCAAGTCGTTTACTTTCCGATTCGCGACCGTTCTTGGAACTACCGACGCCTTTTTTATGTGCCATTATTGTTAAGTTTTAATGAGTTTATGCTACGATTTCTTTTACAAACAGTTCAGTGAAGTACTGACGGTGACCATTCATTTTCTGATAGTCGTTTCTTCTTTTCTTTTTGAAAACAAGAACTTTGTCGCCTTTTACGTGGCCTTTTACTTCGGCTACGATTTTAGCACCTTCAACAACTGGAGCACCAACGGTAACAGCACCGTCTTTGTCTACCAATAAGACTTTTTCAAATTCGATCTGCGAGCCAGCTTCGGCTTCCTGCATGCGATGAACAAACAGTTTTTGTCCGGCTTCCACCTTGAACTGTTGTCCTAAAATTTCAACAATTGCGTACATGTAATAAATTGTTTTTCAATTACATCCGGGAGGTGAGATGCGGCTTCTCTGCAACAGCGCTACTTTCTAAAGACCCCTTCGGAAAATCAGGATGCAAAAGTAATCATTTTTTTCTTTCAAACCAAAGAGTTCGGTAAATTTTTATTGTGGCTTTCTTCTTTGATAATGAGGAGTAAACATCGCCTGCTTTTGCTTTAATAAGTCGGGAAAAGTAGCTACCTTTGCTACTCCTTTGAAAACCCAAATTTATACTTGATTATGGCAATAATAAAACCGTTTCGGGGCGTGCGTCCACCGAAAGAATTAGTGGAACAGGTAGCTTCGCGTCCCTATGATGTGTTGAACTCCGAAGAAGCCCGTGCTGAAGCCGGGGATAACCAGAAATCGCTTTATCATATCATTAAGCCGGAAATTGATTTCCCGGTCGGTACTGACGAACACGACGAAAAAGTGTATGCCAAAGCAGTCGAAAACTTTAATAAGTTTCAGAAAGAGGGCTGGCTGGTGCAGGATGATAAAGATCGTTATTATGTATATGCACAAACAATGAACGGTCGCACTCAGTACGGACTTTGCGTGGCAGCTGCCGTAGAAGACTACATGAAAGGCAACATCAAAAAACATGAACTGACACGTCGCGACAAGGAAGAAGACCGCATGAAACACGTCCGCGTGAATAATGCCAACATCGAACCGGTATTTTTTGCCTATCCGCATCAGGCTGAATTGGATGCTATTGTTAGTAATGTTACCAAAAACGCGCCCGAATATGATTTTGTGGCTCCCGATGGTTTTGGTCATCATTTCTGGGTGATTAATGACGATGCTACCATCAGTCGCATTACCGAGATTTTTGCGTCTATTCCGGCTATGTATATTGCTGATGGTCATCACCGTAGCGCAGCTGCTGCTTTGGTGGGTGACGAAAAACGCAAACAAAATCCAAATCACAACGGCGACGAAGAATACAATTACTTCCTTGCTGTTTGTTTCCCGGATAACCAGCTGAATATTATCGACTACAATCGTGTAGTGAAAGATTTGAACGGGTTGACAGACGAACAGTTCTTGTCGGCTTTGGGAAAAGATTTCGTTGTAGAAGAAAAAGGTGCTGACATTTACAAACCGACAGCTTTACACAATTTTGCACTTTACCTTTCTGGTAAATGGTACTCGTTGACAGCTAAGGCGGGTACTTACAACGATAACGACCCTATCGGTGTGTTGGACGTAACTATTTCGTCGAACCTGATTTTAGACGAAATTCTCGGCATCAAAGACCTTCGTTCTGACAAGCGCATTGACTTTGTGGGCGGTATTCGTGGTCTGGGTGAATTGAAACGCCGTGTAGATAACGGAGAAATGAAGGTGGCGTTGGCTCTTTATCCCGTTTCGATGAAGCAATTGATCGATATTGCTGATAGCGGAAATATTATGCCTCCAAAAACAACCTGGTTTGAACCGAAATTGCGTTCAGGTCTGGTAATTCATAAGCTGGATTAATTCCGGCACTTCTTTAAACGACAAAAGGCAGTCTTTAGGCTGCCTTTTGTCGTTTAAATCTCGAAACACTTTATTTACTCTCTGTAAATTCAACGCTCCCGGAGATGGTAATGTCAGTTCCAACGAACGCTGCCGGAAATTTCGGGCCGACGCCGTAATCCATACGGTTGAGCTTCCCTTTAAGCAAGAATCCGGATGTCTCTTTTTTGTTCATCGGATTGGTGACGGTGCCTTTGTAATACACATCCAGTACAATGGGTTTGGTTACTCCGTGCATGGTGAGGTTGCCTGCCATTTTGTAATGGTTTCCCTGTACTTTTTTAATCGACGTGCTTTTGAAGTTCATTGTCGGATAGGTGGCCACGTCGAAAAAGTCGGCTGTCTTCAGGTGGTTGTTACGAGCTTCCACGTCGGTGTTGATACTGGCAACCTGAACGGTTACCTCCACTTTTGCGTCGCTATGGTCGGGTTTTGTTGCCGTAACTTTCACTTCAAACTGAGTGAAATTGCCGGTTACTTCCGAGATGGTCATGTGACTGACGGCAAAGGTTAAATGGGAGTGAGCGGGATCCGAGACCCAGGTTTGCGCCGAAGCTAATAAGGCAAACATGCCTAAAACTATTGATAAAGCAATCTTTTTCATAATCGTAATTTTTAGTTCTTGTGTTACTTTCAGCTGAAACAACAATAATTTCTTTGATGCAAAATTACGATACTCAAAGGCGGATGTGGTAATATCAACAGGAAAAAAAGTGGTACTTTTTGGTCGTACTCATAAAGGGATACAAAAAAAGGATGCCAACCGGCATCCTTTTTTGTTTATCTTATAGCGATTTTGAACGTCTGTTCTCCAACTTTGACGATGTAATAGCCAATTGGGAGATCCAGATAAAAATCCTGTCGTGTTAACGTGACCTTAAACTCTGCGACTTTCACGCCTACGAGGCTGAAAACCTTTAATGAGGTGTTGTAAGGGGCATTAAACACGGTCATTTTTTTCTCAGAAACCACAACTCCAATGCGTTGAGTTTGCTCCTGTGTGTCAGGATAAGTAGTGGTTTGTGCAGCTAAATGGCTGGTTGATAACAGGAAAAATGACAATAATAGAATGGTAAAGCATTTCCTCATAAGCACCTGTGTTTTGTACAAAAATAGTTACTTTTCCGCGGATTGATGCTCTTTTACCCTAAAAAATGCTATGCTGTAACAGATAAAAGTTGTTTCGCGTTTTCTATGGCAGCCTGAGATATCGAATTTCCGCTCAGCATCCCTGCAATCTCGGTAACTCGTTCTTCATTCGTTAGTTGTTTGATCGAGGTTTCTGTCGAATCGTTTTGGTTGCTTTTGAATACCTTATAATGCGATGATCCTTGCGCTGCAATCTGGGGTAAGTGAGTGATGGCTATTACCTGCATATATGTCCCCAGGGTTTTCATTATGAGCGACATAGAGTTGGCCACTTCGCCGGAAATGCCCATGTCTATTTCGTCGAAAATGATGGTTGGTAATGATTTTGCACTGGCAATTAGCGATTTGAGACTTATCATTACGCGTGAAATTTCACCTCCGGAAGCGGTTTGGGCAACGGGTTGCAATTGGCTGTTTTTGTTTGCCGAAAAATAAAATTGAATATCGTCGTTGCCGGTTACCGACCAATCGAGACGGGGAGTGAGTCTTACTTCGAACCGGATTTCAGGCATTCCGAGTTGCCGGAGCTGTGAAATCAGGTGTTTTTCAATCAGAGGAAATGCTGCCTTGCGCTTTTGAGTCAGCTTCGCACCGGCTTCCAGCATTTCGTTGTGAAGTTTGGTAGCTTCTTTTTCGAGATGTTCAATTTTATCATCGAGAGATTCTATTTGTTGCAACTGCCCGTCAAATTTTTCGCGCAGTTCAATCAGCTCTTCTACCGAAGCAACCCGATGTTTTTGTTCCAACGTGTATAGTAAGTCCAGCCGTTGTTTGATTTGTTCCGCTTTTGCCGGATCTACATCAATGTTTTCCTGAGTTTTGTGTATTTCTGTAGCCAGATCTTTTAGTTCTATGATGCAGGAGTCGAGGCGTTGCATCCATTCTGAACTTTGCGGATAAATTTTTTCTGCGTGTCGCAAAGCCATCAAAGCTTCTTTGAGTGGTGGCATTGCGGAGCCATTTTCATCGTCAATCAGGTATGCGGCTTTTGATAATTCGGTCTTGATTTCTTCTGCGTGAGAAAGCAGTTGTAATTCCTGTTCCTGTTGTTCCTGCTCACCTGCCATAAGCTGAGCCTCATTGAGCTGACTGAACTGAAATTGCAGAAAATCACTTTCGGCTTTTTGTTGCAGTGCAGATGCTTTGAGTATCGAAAGTTCCTGTGTGCAACGTTTGTGGTCGAAATATTTTTTTTGATATGTGATTGATTCCTGACTGCTTTTTGCGATTGTGTCTACAACCTGAAGTTGAAAGCTGTCGTTTGACAACAGTAAATTCTGGTGCTGAGAATGAATGTCTATCAGTTTGTCGCCCAGCTCTTTTAACTGTTGAAGTCCAACGGGAGTGTCGTTGATAAATGAGCGTGATTTCCCGTTGCCGGATATTTCCCGGCGAATCAAACATTCGTTATCGTAATCCAGATCATTTTGTGTGAAGAATTCCTGCAGGTTATAATCGCCTATTCGAAACGACCCTTCAATGATGCATTTTGAGGCGCCATTCTTTATGGTTTTAGAGTCGGCTCTTTGTCCAAGAATAAGTCCCAGAGCGCCCAGTATAATCGACTTTCCGGCTCCGGTTTCTCCGGTAATAACCGAAAAGCCGGATTGGAACTGTATGTCAAGATTGGAAATCAGTACGTAGTTTTCTATGTGTAGCGAAGTTATCATTTGCGGGCTTGTGCGGGTTTATTTTCCGTTCTGAATTTTTTCAAAGCGTTTTTGCATCGATGGAGCTACGTCCAACAGCAAGGCATAGACATCACTTTTCTCCTTTGGTTGCCCATTGCTGAAAATATCGGCGATTTCATCAATTTTCGTGTCAAGGAAAGATGTTATGGCTATGTTGTAAAGACGGTCGTTATTTGCCTGACGAAGCACCATGAGCGATGATGCTATTTTTGACCGGCCATTATCTGCATTTTCGGCCATTATGTCCAGTCCCAGGCGGTGGTAGTCATAGTAAAGTTCGCGTACGGGGCGCAGTTTTTCGTCCAGAATGCCATTAATCAGGGCGTAGCGGTTGTGTTCTGATTCAAAAGCTTTCCATCCTGTTTCTGATGAGCTTTGCATTGCATTGGCAATCTCTTCGGCGCGATGAAAGAAAGGAGAACCACCTAAGCGTGAAAATGAATCGGCATCATAGCCTAAAATGACATAGCCATAAAAATAGAGCATGGCAACCAAATTGTTGGATGTCTGTCGTTCAGTTGTTTCCAGAGGTTGTGATTCAATATAGTTAAAATTGAAATTTTGATCCCTGAAATTGAATAATGTCGTAAAGTAGGTGGAGTTGTATACCGGACGACGAGCCTGAACTTGTAATTCTCCGGTAAAATTGTCGCCGCCCGAGTAGTTTTTTATGGTGATGACGAGCGAACATTCAATGCGTTCGTTGGAAGTGTAAGTCGCATTGCTCCATTTTCGGTTGTTCATCAATTCATTCAGCTCTTTCTCAAGTGTCGTGAAAATTTGCTTGTTTGTCCCCTGAATTAAGCTGGAATTTACCTGAACACGACATCTCAATTCTTGTGCGGAAATGCTGAATGTCATTATCAGAGCTACGAAAGAAAGGATGATTTGTTTCATGAAAATAGAAATTACTTGAAGTTTTATGCTTGTTTTGTCATTTGCAACAGTTTGGATTGCGGTATCCTGATTTTGTGTTCAAGCGACACAAAATTACTCAAAAAAAAACCGAAAATAAATACCTTGGTTGAGTATCTGGCTATGAACATGTGTTTTTGCAGTTTGAATATCCTGTTTTTGTGGTTAAATAGCTATCTTTGCATTATCCAATTTTTACGGATAACGAAACATTTGATTCAATTATTGCCTGAATTCGATACCTGAAATGTTTTGTTTTAAAATCAATCACCCATAAAACATTTTCTCGTGGATACCACTTTAGATATTGCGGCCATACGGGCCGATTTTCCCATACTTTCCCGCACTGTTTACGACCGTCCGTTGGTCTATTTCGACAATGCGGCCACATCGCAGAAACCCCGTTGTGTGGTGGAGGCGATCGAGAAGGTTTATTACAACCAAAACGCTAATATTCACCGCGGAGTTCATTACCTGAGTCAGGTGGCAACCGAAGCGCACGAAGAGGCGCGCCAAACGGTACAGGCTTTTATCAATGCTGCCGAGTCGCGCGAAATTATTTTTACCCGTGGAACAACCGAGGCAATTAATCTTATCGCAACTTCGTTCGGAGAGACCTTTTGCAACGAAGGCGACGAAATCCTGATTACCGGCATGGAACATCATGCCAATATCGTTCCCTGGCAATTGCTGCGAGACCGGAAAGGCATTGTGTTGAAAGTTGTACCCTTCAATGAACGTGGCGAGTTGGATATGGAGGCTTTCTCCAAACTGCTTTCTCCAAAAACAAAATTAGTTTCCGTTGCTCATATTTCTAATGTAATGGGGACTGTAAATCCGGTGGCAAAGATTATTGCCGAAGCACATGCACACAACATTCCGGTGCTGGTGGATGGAGCACAGGCGGTTTCGCATATGCCGGTTGACGTACAAGCTCTGGATGCCGATTTTTATGTCTTTTCCGGACACAAAATGTACGGGCCTAACGGTATCGGCGTGTTGTACGGGAAGGAAAAATGGCTGGAGCAGTTGCCTCCGTACCACGGTGGTGGCGAGATGATCGCAACTGTCACCTACGAGAAAACGACTTATGCCGAACTTCCGTTTAAATTCGAAGCCGGAACTCCTGATTATGTCGGTTCGGTTGCGTTGGGCGAGGCAATCCGCTATATGCAGAAGTTTGGTCTGAAAGCTATCGGAGACTACGAACATCAGTTGTTGCAGTATGCCACCGAACAGTTGATGAAAATCGACGGGATGCGCATTTTTGGAACTGCAGCCGAAAAAGCAAGTGTCATCTCATTCCTTGTGCGCGATATTCATCATTTCGACATGGGAACCCTGCTCGACAAACTTGGAATTGCGGTGCGCACCGGGCATCATTGTGCCATGCCGTTAATGCACACATTAGGCATTGAAGGAACGATCAGAGCTTCGTTCGCTTTTTATAATACCAAAGAAGAAATTGATGCGCTGGTGGCGGCTGTCGACCGGGTACAAAAAATGTTTTAATAAGCTGACTCTGTCTGCTTTCAACTTTAGATTTTTAACTTTGAACTTTAAATAATGACAATAAACGAAGCGCAAGATCGGGTAATAGAAGAGTTTAGCGAGTTCTCCGACTGGATGGATAAATATGCTTATCTGATTGATCTCGGAAACTCGCTCGATCCTATTGATGAGAAAGCAAAAATACCGCAGAATTTAATTGAAGGCTGTCAGAGCCGGGTTTGGCTCGATGCTGCAGAACAAGAAGGTAAGGTAGTGTTTACGGCCGAAAGCGATGCCGTGATTGTGAAAGGAATTATCTCTCTGCTTATCCGTGTGATGTCGGGGCATACACCCGATGAGATTCTGGAGGCCGAACTCTATTTTATAGATCAAATTGGGTTAAAGGAACACCTTTCTCCCACTCGCGCCAATGGCCTCCTGTCGATGGTGAAACAGATAAAACTGTATGCTTTAGCCTTTAAGGCGAAGTCTTAAATTAATTGTAAAATTATTCTTAAAAGGGCATAAATGGATCGCTTCATTTATGCCCTTTTTTTTGTCGATTTTTTGCTTTGAAGCGCTTTAAATTGCTTGTTAATATGGATGATAAATAGTAACTTTGTTTGCTTTTTGAAAAAGAATGACGTGTTTCTAATATTTTAATTTAGATATGACCGAAGAACAAAAATTGAACGGGAACAATGATTACGGAGCAAGTAGTATTCAGGTCCTTGAAGGACTTGAGGCAGTTCGTAAACGCCCGGCCATGTATATTGGCGATATCGGAATCAAAGGTTTGCATCACCTCGTGTATGAAGTTGTAGATAACTCAATCGACGAAGCGCTTGCCGGCTATTGTGATACCATCAATGTTATTATCAACGAAGATAACTCTATCTCGGTGAGAGATAACGGACGTGGTATTCCTGTCGATATGCACGAAAAAGAAGGAAAATCTGCACTGGAAGTCGTAATGACAGTGCTGCACGCCGGAGGTAAGTTCGACAAAGGAAGTTACAAGGTGTCAGGTGGTCTTCACGGGGTAGGTGTATCCTGTGTGAACGCTCTGTCGTCTCTTTTGCATGTTGAGGTATACCGCGAAGGCAAAATTTACATGCAGGAATACCAAAGAGGAACTCCGCAGTTCCCGGTAAAAGAGATCGGAACAACTACTGAAAACGGAACGTTGGTGAAGTTTCATCCCGATGGCGATATCTTTACAGATACCGTTTATAAATACGATATCCTTGCCGCCCGTATGCGTGAACTGGCTTACCTGAATGCCGGTATTACCATTTCTCTGACAGATTTACGTACGTTGAACGAAGACGGAACTCCTAAAAAGGAAGTTTTTCATTCGGAACGCGGACTGGAAGAATTTGCAGAATTTGTAGACTCCTCACGCGAACCTCTGATTGACAAGGTGATTCATATTTCTACAGAAAAATTCGGTACTCCGGTAGAAATTGCTTTGACTTACAATACTTCGTATAACGAAAATGTTTACTCGTATGTGAACAACATCCACACTATTGAAGGCGGCACTCACGTAGCCGGTTTCCGTCGTGGTTTGACACGTACACTGAAAAAATATGCCGAAGACAGCAAAATGCTGGAAAAGGTTAAACTCGAAATCAGCGGAGATGACTTTCGTGAAGGTCTTACTGCTATCATTTCGGTGAAAGTAGCAGAACCTCAATTCGAAGGTCAGACTAAAACAAAGCTCGGTAATAACGAGACAATGGGTGTTGTCGATCAGGCTGTGGGTGAAGCTTTGGGTAATTACCTGGAGGAAAACCCGAAACAGGCCAAAATGATCGTTGAGAAGGTGATTTTGGCTGCAACCGCCCGTAACGCTGCCCGTAAGGCTCGTGAAATGGTGCAACGTAAATCCCCTCTTTCAGGTGGAGGCTTGCCCGGTAAACTGGCCGACTGCTCAGAAAAACATCCTGAAGTTTGCGAAATATTCCTCGTGGAGGGTGACTCTGCAGGCGGGTCGGCTAAACAGGGCCGTAACCGTACCACACAGGCCATTCTGCCGCTTCGTGGTAAGATTCTGAACGTGGAGAAAGCAATGCAGCATAAAGTGCTTGAAAGCGAAGAAATCCGTAATATTTACACAGCTTTGGGCGTTACAATCGGTACCGAAGACGACAGCAAACAGTTGAATGTCTCCAAGCTTCGTTACCACAAGATTATTGTGATGACCGATGCCGACGTCGATGGTAGCCACATCGACACACTTATTATGACGTTCTTCTTCCGTCACATGAAGGAGCTTATCGAGGGCGGTCATCTTTACATAGCCACTCCGCCGCTCTATCTTTGCAAAAAAGGGAAGGTAGAAGAGTATTGCTGGAACGAACAACAACGCGTTGCCTTTATCGAAAGATATGCAGATGGAAACGAGAACTCAGTGCATGTACAGCGTTACAAAGGTTTGGGAGAAATGAACCCGGAACAATTGTGGGATACCACCATGAATCCGGAAAACCGTACTCTGCGTCAGGTGACCATCGAAAATGCCGCTGATGCAGACCATATCTTCTCCATGCTAATGGGAGACGACGTTGGCCCTCGTCGTCAGTTTATTGAAGAAAATGCCACTTACGCTACTATTGACGCGTAAGAACAGATAGAAAAAGAACGAAGGCTGTCATCATTGCGATCGACAGCCTTCGTTTTTTTATTTGATAGAGAAACCTACGCTTTGTAAGTCTGACCAGAATTCCGGGTAAGACTTGGAAACTACTTCTGGATGTTCTATTTTGATTGGATGAATCAATGCAGCCGGCGCAAAAGCCATCGCCATGCGGTGATCTTCATAGGTGCAGATGGCTTGTTCGTAGTCGGGGTTGGTGCGTTGCCCGTTCCATGCAAGCATGCCATCTTCCGGTTCTTCGAGTATATAACCCAACTTAACCATTTCGTTTTTTAAGGCGGCTATCCGATCCGTTTCCTTAATCTTCAGCGTTTGTAAACCTGAAAAAGAGAATGGGATATTAAGCAAACAGCAGCAAACTACTACCGTTTGGGCAAGATCCGGTTGATTGATAAAGTCGTAAACGAAGTTAGAAACAGGATTGGCCACAGAAGAAATAACAACGCCGTCAGCAGTGAATTCGCTTTTTATTCCCAACGATTCGAAAATCTTTGCTACCTGAGAATCTCCCTGAGTGCTCTCCTTTTTTAGACCCAATAGTTTGAATGAACTTCCTTTGGAAAGTGCAGCAATGGCATACCAGTACGATGCGGCAGACCAGTCTGACTCAACGTGAAATGCTATTGGGCGGTATTCCTGATGAGGGATTGTGATGGTTTGTCCTTCCCATTTTGCAGACACACCGAATTCCTCCATCATGTGAAGTGTCATCCTGATGTAAGGAATAGAGATGATTTTGCCTTCCAAAGTCATTTCCAAGCCATTCTTCATCGTCGGGGCAATCATCAGTAAAGCTGAAATGTACTGACTGCTGATATTACCAGCAAGTTTGATTTTGCCGCCTTGTAACGCTTTCCCTGATATGCGGAGTGGGGGATAGCCTGCCTTTTCTATGTACTCGATGTCGGCACCAAGGTGGTTGAGTGCATCAATTAGAACGGCGATTGGGCGGTTTTTCATGCGTTCACTGCCAGTTAAGATCCAATTTCCCTGTAGGTTTGATAAATAAGCTGTGAGGAATCGCATAGATGTTCCGGCAGCTCCGATATCGAAAGTTTTTTTGTCCAGTTTGAGGGTTTCCAGCATTACTTTCGTGTCGTCGCAGTCGGCCAAATGGCTGATCTCTTTCGTACTTTTACTAAGCATTGAGAGGATCAGTGCTCTGTTGCTGATGCTTTTTGAAGCCGGCAGGCCTATTGAACCTGTAACAGGTTGTGTTGTCGGTGGAAAAAGTTGAATCATGTGGTGCGTAAACAAAAAACTGCTCCCGAAAGAACAGTTTTTATTATAAATATCCGGAGCGTAAATTACATAGCAGATAAACCGAATCCTAACTTGTTTTTTCGCCCTACCCAGGCTTCTTTGATAAAATTACCGTTGGCATCTTTACCTCCGATCATAAATATTCGGTTGTACTTATCGACTACAACAGAAGCTTTAGTTCTGGTTTTGTAATTAAGGACTTTAGGGAAGTTGACCAGTGTATCACGCCTTGTCCATATGTATCCCTCGGTTTTAGAGCAAAGCAATGTGTCTTTTGCGATAGCGCCTGAAGCATTGGTACCACCCCAAAGCATTAAGCGGTTATCGTACCAAATCAACGAAGCATTTTTGCTGGCAGGGAATGAGTCGGCTTTGATTTCTGTTGAGAAGTCCATCCATTGTCCGGTGCCAGCCATGTAAGTGTAGACAGAGTTTACAGTACTTCCGGCTTTGTCTTTACCTCCGATTAGCATTAGTTTTGGACTTCCTGTCTGAGGCTGGAAAGTCGTTGCTGCAAAGTCAGAAATCGGGAAACTGTTAAATTTATTGCCGTTGTTATAATTCAGTTCAATGTTGGCTATCGGATATTGTACCGACCAGTTGGCTCCGTCGCTGGATGTTTCTACGTAGTAATTGTTGCTGCTGTCGTACATAACGGCAAACAGTTTGTTGTCATAACCAGCGATCAGTGATTTTAACTGGTTAGCCGATGAAATCGTAATTTTGTTCCAGGATGTGCCGTTTGTGCTGGAATAGATGGTTTGTCCGTCTCCAATCACATACATCACATTGTTGAGAACGATCATGTTTTGCAATGAAGCAGATGCCGGCAAGGTTGAAATGGTCGATCCTCCGTTCCAGCTTTTTGCGTCGGTAGTGCTGTACATGCTAATGGCGCTGCCGTTATTCAGAAACAACATTACCTGATCGTTACAATAGACTGCCTTTTGTTCTGTCTCGGAAGAACCATATGAAGGGTATGTCCGTAATTGCCATGCGATGGAATCCGGTTCTACTTGGTGAACGCGTACATCTACATAATATGACAATGTGTCGGTTCCATTTGCAGCATAATTTAATAAAACCTGTTTAGTTCTGAAATCGATTGAGTCGCCTGATTTGTAGGTTTTTTTGTTGAAAAACATAGCAGCCGACGAGTAGGTGGAAATGACAGGTATGGCTCTGAAATGGCCGTACAGTTTTGTTTTGAAAGGGAGAGAGTCGGCGTTGTAGATTAATCCGTTGGTTTTATATGCACTACCCCCTGTTTGATCAACAGTAAATTTTGCTTTTGCAAATGCAGGTACGCTGTCACTCTTTATTCCAAAGGAGTAGACGCGGGCATCGTCGGAGTAATTTGTGACGCTGTTACTGAGGCAAGAGTTAAATACGAGCAATCCTAAGGTGAACAAAGAAATAACCAAATATTTAAGCTGTTTCATGAAGAAAATTGGTTTTTGAAATAAATTTTTTAACCTTTTGCCGGCACTTGCTTCTTTTACTTTTGCTTCGTTATGATCCTTTTAATCGGATGTTAAAGTCTGCGGGCTGATATTCAGGCAAATAAAAGTATTAAAGGCTATTCTTATCAGATAGTTTTTTATATTAGTGCAAATGTAGTAACAAATTTTGATATTGTAGGATAATTAGTCAGATTCAGGCTTTTTTAACCGCTGTTGAAGCTTGTTTAGGATAGATTCACGTACAAAAAAAGGCTGCCGTTTGGCAACCTTTTTTTGTTATGTAGGGAGGATTAGTTAGAAGAACTTGATCCTGTTATCTGTTATGTCTGCTTTGTCTTTCAGAACTTGCAGTGTCATGTAAGGAAGCATATAAGCATAACGGGAATTCAGCATGTCAATCTGAGCCTTGGCGTTAAACTTATCGTTTCTTTTTTGTTCACTTACAACACTGAAAACAAATACACCGGCTTTCCCTTTGACAGGAGCTGAAAGCTGATTTGGTTTAGAAGCAGAAGCAGCTCCGATAACGGCAGGTTCCATTCCAAGAGATCCGGCTTGTGCACTGAAGAAGTTCAGGTTCGAAGCGGTGTCTGTTTTTTGTTTCAAAGCAGCAGCCAAAGCTTGAACAGTTTTAGCTGTAGCCATTGCTGAGTTCATGTTTTTGGTGATCACTTCAGCTTTCTTGTCGTTGATGAGTTCGGCTTTCAATTCAGCTGAAACATCTTTCAGATCGCGGTATCCTTTCGGATGCGATGCAATCAGGTTGGCTACGATAAGAACATCGTTACGTTCGCCACATTCAAATACGTCTGATGTAGAGCCGGCTTTCGCATCGTTTGCCCAACGGAAAACCGTACGGGTATTCTTCACGTTACCCAAGCGGGGAGCGTTGGGGTCTATTCCGTTTGCAGGGCGAACTGTGATACCTTTTGATTTGGCAGCCTGATCGAATTTTTCGGTGCTGGTTGCTGCTGCTGCAAATTCTTTAGCCTGATTGTAAACAGCTTCTCTTGTCTGGTCGCTGGGAACAGCTTTCAGTGCCAATAAAGCCAGTTTTACTTTGCTGATGCTTGACGTTTTTTCTTCAACCTGAAGAATCTGGATAGAAGATGTTTGTTTGTCAAGAATAACTTCGTTAACACCACCTCTGAAAAGTTTTGTAACGAGATCTTGTTT
The DNA here is from genome assembly GCF_001618385.1 of Paludibacter jiangxiensis. Classification (NCBI taxonomy): domain Bacteria; kingdom Pseudomonadati; phylum Bacteroidota; class Bacteroidia; order Bacteroidales; family Paludibacteraceae; genus Paludibacter; species Paludibacter jiangxiensis. The sequence continues at coordinate 288,182 of NZ_BDCR01000001.1, read as the reverse complement.
GAATCCGTTTTGTAAAAGATTCATCTGGCGTACCCAACCAATTTCACCGCCGTTTGCTGCAGTTTGTTGCAACTTGGAGAATTTTTGAGCTAAGTCGGCAAATTTAGCACCACCTTTGATTGCAGCAACAAGACTGTCGGCCAGCTTGCTTTCGCTGTCAGGAAGAACAATGTGACGGATTTTTACAGAGTCAGGTTCACTGATACCACCTTCAACAATTTTAGCCATGTAGTAGGTATCTCCTTCAATTTTCGGACCAACAACATCACCGGTTTTGCCACCGAAAGCAAAATCCTGGAGGAACGGAGGAACTTCTTTCTTTGTCAGAGCAATGTCAATATATTTCTCTTCTGAGTTAGAGTTTACGAAACCTTTAATGTCAGTGGCGGTAGTAAATCCGTTTTGCAGACTGTTGATTTTCTTTTCAACTTCAGCGTAGTCTGCTTTTGACGGTTTTACATCAAATTGAGCATACTTAAGATCGAAATTAGCTTCTTGTTTGTAAAGAGCTTTGCGTTTTTTGTAAAGGTCACTGATTTCGCTTTCTGATACTTTTACAGCTCCGTCGGGTACAGTAAAATAAGGTTGCATTGTGTAAACCATATTTACTGATGTTTGGCTGCGTTCAAATGCGAATTTAGCATCGAGCGAGTTGGCTGTAATAGTTTTAGAAAGTAACGCGTTGTACTTTTGTTGTAAAGTATTTTGTTTTACCATGTTTTCGAGGAATGACCAATATTGTTGGTATTCTTTCACTTCGTCTGCATGTTGTTTGTCTTTACTTTTTGAAGCCTGATCCAGAGAAGTCAGAAAGCCAAGAAGAGCTTCTTTGCTGAAAGTACCTGTTTTAGGATCGGTAAAAGTACGACGGCTGTAAATGATCGGACTGATATGGTTACCAATGGTTAAGTCTTTTAATTCATCTTTAGAAACCGCAATACCCACATTTTCAGTTTGTTTGCCCAAAAGGATTTCAGTCACTTTGTTATCCCATACCTGTTGACGAATCTGTTCGCTCATTTCGTCATTATTTTGTTGACCGGTTTCAATTTTGTAAACTGTTGATAATTGTTCGACAGCTTCCATGAAATCTGCATACTTTACAGTTTCTCCGTCAACAACCCCAATCTTTTGCTTTTGCTGGCCGAAATAGGTTTTGCTTGAATTCAGAAAGTCGCCGATAATGAAAGCAAACATTGCTAAACCAACCACTATCAACAGGAATACTCCTTTGCTTCTAATTTTCTCTAATGTTGCCATTGATTTGTTTCAGTTAAAAATATGATTCTGTTTTGATTATGATTTTAAGGCCGATAATTGTTTTATAGTCAGTAGCAATGCGGATGTGAACGTGTCGGCATTACTCTTTTCTAAAACTTTAAAATCAGGGCACGAATATACAAAAAAAAGTCCATCTCAAAGAATAAATGTCAAAAACTGTATTATTCGGAAACAGAAATTTCGATGCCAAGAGCCTTTACTCTCTCTGCAATATGGGAGAGTTGCTTGTGAGATGCTTTTTTGAGCGCCTGAACAGGAGTGTCTCTTGCCAGTGTGTAGATCATAACCTGTTTTGGTCTTATTTCATTCACGGCATCCAGCCACGCACTCAGCTCTTCCTCTGTGGTGTTGTCTATCTGTTGTCCTTCGATTTCTCCCTGTAAAAAGAGCGTTTGGATGATGAGGTTGCCATTGAATCGTTTTAGATGTTCAATGAGCCATTTGCCCGAAAAAGTGGCAGATCCCGGTTGGTTGAGCAAGCGGATTGTCTGGTCGAACACAGAATCCAGTTTCAGAATATTATTATCCACTTTGTTCAAAGCGTCAAATACAGACGGCTTGTGTATCAAGGTGCTGTTGGACAACACGCTGATCTTTGCCTCTGGGAAAAACTCGTTTCGAAGGGCAATAGTATCGTCGACAATACCGGCAAAGTCGGTATGCATGGTTGGTTCTCCGTTGCCCGCGAAGGTGATTACATCCAGCTTCTTGCTATCCACTTTCATCTCCGACAGTGCAATCCGGAGGGCATTTTTTACCTCTTCGCGCGTGGGGATGTGAGCTTCCTGCGGTTTGAAATTGAATCCGCATTCGCAATAGATGCAGTTGAACGTGCAGATTTTAGCATTGACAGGCAATAGGTTGATGCCGAGCGAAGTCCCCAAGCGGCGGCTTTTTACCGGTCCAAAGACGATCTTATCGAATAAAAATGTAGGCATAGTCAGTAGATAATTAATAATTAAAAATGAATAATGAGAATTTACAGAGACCGAAGGCTACTGCAAATTCTCATTCTATGGTGAGATTATTAATTATTAATTCTTCATTATTAATTAATTACAGTTTCCAGTTGGCAATGCGTTGCATAGCTTCTTCGGTTTGAGCCGGGCTTCCGAATGCAGTGAGGCGGAAGTAGCCTTCGCCGTGAGGGCCGAAGCCAACCCCCGGAGTACCAACCACATTCATTTCGTTGAGCAAACGATCGAAGAATTGCCATGATGAGATGCCATCGGGAGTTTTTAGCCAGATGTATGGCGCGTTTACACCTCCGAAAGCACTCAGGCCTTTTGCTTCAACTCCTTTGCGGATGATGCCGGCATTGTTCATATAAGTGGCGATGGTTTCTTTGATCTGTTGTTGTCCTTCGGCAGAATAAATAGCTTCGGCGGCACGTTGTACAATGTAGGCGGTACCGTTGAATTTTGTTGTCTGGCGGCGGTTCCAGAGGCGGTTGAGTGGTACACGTCCGTGTTCGGCAGAATTAACCAATACCGTTTTCGGAACGACAGTGTAACCGCAACGTAATCCGGTAAAGCCTGCAGTTTTAGAGAAGCTGCGGAATTCAACAGCTACCTCACGGGCACCTTCAATTTCGTAGATGGAATGTGGAACGTCCGGTTCGCTGATAAAGGCTTCATAAGCTGCATCGAACAGAATCAGTACGTCGTTGGCACGTGCGTAGTCGACCCATTGTTTCAACTCGTTTTTCTTCAGGGTTGTTCCTGTCGGGTTGTTTGGGTAGCAGAGATAAATTACATCGGGACGTGTTTCCGGAAGTTCGGGGATGAAGTTATTCTCCTTTGTGCAGGGCAAATAAACAATCTTTTCCCACTTGCCATCGGCCGTCGGTTTGCCGGCACGGCCTGCCATAGCGTTTGTATCCACGTAAACGGGATAAACAGGGTCGGTAACCGCAATTACGTTGTTCGGACCGAGAATGTCGCCGAAGTTGCCGGTGTCGCTTTTGGCGCCGTCGCTCACGAATACTTCGTCGGGAGCAATGTCGATGCCGCGCGCTGTATAATCTTTAGCGACAATTGTTTCGCGCAGGAAAGCGTAACCCTGTTCGGGACCGTAACCACGGAAAGTGTTGGCATCGCCCATTTCGTCAACGGCAGCATGCAACGCTTTGATAACGGCCGGAGCGAGCGGGCGAGTTACGTCGCCGATACCCAGACGGATGATGTTTGCCGATGGATTTTCTTCCTTGTATGTATTTACTTTACGTGCAATCTCCGAAAAAAGATAGGTTTCGGGGATATTCAAAAAATTGTCGTTTACAAAAGCCATATTGCTAATTTGGGGATTTGAAAATGGAATCTGTAGTGACGGTACAGATTCTAAATCGTTAATTGTAAATTAATAAATTGTAAATTTTACAGTAGGTATTCTCCTTCGAAAACGGTTACTGCCGGACCGGTCATGTAGACGTGGTTGTCGGCTTCCGACCATTCTATTTCGAGGTTTCCGCCGAGGAGTTCCAATGTTACTTTACGTTCGGTTTTGCCATTCAATACAGCAGCCACGGCAGTTGCACAAGCTCCTGTTCCGCAGGCAAGTGTTTCACCGGCACCGCGTTCCCATACCCTCATTTTGATGTGAGTCGGGGAGATAACCTGTGCGAATTCGGTGTTGGTGCGACGTGGAAAGAGTGGATGGTGCTCCACTTTCGGGCCGCTTTTTTGTATGTCCAGTTCTTCGAGCGAATCCATGAAAATCACGGCATGTGGGTTTCCCATGGAAACTGCAGTGATGTTTACCTTGCGGCTTTCAAGAGCGATGGGGTAGTTGATTACACTGGTTTCGTCGAGGTTGATGGGTATTTGTTTGGGAGCAAGAATCGGCTCGCCCATATCGACACGAACGGAGTTTACTTTGCCGTTTTCTATGTTCAACGTGAGGTGTTTTACACCGGCAAGCGTTTCGAGCGTGAGCTCTGTTTTGTCGGTTAACCCTTTGTCATATACAAATTTGCCGATACAACGGGTGGCATTGCCGCACATTTCCGATTCCGAGCCATCGGAGTTGAACATGCGCATGCGGAAGTCGCACGTTTCGGAAGGCAAAATGAGAACCAGACCGTCGGATCCGATGCCGAAGTGACGGTTGCTAATGGCAGTCGCTAACGTAGCCGGATCTTCAATCTGTTCGACAAACCCGTTTACATAAACGTAGTCGTTTCCGGCGCCTTGCATTTTTGTGAACTTCATATCTTTTTGTTTTTAGATTACAAAATAAAGAACCAAGAGCAAAGACACTGTTCTGTTTGTGCCAAATAGTGTTTGAAAGCAGCGTAAGCTTTATTCAAATTGCGAATATTATCAACAAAGAGCTCGCAGGATGATGGTTGAATTCGTCATGCATTGCTCTTTGTCCTTTGCTCCGGCTTGGTTATTTGCGCTTTGTTGTCTGTTTGCCCGGGCGTAAATCGTTCTTCTCGTAATAGTTGATAAATGCCTGGTTAACAATTCTGTTTCCCCCGGGAGTGGGGTAGTTGCCCGAAAAGTACCAGTCTCCGTTATGCTTCGGGCATGCAACGTGGAGGTTTTCTATGGTTTGGTAAATGATTTCCACTTCTACCGTACAATTGTCCGGAGTTACCATCTCTCCGATTTTTTTTGCTATTTCAGTGTCTGTGAAAGGAGCATAAATGTCTTTGACGTGGTTTACAATCCATTCTTTGGGTTGATTTTCCTGCTCCTTGCTCTTTTTGTACACATCGTGAATCACGTTTTCCATGCCACGTTCTTTCAGCAGTTCGATGGCGGCATTGAAAGCGATGAATTCGCTCATGCGAGACATGTCGATGCCGTAGCAGTCAGGGTAACGAATCTGCGGAGAAGAAGAGACAATTACAATTTTCTTTGGTTTGAGACGACTCAAAATCTTGATAATGCTCTGTTTGAGGGTCGTTCCGCGTACAATACTATCGTCGATCACCACGATATAATCTTCGTTCTCCTTGATAGTGCCGTAGGTGATGTCGTAAACGTGAGCGGCAAGGTCATTTCTGTTTTTATCTTCGGTGATGAAGGTTCTCAGCTTGATGTCCTTGATGGTTAGCTTCTCTGTACGTATTTTTTTCTGAAGAATTTTTTCCACCTCAGCTTCCGACAGTGTTTTCTTTTTATTCAGAATAGCCGCGGTCTTTTGCTGATTCAGATAGTTCTCAAATCCTTCCATCATGCCATAATAGGCAACCTCTGCTGTGTTAGGAATAAAAGAAAGTACTGTGTGATCAGCATCGTGATTAATGGCTTCGAGAATTTGCGGAGTCAGCAATCGTCCAAGAGTCTTGCGTTCGCGATAGATGTCGCGGTCGCTGCCTCGTGAAAAATAGATGCGCTCGAATGAACAGGGAGCCGGATTTTCCGACTTGTGTATCTGGCTGATTTTAAATGAACCGTCTTGCTTGATGAAAAGGCCAGCACCCGGGTTCAGTTCTTGAATTTCTTCCGTCGAAATATTGAGCACGGTTTGCATTGCCGGACGTTCGGAGGTAACTACCACGATTTCATCGTTAGCAAAATAGAATGCCGGGCGAATACCCCATTTATCGCGGAAAACAAAAGCATCGCCGCTACCTGTAAGACCGCAAATCACAAAGCCGCCGTCCCACATTGCAGTAGCGCGTTTGATGATGCGTTCCAGATCGAGATGCTGCTCGATAGCCTGATTGAGTTCTTGTCCGGCCATGCCTTCGAGGGCAAATTTGGTGTAGAGATGTTCTACTTCGGAGTCGAGTCTGCCGCCGAGTTGTTCAAGAATGATAAATGTATCAGCGTTGTGGCGCGGGTGTTGCCCTTCGGCCACGATATGATCGAAAATCTCGTCGACATTGGCAAGGTTGAAATTGCCGGCCAGACAGAGGTTCTTGCTTTTCCAGTTGTTGCGACGAAGAAATGGGTGTGCATATGAAATACCGGAACGACCGATGGTGCTGTAACGCAGGTGGCCGATGTACAGTTCGCCGATAAACGGAGCATTGGTGCATCTTTCGTTGTCCGGCATTTTTTCGTAAGCCTCAATCTGACGGCCTACGCTGTTGAATACGTCGGTGATGGCACCGTTACCTAAAGCTCTTTCACGAAATATATATTCTTCTCCGGCTGTTGCATTCAAATTGACACACGCGATGCCAGCACCTTCCTGACCCCGGTTGTGCTGTTTTTCCATCAAAAGATAGAGGTTGTTCAGCCCGAAACGGGTGGTTCCATACTTGGCTTTGTAGTATTCGAGTGGTTTAAGTAACCGCATCAGTACAATGCCGCATTCGTGTTTTATCGGATCGCTCATTGATTAGTAGGGATTTACGAATTTAACGTAGGTTTATCCTTCAAAATGCAAAGATAACGAATTTTTGCCGAAACCTCCCTTTTGAGAAAGGGTAAACTTGTTAATATGGATCTGTTTTGAGTCGTTTTACCTCTTTTTTTGAACCGGAATACTTAAAAAGTTATCTTCCTGTAAGTTTATACTCTTTATTAATGACAGTATTGAACGAGTACAGATAATACCCATTCTCTTGCTTCTCGGTAACATCCGCTCCGGTAATCGCCAGCGGTGTTTTGGAACGCAATTTACAAGGTTGTCCGGCCATCGATATAATTGAGCCTGTCGTCAGCCTGCCGTTATTCCAGGTAAAACTTACTTCGAAGTTACCCCGAGCTTTCATTCCCTTCATAACTCCGTTTTTCCATTCGGAAGGAAGTGCCGGAAGTAAATCTATTTCGTTCAAATGGCTCTGAAGCAACATTTCGCCTATGCCTGATGCGCCGCCAAAGTTTCCGTCAATCTGGAAGGGCGGGTGAGTGTCAAACAGGTTGTTGAGTGTCGATTTGGAGAGTTGCTCGCGATACATCTTGTAACTGTGATCGCCATCGAGCAGGCGGGCCCAGAAGTTTATTTTCCATGCTTTGCTCCAACCTGTACCACCGTCACCACGAATTTCAAGCGTTTTGCGGCATGCATTGGCAAGATCCGGTGTGGTAATGGGAGAGATTTCACGTCCCGGATGTAGCCCGAAAAGGTGCGATACATGGCGGTGCTGCGGATCCACATCCGCGTAATCTTTTATCCACTCCTGAAGATTCCCTTTTTTGCCGATTTTTAACGGGCGCAGCTGATCCCGTTTTTCTCTCCATACTTTTTGCAGATCGGCATCTGTGTTTAGTACTTGTGAAGCTTCTATCAGGTTGTTGAAGAGATCCCACAAAATCTCCATGTCCATCGATGAAGCGATGGTTACAACATTGACTTGTCCTTTTTCATCTCTGTAGCTGTTTTCGGGAGAGGTTGATGGTGCTGTTACCAGATGCCCGTTTTTCTTTATCAACCAGTCTATACAAAAATCGGCTGCCGATTTCATCAGCGGATAAGCTGTGTTTTTCAGGTACTCTTTGTCACCGGTAAAACGGTAATGGTCGTAGAGATGCTGAGATAGCCAGGGCGAACCCATAGCCCAGTTTGCCCACATAGGATTGCCTTCTTTTCCTCCAACCGGATTGGCACTGGCCCAGATATCGGAGTTGTGATGCACAGCCCAGCCTTTCATGTTGTAAAAATTACGGGCTATATCTTTTCCGTTAACAGCGAGGTTCTCTATCTGATGAATGAGTGGTTCTGTTAATTCAGACAGATTCAGCATTTCGGCCGGCCAGTAATTCATCTGCAGGTTGATGTTGGTTGTGTAGTTGCAGTTCCATGGCGGACGTTGATCTTTATTCCATATTCCCTGCAGGTTGGCTGCCGTTCCACCCGGTCGTGAACATGAAATTAGCAGGTAACGTCCGAACTGGAAGTAGAGGGTTTCGAGTGAAGGATCTTTTTCTCCTGAAGCGTACAGTTTCAGTCGTTCGTCGGTCGGCTGGGTTTCTTTGCCGTTGCTTCCCAAATCGAGCGACATGCGGTTGAAAAATTGCGAATAGTCACGAATGTGGTTTTCTTTTAGCAGATCAAACGAGAGTGACGTCGCTTTGTCGAGATAATTCTTGCAGAGCGCATCTTCGTCTTTTCCGTTGGTTTGCGGATTATTTTTGAAGCCATTGAAACTGGTAGCAGCCGAGACCAGCAGGACAACTTCGGATGCATTGGTTACATGCAAACAGGCGTTGGTGCTTACTTTTCCGTCGCAACTGATCACCCGAACCCGATACTGATACCGCATGCCTTTTTCTCCGTTGGGATTTGTGTAAACAATTGGGAAACGGCCTTCAAAAGGAAGAGAATAAGGTGCGGTTCCCTTGAGTACAAATTCGTTGTCGCCTATAGCCGTGATGGAGGCTCCGGCAAATGGCGTGTTGCCGGTCAGATCGAAGGATAATTGTCTTTTCTTGGAAGCCGTCAGTCGAATAACGATTACCTGATCGGGGGCGGAGACGAAAAACTCTCTTTTGTATTCCACGCTGTCGATTCGGAACGTCGTGGTTGCTATTGCTTTTGAAATATCGAGATCGCGGCAATATCCCACCGGCGTACCGCTGCGATGTTGCTGTATTTGCAGATTTCCCATTGGGAGAAAAGCCTGAACATCGGGACCCTGAATGTTTTTCAGAATTGTCGTGGCTTCGTTGTTTTTCCCCTGAAACAGTAGTTGTCGTACTTTCGGCAGAAAAGTCGGAGCGTCGGGTGTCGGATTGGTATTGGAGGGAACTCCCGACCAAAAAGAACCTTCGTTGAGGTTCAATAACTCATCTTTTACGCCACCATACACCATCAGGCCTAATCGTCCGTTGCCCAGAGGGAGGGCTTCTTCGAATTTGGAAGCCGGTTGATCGTACCACAAACGAAGCGTTTCTGGTTTTTGTGCTGAGGCAAAAATGCAAAGAGCCAAAGCTGTGCAGCATAAAAATGCTTTGCGGAGTAGGTTCGTGTCAGTCATGATTGAAAATGGTGGTCAGGTAAATGTTGATAATGCGTATAATTGGCCGATCGCATTATTCTGTGACAAATATACAGTAAATTTGCTGAAGCATTTTCAGCTACTGTTACTCAAAATTGAACCTAAAACTATGAGTCATTGCCTCGATATTTTCCGTTATTGCCCGGTGTGTGGGTCGCAGCATTTCAACGTGAACAACGTGAAATCAAAAAAGTGTGCCGATTGCGGTTTTGTCTATTATCTCAATCCTTCGGCGGCTACTGCTGCATTTATTGAAAATGAACAGGGAGAGCTGTTGGTGTGCCGTCGCGGTAAAGAACCGGTCAAGGGAACACTCGATCTGCCGGGTGGCTTTACCGATATGGAGGAAACCTGTGCCGAAACCATTGCCCGCGAAATCAAGGAGGAGCTCAATCTGACCGTGGATAGTTCGGAGATTCTCTTTTCACTGCCCAACTGGTATTGTTATTCGGGGATGAATATCCCTACGCTCGATTTCTTTTTTGTCTGTAGAGTTTCTGATTTTTCGACATTGCAAGCGGCCGACGATGTGGCGGAGGCTTTCTTTGTGAAATCAGAAGAACTCGATCCGGAACAGTTCGGCCTGACTTCCATCCGAAAAGCGGTGACGATATATAAAGAGAAGAAAATTTCGGCAAATCATTCCTGTGATCAAAATTAGGCGTGCCTTTTAGCTTTTCGGGATTAATGCCTATTGCATTACGCGTAAAGATTAAATTGCCCAATACCAGCCGACTTTATCCGGCCGGTGTTGGGCAATTTATCTAATACCGGAAAATTGTGCCATTATTCCTTTTGTCAAATTTTTATTGAATTTTTCCTGCCTACGGGTTAAGTTTGCGTCCGTAGCCGCAATAAACCCGCCAAAACAATAGAAATTTGTAAATATGGAACACCGATTTTGTAAATATGAAACACCTCACTTTTCGATTTTCCATACATTTGTGCGTTCGCTAAAGACACGCCGTCTCTCCTGAGAGGTTTTTTTTGACGTTAGCTCCCGTACTGAAAAAGAAAAGGTCTCTATGCGAATTCAATAATCACTTCGAGGGAAAAAATCTTACCGTCAAATCAAAGAGAAAACCATTCCGGCAACAGAAGCCGGAATGGCCAATGCACAGGTTTGTGGCCTTACATGTCATACAAACCCATAGGGGTCAATATGCACCACGGGTTCACTATGTTCAAAAAAAAGAATCACAATAGCATCGTCTGAAAGATTGGCTTTAGCAGAAAAATGCAAACAATAAACAACTAATATGAGAAAAACTTTTACTCTTTTATTTTTTTTATGTCTCTTTTTTGTAGCGCAAGCTACCGAAAGCCATACAGTAACTACTACTGCTGGACATTTGGCTGCTGATGCAAGTATATAGTTAACAGCTGTTACTGATCTTGCCGTTACCGGCACCATCGATGCCCGCGACTTTAAAGCCATGCGCGATGCAATGCCAAAGCTGGCCACGCTAGACTTAAGCGGAGCTACGATAGCGGCAGGTGTAAACATTCCTGGTACAACCGGCACAATGAATTATCCGGCTGGTGAGATTCAACAGCATGCCTTCCACAAAAACAATGTTCTTTATTCCAAATGCACTACGTGTTATAATTTACATATTCAGGAAAAGTGAAGATGACTTCGAATAGATCATCAACCCGTTGAATCGATAACAACAAACCGAACATACTATTTATATTCACCCGTTTAGAAATTAAATCTCCAAACATATGGCAAAACATCTACTCTCACTCCTTTTTCTCTGCTGTGCTTTGCTGTGCAGCACGCTCTCCCTACACGCAGAAATCGTAACCGTAAATGTGCCCACGGCTGGCACGCTCTCAGCAGCTCTTACCTCTGCCGGCATAAATACCAGCACTGTTACCTCGCTTAAAATTACCGGAAACCTTAAGAGTACCGACTTTGTCGGATCTGGTTACGGATCTGGCGGCATCCTACAAACCATGACAACCTGGAACCTGACCTATCTCGACCTCAGCGAGGCCTCTATTGAAGGATATGCCATACCGGATGGTGCATTTAGCAGTATTATGAGCACGCCCAAGTTAATTAATATAATTCTACCTAATTCGGTTACATCGATTGGAGCTAGTGCGTTTCAGAGATGTAGCGCACTAACGTCCATTACCATTCCGAGCTCAGTGACATCGATTGGAGATAACGCATTTACAGTTACCCCCTGTTCGGTCACGGTAGATGCCGCTAACCCAAATTATAGTTCGGAATACGGGGTACTTTATAACAAAGGCAAAAGCATACTAATGCATGGTTTCACAACAAAAACAAGTTATGTAATTCCTTGCTCAGTAACCATTATCAATCCGTACGCGTTTTACAATTGCAAAAACTTAACTTCGCTTACCATACCCAATTCTGTGACAACTATTGGAGAATACGCATTTGGCTATTGTACCGCACTAACTTCGATTATTATTCCTAATTCAGTTACAACCATTAATAATGGCACATTTCATAAATGCGACGGGCTAACTTCGATTACTATCCCTAATTCAGTGGAAACTATTGAACAATACTCATTTAATTGCAATTCTACCAACTTAACAATCAACGAGTACCGAATTAACTCCCCCAGTATTCGCGACAATATTTCTAGTTCTTTTGCCAGCTCTCCCAGCACCCAAACATTGCATGTCCCCGTGGGGAGTATGAATTCATATACTACTGCCGGTTGGGGAAATTATTGTACCATCACCGACGATTTACAAGCAAGCACGCTGAACACGTCGGCTGCCATAAGCCTACCATGTACGGCAGGGGAAACCGCTACTGTGAATGTATCGTCCAATACCTATTGGAAGTATACCGCACCGACAGGATTGAGCGTAAATACTGGTTTATTTAGCGGTTATGGCAATACGACTCTTACCATCGCGGCTACCTCGGATAATACGTCAACGAGTCCCAGAACCTTTGAAATTCAACTCAAGACTGATGATAATAACGTCAGCAAAACCATTACGGTAACACAGGCAGGTGCTTTGCCAACGGTAACCTCTATTTCACCCACAGCAGGCTCAACAGTAGGAAGAACAACGGTTACTATTACCGGAACAAACCTGACAGATGCTACTGCCGTAAAATTTGGTTCAACCAATGCCACCAGTTTTACGGTTAATTCAGCTACACAGATTACTGCTACTTCCCCGGCAGGCATTGCCGGAGCAGTGGATATTACCGTTACCACAGCAGGGGGTACGAGTGCTACGAGTACTGCTGATCAATTTACGTATGTTGCGGCTCCAACAGTAACCACCAATGTCGCAACCAGCATTAGTTCAACAGGAGCAACGCTTAACGGCAGCATTAATGCCAACGGTGCCAGCACAGCTGTAAAGTTCGAATATGGATTGACGACAAGCTACGGGAAAGCAGTTGCCGCTGCTCAAAGTCCGGTTACAGGAGTACCGGCAACTGGAGTTAGTTATGCTCTGTCAGGATTAACTCCAAATACCACATATCATTACCGGGTGGTGGGAGTGAATGCCGGAGGAACAGTGAATGGACAGGATCAGACATTTACTACTGGAACAACTGCTCTGACAGAATCATTTTACGAACAAATTGCCTTTCCTTTTGCCCCTACGGATAGTGTAGATATGTCTTCTTCGACATTGGCACCAACAATGAGTATTACTTCTTTATCGCAATTATATCCTACGAAAGGATATAAGGTATCTCTTTCTACAAACGGTAAAATTTCTTTATCTGCTTTGTCAAAGGAAATTACAACAAATAATTTTGCATTTCTGGTTTCGACAAGTTACGACGCAAGTTCCTATAAATACATGGCAGTTGGTAACGGAACAACTGCTGTTTTAACTCCGGGAACCTATTACATTTTGCTATTTACAAATAACATGTACGGAAAATTTAAAGTAAATATTGAATTTGCAGCTCTTCCTAACATTACAAGCATTTCACCCACCAGCGGAACCACCGCTGGCGGTACTACGGTAACAATAACCGGAACGAACTTAACAGGCGCTACCGCCGTGAAATTTGGCTCAACCAATGCCGCCAGTTTTACGGTTAACTCAGATACACAGATTACAGCTACTTCACCTGCGCGTTCTGCCGGAGCAGTGGATATTACGGTTACCACTGCCGGGGGTACCAGTGCAACGAGTAGTGCAGACCAGTTTACTTACATTATACCTGCTCCGGTTTTTGACGACTGCCACGGCACAACCGTAAGCGGCAAGCCTACCAATAATCCCTCATGGGAAACAAACTACACTTTCGCGGGCTGGTATACCGCGCCCAACGGTGAAGGGACTGCCTTGACCGGGAACGGAGACAATGGAGTAACTTATTACGCCAAGTGGACCACCGGCTTGGGTACAACCCTGCGTACCATCCGCACTACGGCGCTGGATGTGACGGATATCGGAGCGTCGAATCTCTATGGCTCTACGAAAGACGGTGATGTCTATACCAATGCCAATGAAGGCTGGAGCTGGTATGCCGCCCAAACGACAGTTGGTAGCGATACCTACGCCGCCAACACACTTGTTCTTTCCGGCCTGACCATCAACACTACCGGCGCGCGCGCCCTGCTCGTTCCCGACCAGACCGTCATACTTCTAGCGGCGGGCACGACAAACACAATCGCAGGTGGGGATATCACCACCGGAGATGATGCATACGCTTTTGGTATCTGCGGTGAAGGTGCACTGACCATACAGGGTAGCGGTAAGTTAAGCTCTGTCTCCGGCACCGCCGAACAAACGGGTCATATTAATGATTGCCTGAGCGCTGGTATTTTCAGTAAAGGGAATCTGACCCTCGGTGGTGATATTGATGTTATCTCCATCGGAAACACTGCGACGACCTCCAAGGGCGACGGAAGCGCGAGCGTTGGTATCTATAGTGCCAAACTGACTATTTCCGGAGGGCGCGTTGTCGCAACCGGAGGAGATGCCACCTCGAGTGTAGGTATTGGTGCCAGCGAGATTGAAATCACCGGCGGTAGTGTAATTGCTAAAAATGCAGCAGGGCATTCACTCAGTGCGGCAATTTGTGCCGGAGGTGAGGAGGATGAATCTAAACTCACCGTAGGCAGTACTACTAAACCTGCTATGATTGAGAACGCCACCAACGGCACAACAGCGATTACAAGCAGCACCGGCTTGATTGCGGGTAATATGCTCTTTATGTCCGGCAGCGACGCCGTGTCCATTCGCTTCTCCCAACCCCAGGCCATTACGTTTAATGCTTTAAGTACCCATACCTACGGAGATGCTTCGTTTACCCTTGCGGCCACGGGTGGCGCGTCGGGCAATCCGGTAGTATTTACCAGTTCCGACGAGACGGTGGCTACCTGTACCGGCACAAACGGCGCCACTATTACCCTGTTGAAAGCCGGAAGCTGTACCATTACAGCCAATCAGGCAGGTAATGCTTCATACGATGCAGCTACTCCGGTTTCGCAGTCCTTAACGGTAAATGCACTGCCAGTGACGGTAACTGTAAACGCAGGTCAAAGCAAGCTGTATGGAGAAAGCGATCCGGCGCTTACCTATTCGGTTAGTCCGGCGCTGAAAGCAGGCGACGCCTTTACAGGAGCGTTAGCCCGGGTCGCGGGCGAAGATGTGGGTACGTACGCCATTAATCAGGGTGCATTGAGTGCCGGCGCTAATTACGCCGTCACCTTCGTTGGAAACAACTTCAGTATTACGCCGTCATCCTTTACAATATCGGGCAATGCGGGCATTGCAGGCGCTACATTGAGCTACTTTGACGGTACGGACAAAATTGTTGTGGCCGGAGCCAGCGGGGACTATTCGATAACTGTTCCGGTATACTGGAGCGGTACGGTTACTCCTTCGCTGGCAGGTTACAGTTTTTCGGCCAATAAAGTGTATACCAACGTCAGGGCAAATCTGTCGGGCGAAAATTACACGGCAACCGATATTGTGCCACCGACAATGAAATTGACCTACAGCTCGGATAAAGACGCGGTGAAGGCAGGCGACGTCATTACCTTTACAGCAACCTTTAGCGATGCAAACGGTATCAGCGAAAGTCCTGCGCCAACCATTACCATTGGCGATCTGGCAGTAAACGTTGCTATGAACAAAATCACCAATCTGGTATGGACATACACATGGACGGTACAGGCAGGAATCGATACAACGGTTGCGATTTCGGTTACGGCAACCGACCCCGCAGGTAACCTGGTTACCGGGGGATTGGATATACACAGTTATGTAATAGACAATACATCTCCGGCAGCATTATTCACCAGTACTATTGGCAAAACTGCCGTACATGTGTTTGATAATACCGTGATAGACTTCTCGGAACAGGTTGTGCCGGTGGTGACCGATTTGGCCAGCGCGATTATATTCCGTGAGGGTGGTAAAAATGGTGTTGATCTGCCGTTTGCCATAAGCAGCGGCAAGCGCAAAAACAGCCGGGCCAATGTCGCCGGCCTGAAAACTGCTGCGTCCGACATCATGCAATTGGTGGTGGCGGCGACGCTTAAGTGTAATACCACCTATTACATTGCCCTTAAAGCGGGAGCCTTTGCCGATATGGCCGGAAACCTGCTGCCGCTGTACGAAACTACCTTCAATACCGACCCGAATCCGGCAAAACCTGTTATTGCAGGTGCTAAAGCCACCTTGTGCGCAGGAGATGTATTAACCTGCTCAAATGCAAATGCTTCGTTAGCCTACATTTGGCAAAAAGACGGTAAGGACATCCCGGGTGCATCCGTAACCGAATACACTTTGCCCGATAACGCAGCCGGTGCATACAGTCTGAAGGTAACGGATAACGCTACCAGCTGCGCCAGTGTGTCGAATGTGGCAACCATTGCCGAATACCCGGCCGTTACGCCGGTGGTGTACGAAAAGAAGCAACCGGGTGTTATCTCCATTTTGGTTGTAGACAATACAAGCAATGCGTTTACATCCTATCAGTGGACGTATGCCGATGGGTCTGCGCTTCCTTCGGGCATGGCTGCTGCCAACCAGTTCCTGGTGCTGAATCCCGAAAACATGAACGCGGCCTATAAAGTGACTACTACCGATACCAACGGTTGCAAGCGTTTGTCGGCGTCAAAATCGGTAACGGTCAAATCTGCCAGCTTGGTGGTATATCCGACTGTCTCGACACAGCGTTTCACTGTAAACTATACGGATGCAAAAAGAGGTAATGCCGTCATCAGGGTTGTAAACACCAGGGGAGAGGTAATACAAACACTTCCGGTAGCTAAAAACAGTATGGTGGAAACATATGACCTCAATCTTGGTTATGTCCCTGCCGGCGTTTATTACGTCGAGCTTCAGATGGGTGATTTTAAAGATACCAAGCGGGTCATAATTAGCAGATAGCCATGTTGAGAATATGAAGTTGGTGTTGAAATTAAATAAAAATTACAGACAATGAAAAGATATTATCATTACGCAATAATGTTCGCTTTAGCATTTAACGCGCTGGGGGTTGTAGCCCAGAATGCCGGCAAAATGACGACTGAGCCAGGTAGTGTGATTTTGAACTTCCATGCGGCTCCCGCGCTTACCAAAATCAGCAATTCGCCATACAGTGATGCCGTGAGCACTAAAGCAGGTTTTAGTGGCGGGCTTGATGCCGCTTATTACTTCATGTCCTTTAAGAAAGTGAACATAGGTGTGTCGCTGGGTGTCAATTACAGCTATTACAGTTCCGGCATAAAGCTCAATTACAGCGATTCGCTCTGGACTACCGATGCCGATGCCGAAAACGTTCACCTGTACGAGAAGGGCAACCGTCTGAGCGAAACCCAGAAGCTAAGCGCTATTAACGTGCCGGTGCTGCTACGTTTCGATTACCCGCTTGCCGGTAAATTTGACATGTACCTCAATGCCGGTATGTATGTGTCGATGTTCGTGAGCAAAAAATACAGCACAACGATGGATTATACGGCAAGGGCTTATTATCCAAAATACAATGCAACGCTTTTTGATGTGGATGTGGCCAATTCTCCCTATTTCTATCCTACAAACAAAGCCATGTCGAGCGATGGAAAACTTAAGCTCAAAAGCGACATCGGCGTGCAGATGGCATTGGGGTGTAAATACAATATTTCTCCTGCCGTCGCCCTTACAGCCGGACTTAATGCCTGCTTGGGTCTGAGAAATATGGCAAATAATTCGGGCACGGCGCAGCCATTGGTCAATAACGACCGTAAAATTAACTCTATGGCAGGTAAAAGCCGCAATACCAATGCTAATGCTTTAGCTTTTGAGTTAGGAATAAGCTGGAAACCGGCCTGGCTGCAAAAGAAACAATAATCGAAGGAGAAAGATAGAGGTCTGTTTTAATATGAGTTTATAATTGGATGGCGCTACTCCCAAACCTTGCAAATTAACTCAGAGAGCTGGGATTTGCTTTGGGTGAACTTAGGGAAACATTGTATACCTCATTTGGTTGGCGCGTTTTTAAGGTGCGGTCGTGATTGTTAATTAGCTTTCCTGATTCTCAATTCAATTTCGGCACAAATAATTTGTATTTTTGTAGTTTAAAATGTCCGTGAGATTTAATGGACATCAGCTAACGTAGAATGTGATTTTCATTTAAAATCTAAATTATTTACAGATGAAAAATCAGGATGACATCAAGGCGACAGTTGCTACAAAAGCACAAAAAAATGAGGAGGAAGTAGCTGCACACATTATTGCAATGGAAAAAGCAGCTCTCGACCAATGGGGGAATGGAAATCCGGACGGTTTTCTGGATATTTCGGCCCCGGATGTGGTTTATTTTGATCCTTTCGTTGAAAAACGGTTGGACGGAATTGACGAGTTAAGGGCTTTGTATGACAGCATCAGAGGGCAGGTGTATATGGATCGGTACGAGTTACTGAACCCGCATGTGCAGGCTACCGACTCGATGGCTGTGCTTACGTTCAATTTCGAAGGATATGTAAATGAAACGGTGCACAGATGGAACTGTACCGAAGTATATCGTCGGGAGGAAACTGGAGAGTGGAAAATTGTGCAGACGCATTGGTCGTTGGTGAAACCTCAATTGAAATAACAAAACAGGTCAATTGTCTGTGCGAATCAGAAGTTGAAAATAGTCCGTTAGGACTTAGATATCAATAGAAAAAAAATATTGTACCAAAGTTCAACCACATACGGGGTTGCATTAATGCAGGAATTACATTTTCTATTGATATGTATGACCTACGGTCAAGTTGATGATGAGATGTTTAGTAATTATTTTCAACTTCAGATTCACATTATCTGTATATCAATATTAAAGCGGCATAATGGATTGGAAAGATAAACTCAGTGGATTGAAAGAGGTGTTGCCCGAAGGCGAAAATGTGCCGGAGGAGGGGCTGGTAACCCCGGTTGTGAAAAAGCAGCCGGAGCCATTACGGGTGGAACTTGATAAGCGGAATGGCAAGCCGGCTACTATCGTCTCGAACTTTTTCGGTAGTGACGAAGAGCTGAAAGAGCTGGGGAAAACGCTGAAAGTGAAGTGCGGCGCAGGCGGCTCGGCTCGCGACGGTGAAATACTGGTGCAGGGCGATTTTCGTGTAAAAATAGGTGAAATGCTGTTGGCAATGGGCTACAAAGTGAAGAAAATCAATTTTAAATAGTTTGTATTCTATACGAGAACCGATCCGATGGCAACTGTCGTCGGATCGGTTTTTTATGTTTCAAAGCTATGCTCCTTTTTCGCCAACAAACTGGTCGTTCTTGTTTTTGAACAGGACGTTGAAGGTGGTGAGACTACCGTAGCAACGGGTAATGTATTGCTGGAGCTCCACTTTTTCTTCGTCGGTGAGGTTGCTGGCGTTGATTTTGGCTTCGAGCACACGCAGGCGGTCGCGAACCATCACTATTTTGTGGAAGAAGGTTTCGAGCGACACTTCTTTTTCTTTAGTTTCTTTGTCGCCGGGAATCAGAATCATCTTTCCATTGTTCCACCGCTGTCCCAGTTCTGTCTTTTCGGTGATGTCGCTAAAGCGTTGCAATACCCGGATCAGACTCTTCTCAATTTTTTCGTAAGTGGCCAGATCGGACGGCGTTTCTACTGCTTCAATCACTTCCCAGGCCGTGTAGTCACGGGCAATAATGCGAACACCACAATCAACAAAACATACTTCGTAGGCATCGGAACGAAGTTGTACCACAGCGCCTTTGCCAAATTGCGGATGTTTCACGCGGGAACCTACGCCCAATATTGTTTCTGACATAATGATATTGATTTAGAAGGTTTCTGTTATTTGTCAACGAAAAATTTACGAACTTATTATTGGTTTTGTTTTGCCAGAATGTCCCGTATCTCAGGAATACAGCGCCCGCAAATAATGCCGGCTTTGAGTTTATTCTGTATTTCGGCTACGGAGGTATATCCGTGTTGGCAGATAGCATTGGTAATTTCGTTCTTCGAAACGTTGTTGCAATGGCAAATTTCTGTGTCTTCCATATTTTGAGAGGTTTTTATTCCACAAATATATTCTATTTCCGGCAGGAAACAAAGAAGAGACGCGGTATCCACGTCTCTTCTGCAAGTAAGAGGATTTTTGCAATTGTTATTTCTTCAGCGACCAGCCGGTTTTCAATCCGACAACAAAATAGACCAATCCCACACTTCCCAGTCCGAATATGGTGTCGCCGATAACGCGCAACCAACGAAGCGTCTGCATAAGAGGTTCCTGCATGAACTCCATCGAGCGGGCGTACCAGATACCATGATCGACCGCCGCAATGGTTTGCTTGATGCCTACCGGCAGGATGCTGAGCAGTACCATCAAAATAAGTCCGATCTGAAAGCCCCAGAAAGAGTATTTGAGCACGTCTTCGCGCCATTCGTGTTTCAGCGTCATGCCGCGTAGGGAGAAGAGCATCAGTCCGATGCCCAGCATGCCGTACACTCCGAACAAGGCAGTATGTCCGTGAACCGGCGTTGTGTTAAGTCCCTGCATGTAGTAAAGGGCAATGGGCGGATTGATGAGAAATCCGAATACGCCGGCTCCGACAAGGTTCCAGAAGGCCACTGCAATGAAACAGAAGATGGCCCAACGGTATTTTTTGATCCATTCGGTGCTTTTTGTCAGTTTGAAATTATGCCATGCTTCCGACCCTACCATTACCAGAGGCACAACTTCCAGTGCGCTGAACGATGCTCCCAAAGCAATAATGGATATAGGTGCTCCTGCAAAATAGAGGTGGTGGAAGGTGCCGACAATACCTCCTAACAGGTAGATGATGGTGACAAACAGAGCGCTTGTGGTGCCGGTTTTGATGTTGACAAGTCCCAGTTTTACCAGAATAAATGCGATAACCGTAGTGGCAAACACTTCGAAAAATCCTTCGACCCAGAGATGGACCACCCACCAGCGCCAGTATTCGGCAACCGATAGGTGCGACTGACGTCCGTACATAAGGCCGGCGCCGTAGAATGCAGCTATGGCAACCGATGAAATCACGAATAGAATCAGCAGATTTCTGCTTTCCGACTTAATTTTCAGAGCTGGCAATAAGGCTCGTACCATTAGAATGAGCCAGATAATTAATCCCGCAAAAAGAAGGATTTGCCAGAAGCGTCCAAGATCGACATATTCGTAGCCCTGATGTCCGAAATAGAAGTTTTGTACTAAACCCAGTTTTTGCATCACGCCCATCCATTCTCCGGCCAGCGAACCGATCACCACTATCAACAGCGCACCAAACAGTACATTAACTCCGAGTTTTTGGAATTTCGGTTCGTAACCTGATACTGCGGGAGCAATAAATAGTCCCGTGGCGAGCCAGGCAGTTGCTATCCAGAAGATGGCAAGCTGTACGTGCCAGGTACGAGAAATAGAGTAGGGGAGAATATTGTCGAGAGGTAAGCCGAAAAAGCCTTTCCCTTCTACGCCATAATGTGCCGTGATAACTCCAGAAAGAACCTGTACCACAATCAATGCCGTGACTATCCAGAAATATTTCAACGTTGCCGCCATCGAAGGCGTCGGTTGAAGGTTGATCAGCGGATCTTTATCCGGATAATGGTCGTGAACAGGGGTTTTGTCCTGATTGCGGGCATAGTAGAATCCCAGCAGCCCGATGCCCAGTAAAAGCATCACAATGCTGAACATCGACCAGAACAGGTGAGCACTGGTGGCATGATTGCCCACCAAATCGTCGGCAGGCCAGTTGCTGGTATAGGTAATGATTTTGCCCGGTCGTTGAGTAATGCATGCCCATGCAGTCCAAAAGAAGAATGCATTCATCTTCTTCATGCTGGCATCGTTCTTGATGGTATTTGCCGGGATGGCATAGGCAACTCTTGTCTTTTCAAGATCTTTGCCGTTGGTGAAGAGTTTTTTGTAATACTCCATGTTGGCCTTGATAGCTTGTGCCCTGAGGTCCGAAATAACCAACGTGTGCGTTGCCTCGTTATAGCTGTTCGTGCGCAGATCCTTTTGCAGTAGGCTCTTCAGGAACGCCTGATTCTCCGGTTTTTCCTTGTTGTAAGGAATGGAGTTTGCCTGTTGATGCAGCGCCAGTTTGTTGAGCATAAAAACTGCTTCGCGATGTAGCCAGTCGGCCGACCAGTCGGGTGCCACATATGATCCGTGGCCCCACACCGTGCCTACTTCCTGGCCTCCTATTGATTGCCACACACTCTGCCCGTCGCGAATCTCCTGACCCGTAAAGAGCAATTCGCCACTTGCACTGATTACTTTATCCGGAATCGGAGGCTTTTGCAGGTACAATTCATACCCAAAAATGCCCAGAATCGAAAAACATACCACCATAACGGCGATAAATCCAATCCAAAGTTGTTTGGTGTTCATAGTACAGATTTTAAATGGAACAATTATCCGTTGACGGATGTGAGAATTTCTTCGATATCGGGGATGCA
Source organism: Paludibacter jiangxiensis (assembly GCF_001618385.1). NCBI lineage: Bacteria > Pseudomonadati > Bacteroidota > Bacteroidia > Bacteroidales > Paludibacteraceae > Paludibacter > Paludibacter jiangxiensis. Next base: position 266,109 of record NZ_BDCR01000001.1, on the reverse strand, counting down.
ACTGCCGCAAACGGTACCGGCATCGGTGGCATCCTGCACTTGCTCTACTGTGGTAAGACCTTTTTCTTTGATAGCTTTGATAATCTCGCTTTTCATCACATTGTTGCAATGACAAATTTCAATATCTTCCATAACAAATGGTTTTAGAGAATGAGATATATAAAATGACGCAGAATATAAGCCGAGTGAAGATTGTTTGGCGATACAAATATATATGCGCAATTTGCTGAAATCCAAATTTTAAAGCTGTATGTGAGAGTTTTAACGGTTCGTGAAAATGGTTGCCGGGAAAACAAAAAGCCCGTCTTTATAAGGAAAGACGGGCTTTTTGTACATTGTTAGTAAGAGCTTCGATTTAAATGAAGTGTTGGTTTTTTGAATGTGGTTAGAGTATTTGTTTGTTAATGTCCCGCTTCTTTGAGTTGCTTCTTTTGCCAACGAGAACGGAAAAAATGATCGAACCCGAACAGTACCATCACCAAAAAAGCAATGTAAAAACAAAAACCGTACTGCGATAGAGCTTCGGAAGTGACATGCATAGTAGGCATGCGGAAGGTCATTCCGGAAAGATAATCCCGCATAAGATAACCAGCCATGACAATCAGTCCCAGCGAAACGAACGAAATCAGGCAGATGTTGAAAATGAAGGCTTGTCTCTTCTTTTTCGCTTCAGCAAGAAAAATCTTCTCCATCATCCGACTGTTGAACCCGTCGGGAAGAAGAGGTCCGGTCTGTCTTTTTAGAGCTTTTGCGATTGCTTTGTCTTGCTTCATTGTGCTTGTTGTTTGTTAATTAATACGTATAATTTCTTGCGGATACGAAAGAGTTTGATCTTTACATTGTCAGCCGTCAGCTCCATGATGGCAGCGATTTCGGCTACTGGTTTGTTTTCGGTGTAATATAACGTGATCAAAGCTCTCTCTTCCAGATTGAGTTGCCCGAGGGCTATCTCCAGCTTTTGGAGCAGCTCTTCGTTTTCGTCTTCTTCGAAAACGGCGTCGGCCTCTTCGTCGGCAACACGGGCAAGTACCGTTTCGTCGATCAGAGGGAAAACAATTTTGTTTTTCCGTGTGGCCGACACTGCCGTGTTGTAGGCAATGCGGAACAGCCAGGTGGAAAAACTGCAATCGCCCTTGAAGGTGTCGAGTTTTCGGAACGCTTTCAGGAACGTGTCCTGCGTTAGCTCTTCAGCATCTTCTTTCGATGGAATAATGCGGGCGATCAGCGAATAGATGACATTGCTATAACGGTTGAGGAGATGCGAAAACTGGTTCGTTTCTCCTTGCCGTATGCGCTCGATGATCTGTAATTCGTCCCGATTATCCATATATCCGTTAGACGCAAGGCTGCCGTTTCGGTTACACGTTGTGCGAAAAAAAATAAATCCGCCACAAAGTGTAACTAATCGTGCGAAGTTGCGTCAAATATTGCAAAGAACAAAATTAATTGCATAAACCAACCGATCATGACAAACCTGTTTTTATTTCTGCTTTTTTTGTGGCTTATCCTGACTGGCGCTCTTTAAAAAGCCGCCCGGAGAGGTTATGCTATTAAAGAGAAAAGAAAATTTGCCAAATGTGTAACCGATTTGCAATAGCTGCGTCAAACATAGCAAAGAAGAAAATATTCACCTAAACTTACACGATTATGATGGACTTTATTACAATCCCTTTGGTAGTAGGGATGATTACGCTGGGCATTTACAAACTGTTCGAACTTTTTGTAAAAAGGAGAGAACGTCTCACAATTATCGAAAAACTTGGAGATAAGCTCGATGTGTCGGTGATGCAAACCAAATTGTCGCTGCCGGTGCGCATCGATGGGCAGTTCAATTTTGGTACGCTGAAAGTGGCTTGCCTCCTGCTGGGCGTGGGTCTGGGATTACTCGTCGGTTATTTTATCTGCCTTAACACGATTCCTGGCTTCAATTTCGACAATTCTGGACACGAAGCCTATCAAGCCTCAGGCGTTATTTACGGCGCGTCGGTGCTGTTGTTCGGCGGACTGGGCTTGCTGGTTGCTTTTATCGTAGAACTGAATTTTTTGAAGAAGAAAAAGGAAGAATAAACAGCAAGGAAAGGAGATGATAATTTGTTAAATCGAATCGCGGGGTTGCCAATGTGATCCCGCGATTCGATTTTTAAAAGACGGTTTCCATCTGTTGTAGAGCCGCAAGCATTGTGGCTCTACATTAAATAGGGTGGGTGGTTCGCATTGCGACGTTGTTATCCCTCTCGTCAAAATAAAAAAGCCATCTTCATTATGAGGATGGCTTTGCAAAATAGTTATTGAAGTTTTTTTATTTCACCGATTTCAGAATTTCTTCGATGTCTTCTACACAAGAGCCGCAAACGGTGCCTGCGTCTAAAACATCCTGAATTTCTTCAACCGTTGTTAATCCTTTTTGTTGTATTGCATTGATTATGTCACCTCTTGTGATCTGGTTGCAATTGCATATCATATCTTCCATTGTGTAATTTTTTATAGTTGGTAATTGAATTTATCTCCAACGTTTCACTGACGTGTCATTCGTTGGGAGTGCAAATATAGAACATGGAAGGGGCCATATGCAAATTTCAGGCACAAAAAAAACCATTCCGTGTGTGGAATGGTTTTCTTATCGTTGTATCGCGTTGTCTTTCGACAGCGAATTTATTTCTTAGCCATACGTTTGCGTTCGTTTTCGTCAAGAATAATCTTGCGCAGACGGATCGACTTCGGAGTCAGTTCAACGTATTCGTCTTCCTTGATGTATTCAAGCGCTTCTTCGAGGCTGAAAACGATAGGAGGGAAAAGACGTACTTTGTCGTCAGAACCTGATGCACGCATGTTGGTCAGTTTTTTCGATTTAGTTACGTTTACGACCAAATCACCTTCCTTGCTGTGTTCACCAACCACCTGTCCTGCATAAATTTCATCTTGAGGATAGATAAAGAATTTACCTCTGTCCTGAAGTTTATCGATAGCATAAGCAAACGCAGTACCGCCTTCCATTGCAATAATGGAACCGTTGTTACGACGTTCGATTTCTCCTTTGTAAGGTTGATATTCGAGGAAGCGGTGAGCCATGATAGCTTCACCGGCCGATGCCGTCAGTACGTTGTTACGCAAACCGATGATACCGCGCGAAGGAATTGTGAATTCGAGGTTCACGCGTTCGCCCTTATGTTCCATGTTGGTCATGTCACCTTTGCGGGTAGCAACCATTTCAATGATTTTTCCTGACGATTCTTCGGGAACGTTGATGGTGAGTTGCTCCATAGGTTCGCATTTCACGCCGTCAATTTCCTTGATAATAACCTGTGGCTGACCTACCTGTAATTCATAACCTTCACGGCGCATGGTTTCGATCAGTACCGACAAGTGGAGTACACCACGTCCGAAAACGTTCCATGAATCCTGATTTTCGCTTTTTTCAACGCGAAGAGCAAGGTTTTTGTCCAACTCTTTGATCAGACGGTCGTGGATGTGACGAGAGGTAACAAATTTCCCCTCTTTTCCGAAGAATGGAGAGTTGTTGATTGTGAACAACATACTCATGGTCGGTTCGTCAATGGCAATCGGTTTCAACGGTTCCGGATTTTCGATGTCGCAAATACTGTCGCCGATTTCGAAATTGTCGATACCCACAACAGCACAAATGTCGCCAGAGCCTACTTTTTCAACCTTGGAGCGTCCCAGGCCGGTAAATTCGTTCAACTCCTTGATGCGCGCTTTGACGATGGAGCCATCGCGTTTTGCCAGCGATACAGCCATGCCTTCTTTCAATTCTCCGCGGTGAACACGTCCTACGGCAATACGTCCTACGTAAGAAGAGTAATCGAGTGAAGTGATAAGCATTTGCGGTGTGCCTTCGATATATTCGGGAGCCGGAATGTATTCGATGATGGCGTCAAACAAGTCGGTGATGTCGTCTTTTACCACGTGAACATCGTTCGACATCCAACCGTTTTTGGCAGAACCGAATATCGTATGGAAATTGAGCTGCTCTTCAGTTGCGTCGAGGCTGAACATCAGGTCGAATACTTCTTCCTGCACCTCTTCGGGACGACAGTTGGGTTTGTCTACTTTGTTTATTACCACAATTGGTTTAAGACCCAGTTGCAGCGCTTTTTGTAGTACAAAACGTGTTTGCGGCATAGCACCTTCAAAGGCATCAACCAGCAGCACTACGCCGTCGGCCATGTTGAGCACGCGTTCCACTTCACCACCGAAGTCGGCGTGGCCCGGAGTATCAATAATGTTGATCTTGCATCCGTTGTAATTTACGGAAACGTTCTTGGCAAGAATAGTGATCCCGCGTTCGCGTTCCAGGTCATTATTGTCCAGGATTAGTTCGCCTACCGATTCGTTTTCACGAAAGAGCTTTGAGGCCAACAACATTTTGTCTACCAGTGTCGTTTTTCCGTGGTCGACGTGGGCAATAATTGCAATGTTTCTGATATTTTGCATGTGTTCTGATTTGTACTTCGGCCAGCGTGTCCGGATCGCCCGTATTCATCTCGAACAAGAGCCATCGCACTTACAGCCTCAGTGATTGTTATTTGTTATAGTTTAATTTTCAATCCGTCATAGGCTAACCTTACATTCGGAGGCAGCTCTTTTTCTGCAAGCTCATGAAGTCCCATGTCGTGGCTCATGTGCGTAAAATAGGTTTGTTTTGGAGTAAGACGGTTTATCAGGGTAAGAGATTCGTCCACCATCAGGTGCGAAAAATGAGGTTTGAAACGCAAGGTTCCCATTACCAACAGGTCAAGTCCTGTTAGTTGATCCAGAGTTTTTTCGGGTAAGGTTTTGAAGTCGGTTACATATGCCATATTACCTATGCGAAAGCCAAGTATGGGTAGCTGCGCATGCATGGCCCGGAGTGGAGTTACTTCTACACCGGCAGCTTCGAAAGGTATGTATTCTGAAATTTCGTGCAGTTTCAGTTCCGGTGTTCCCGGGTATTTGTTAGCAGAAAATGAGTAATGCATCGTTTTCATTAACGCACGGTTTACCCGTTCTTCTGCAAATACGTCTACAGCACGATACGAACGTACATCGTCCAATCCTGCCACGTGGTCGTAGTGCTCATGTGTGAGCAAAATAGCCGAAAGTGAAGTGATGTGGTGGGTTAACATCTGCTGACGAAAATCCGGCCCACAATCGATCAGAATATTTTTTCCGTTGACACTTATCAGAGCAGAAGCACGCAACCGCTTATCGCGTGTGTCGGTCGAGGCACACGTGTCGCAATTACAGCACAACTGAGGAACTCCGTTTGACGTTCCTGTTCCTAAAAAAAGGATCTCCATATTGTATTAACTCTTATGTCGATTAAACTGTAGTCAGTTTTCTATCGGTTTATTTGTTTGTTCAGCGCTTTCTTCCTGAACTGTTGTCTCAGTAACCTCTATCGGTTCTGTATTTTCTGTTGTTAATTCAGCTTCTTCTATGTCCGGAAATTCCGGTTTGGGCTGTAGCACCTGTTCTATGAAGTCTTCGTCTTCCTGAAGCTTCTTCAGCGCCATTTTGGCTGCATTCTGGTGCGATTCTTTTTTAGAATGCCCGACTCCCAGGCCACCAACCAGGCCGTTGATTAACACGTGCGTCTGAAATGTTAGTTCGTGTCGGCGGTCGTGAAAGGTTTCTATTACCTCAAATTCGACAGGAACCTTGTTGGATTGTCCCCATTCAATCAGTCGCGATTTGAAATTAACCTCTTTTTGAGCCATTTTATTGACGTCAATACACGAAGCAATCAATTTAGATTCGATAAATTGCTTGCACCGTTCATATCCCTGATCCAAATAAATGGCTCCTATCAGAGCTTCAAAAGCATTGCCGAAAACGTTATTGCCATGCAAAGCCCCGTTTTTCGACGAAAGTTGCATGATCTTCGGAATTCCCAGTTCTATAGCCAGTTTATTGAGCGATTCGCGTTGCACAATCTTCGAACGGGTATCGGTCAGGAATCCTTCTTCTTTGTCGGTAAATTGGTGGTAGACAATATCGGCTACAATAGAGTTGAGGATGGCATCGCCCAGAAATTCGAGGCGTTCATTGTTGACGGAATTTCCCTTGAAATCTTTCACTCCGGTTGATTTGTGGCACATGGCCATTTCATAGAGATCCAGATTGTCGGGTATAATACCGGTCAGCCGATAAAATAACAGATAAGGCTCCTTTCGAGAATTCGTCAAGAGCCTTATCCTTTTATAGAGTTTCTGAATAATCACTGATTACTTTGCAAATTTCTTTACAATAATACTTGCATTGTGACCGCCAAATCCAAACGTGTTCGATAATGCAGCTCGAACTGTACGCTTTTGGGCTTTGTTAAAGGTAAAGTTCAGTTTGTAATCTATCTCTTCATCTTCATCGCCTTCATGGAAGTTGATGGTTGGCGGAACAATATCATTCACCACGGCAAGGATGCTGGCCATTGCTTCAACGGCACCGGCGGCGCCAAGCAAGTGTCCTGTCATCGATTTTGTGGAGCTGATATTCAGTTTGTAAGCGTGGTCGCCGAATACATCTTTGATAGCTTTCGATTCGGAAATGTCGCCTACAGGGGTCGAAGTTCCGTGAACATTGATATAGTCAATATCTTCGGGACTCATTCCAGCATCTTTCAATGCTCTTTCCATCACTAATTTTGCACCTAGTCCATCAGGGTGAGTTGCTGTCAGGTGATATGCATCAGCTGACAAACCACCACCGACAATTTCGCAGATGATGTTTGCACCGCGCGCAAGAGCGTGTTCCAATTCTTCAACGATAACACAACCGGCTCCTTCTCCCATAACAAAACCATCGCGGCTTTTGCTGAAAGGACGGGAAGCTCCCTGAGGATCATCGTTACGGGTAGAAAGGGCTGTCAACGCGTTGAAACCGCCGACACCGCCAGGAGTGATTGCTGCTTCGGCACCGCCGGCTACAATCATGTTTGCTTTCCCGAGACGAATATAGTTGAATGCATCGATGAGTGCATTGGTTGAAGAAGCACAAGCAGAAGCAGTACTGTAGTTAGGTCCGTGAAATCCGTAGATTATAGAAATCTGACCGGCTGCAATATCCGAAATCATTTTCGGGATAAAGAACGGGTTGAATTTCGGCCCGATAGCAGCGTTTGAATAATATCCGCCAATTTCCTGTTCAAAGGTTTGAATACCTCCGATACCGGCAGCGAAAATCACACCTACTTCGTTTTTGTCAACTGTGTCAAGATCAACTCCACAGTTGTCTATAGCTTCTTTAGCGGCAGCAATAGCATAAAGCGTATAGCGGTCGCATTTTCTTAACTCTTTTCTGTCAAGTAACTGACTTGGGTCAAAATTTTTGACCTCGCATGCAAATTGAGTCTTAAATAGTGATGCGTCAAAATGAGTAATAGGTCCTGCGCCACTCACACCATTAATCAACCCTTCCCATGTTTCAGGGGCAGAGTTACCTAACGGAGTGACAGCACCAAGACCTGTTACTACTACTCGTTTTAATTCCATACAGAGTTGGTCGAGTTATTAAAGCGCGCTTTCGATATGAGCAATAGCTTCGCCCACTGTCGAAATTTTTTCTGCTTGATCGTCTGGAATAGTAATGCCAAAGGCTTTTTCGAATTCCATGATCAATTCTACAGTGTCGAGTGAGTCAGCGCCTAAGTCGTTAGTAAAACTAGCTTGAGGTGTTACTTCTGATTCGTCAACGCCTAATTTGTCAACGATGATCGCTTTTACTTTGTCTGCAACTTCTGACATAACTTTAAAGTTTTTGGTTGTAAATGAAATTTGTTTTATAAATTTGCGCTGCAAAGGAACGAATTTTTTTTGGAAAAGCCATGCTTTTTCTCATAAAAATGAGATGTTTCTGCACAAATCGCACTTTAATGTGCATAAAAATTCTCTTTTTTCTCATGGTAAATATTGCTATTTTTGCTTCTGGATCAGGCAGTAACGCTGAAAACATAGTCCGTTATTTTGAATCTCATCCTTGCATATCGGTCTCATTAATTTTAACAAACAAAGCGGATGCATATGTTCTCGAAAGAGCAAAAAAACTGAATATTCCTGCAGTGGTTTTTTCAAAAACAGAGATGAATGAGAGTGATTCTCTGTTAAATTTGCTGATTGAGAATAAAATTGACTGGTTAATTTTGGCGGGATTCCTGCTAAAAGTGCCTGACAACCTCATTGCTGCATTTCCAAACCGGATTTTGAATATCCACCCGGCGCTTTTGCCTAAATATGGAGGTAAAGGTATGTATGGCAGTCGCGTACACGAAGCGATTGTTGCGGCTGGAGAAAAAGAGTCGGGTATTACGATTCACTTTGTAAATAATCACTACGATGAAGGGCAGATTGCCTTTCAGGCTACTTGTCCGGTATTACCTTCCGATACTGCGGATGATGTGGCCAATAAAGTACATGCCCTCGAATATGAACATTTCCCGCCAGTGATCGAAAAGATTATTTCGGACTCTTTATAACAAAAGAAAACCGGCAACTATCACAGGTAGTTGCCGGTTTTCTTTTTTATTTTTTCTCTTTCTTGTCTTCTTTTTCCGTTGTCTTTTTGACGCCAATTTGTTTTCGTCTTCCACCGGAGTTCGTTGATGCGTCTTTTGGTATGAAGGTGAAAATATCTTCTTTGTTTTTCGGTCGCGTGGCTTCCTTCCAGTTATAATTTTTCAAAAACATCTGGTCTTTCTTCGTTTTTTCAGGAGGATACAATGTTCCGTTGGATTGTGGCCGGAGGATAATTTTGTCCACTTTTTTATCCTTTATATACATCGTGAGAAAACTACTTTGCGTAGTATTCATCCCAATCAGAGTGCTGTCCTTGTCCCGCGGGAAATAGAGTGATTCGGAGTTGCCGCTTACATCTATCCTGTAAATCTCGCGATTCCGGATATAGGCTTTCAAATCTTTTCCTGAAATCTGGTTAAACCGGATACTGTCGCTTTGCTGTATGGCAAAGGCTGCCCGGATGACATGAATATGCTCTATCTCTTTGTTTTTTGAATAGGCATGAATTTCCTCTCCGGAAATTTGTTGCTCGTCTGACCACAAGACTGGCAGACCGTACATCCGCATCACGGAATCGCGATCGGAATAAAAAATCGAGTCGCATTTGCCCTGCAGATCGCTACGGAAAAAGCGTACGTTGTGAAACCCTTTGGCGCTTTTAAACGTCGAATCTTTCAGCATTGCCAGAGTATCGGCATGCATGTAGAGGGTATCTTCCTTTGAACGTTGAACAAGTTGCGCATGTTTGGTAACAAAACCGTAGCTTTTATTGTCGTCGTAATAGCCGTAATGCCCGTACAATGTCACTTGCTGTGCAGTGTCGTTTATTTCAACATTGTGGTAAGCATTGCCGATTCCCTGTTTTTTGTCATAAAAAATCGTATCGGCCGTCAGTTGTCTTCCGTCAGGGTTTCTGACTATTGAACGGTTCAACAGCTGTGAGTGATCGGTATGCGTGTCGTACCATCCACTGGTAGAGGTGATGGTAGTTTTATTCTTATGGACAATATTCGTCGGCCCAACGATAGTAGCAACGCCGGAGTGTGTATCATACTGCAACGTGTCGGAACGCATCACAAAATCGGGATTGACCAGCTTGACCGCCGTTTTGAAATAGGCTGTATGTGTGGTGGGGTAATATTGTCCGATGAGTGAGGTTAGTACGTTATCCCCATTGGTAATGCGCCCGCCTGTCGTATAATAACCCACGTTTACGATCCGATCGTACAAAAGTGAGTCAGTAGTCAGAATGGTGCCCTTATTTTCCATCCTTACGTTATATTTAAGATGCGCCTGTTTGCTGTTGCCATCGTAAAAGAGTACGTCGCCGTACAGGTTTAACGTATCTCCCTGTATCATGTGTACATTGCCGAAAGCATCCAGAGAGTTTTCCTGTTCGTAGAAGTAGGCGCTGTCGCAATAGAGATAGGTATTATCTTGCCGAAAACGTACGTTTTGCGAAATAATCTGCACACCTGGGAAGGCTGGGTTGGTGAGCATCACATCCGCTTTTTCGAGGAAAACGAACGATTTGCTGTTTTTGTTGATTTTGGGCAATGGCACAGGGTGTAACACCTGCTGTGCTCCCCCTTTGAATGCCGCTTCTCTGTCTACTTTTGCCTTTATCAGTTCTTCCGGACTTGTCAATGTCTGGTGTTTCGGTAAAGGAAACGATAATTTAGGATCGGTTTGTTGAGCAACTAACCAATGCAAAAACAAGCATAACGCACCTAAAAGTACGATATGCCTGTTGAATGATTTGAAAAATTCAGGTTTCAAAATGCCAGCTTGAAGTTTTAATTTCAAAGTTTAAGATTCAATGTTCAACTTTTCAATAGAGAACATGTAACTTTATTTTTTGCCCCATCCCGGATATTGGAATTTACAATCCTGCCATTTAGGATCGATGCTTACGTAAGTTTCCTTTTGTTTTTTTACGATCCAGTTGTGTATGATTTCAGTCTTTTGTTTGTTTTCAACAATAGATTTCAAAGTCTGATAATCATCTCCGAGATTTGCTTTGTGGCTGGGTGTTTTTGATTTGATTTTGATAAATGCACATACTTCGCGGTTGGTTTTGGTGTTGAGCATGACAAAGGGTTTTGAAAGCTCACCAACACTCATGCCTTCAGCCAATTTCGCAACTTCCGGCGGAAGCTGTTGCAATTCGAATTTAGATGTCCCGGTATTGGCGTTCATCATGAGCCCGTTGTTCATACGGGTGTCTTTGTCATAAGAATTTCTGGCCACAGCTTCTTCAAATGTTTGTTTTCCGCTGCGAATCAATGTCAACACGCTGTCCAGGTTGTGGATGGCTTTGTTTTCGGCATCCAGTGAAACTTGCGGTTTCATCAGGATGTGGCGGAAGTTGGCCATTTCTCCTCTTTTTTCTATCAACTGAATAATATGGAATCCGTATTCAGTTTCGACTACACGCGAAATCTTTTTGGGGTCGTTAAGCAGGAAAGCAACATTGGCAAATTCGGGCACCAACTGTCCACGACCCATAAAGCCGAGTTCTCCGCCTCGTTTTGCAGACTCTGTATCTTCTGAATAAAGACGTGCCAATGTTGAAAATTGGGATTCGCCGGAAGTAATTCTGTCGGAGAAACCGCGTAAGCGATCTTTTACCCGGTCAATTTCTTTTTGAGGAATAACAGGATCGTTAGTGACGATTTGTACTTCTAATGATGCAGGTACGGTAGGAATACTGTCTGCTTTAAGTGTTTTATAATAAGTGCGAACTTCGGCAGGGGTGATTTTGACATCACCGATCAGTTTTTTTTGCATCTCCTCAACCAACATTTGGTTTCTTGTAGGTTCGTACGACTCATTACGAATTTGAGAGAGAGGTTTATTCATGTACTCTTCCAGTTTTTCTTTTGAGCCGATCTGAGAAATCATATAGTTGATACGGCGTTCAACCGCACTGTTAATCTGACTTTCGCTCACAACAATACTGTCGAGCTTTGCCTGATGGAGAAATAACTTTTGTATAGCCATCTGTTCGGGTAATACGCAATTGGGATCACCATCGATTTTCTCGTTCTGATATTGCATCTGCAATTTTTGATTTTCAACGTCAGAGCGGAGAATGGCTTCTTCGCCAACCACCCAAATAACTTCGTCGATAATGTTGTTTTGAGCAGTGGCTAACTGTTGAAAGCCACAAAGAAAAATCAGGATTGCCAGTTTTAATGTTGTTTTCTTCATGTTTATGAATTGGAGTTACGTGTAATCAATTTTCTTTTATGCTTTTAAGCGTTTTCTGGTCTATAACGACCGGATATTTGCGTCGGAGTTCTTTCATCCACTGATCTTCCAGATAAGCCTGATAGTCGGATGTGAGAATTCCCATGACGTCGGAATAACTTTCCGGTCCGTTCTTTAATATTTTTCCGTATGTAAACACAACGGGATAAACCTTGCTCGGTGTAAAGTTTCCCGACTTAAATTCGAATTTGTCAACCGCATTGTTGTCACCCTTCACGTACAAACCTTTCTCTACTTTAGCCACAATTGTGTCTTTGTTGAGCTTTGCTGTAAGGTAGTTGTCCAATGAGTCCTTGGGCGCTTTTGCAATCAATTCCATTGCTTTCGCTTTGGTAGCTTCGTCTTTGCAAGAGATAACCCAACCTTTGAAACGGGGGTCAGCCCAGGTGTAATTACTCCGGTAGGTTCTGAAAAAGGTTTCAAGCCCTTTGGTGTCACGGGTTGCCTTGTCCCATACTTTTTCATTGCTTATGTTGAACAACAGGATGCCGTCGTGGTATTCCCGCATCAGGTTCCCGAATTCAGGATATTCTTTTTCCAGTTGTTCGTCTTTGTAATTGACCAGCGCAGTATTCGTAAATTGCTGGAATTTTTCATCAATCAGCGCCTTTTTATCTATCTGCTGGCTATTGGGATATCGGTTCAGGAAGAATGCAAAATCACACTGAGTAAGTGTTTGGTCGTCAAAAGTTGCCATGGTTCCTTCTATGTGCTCTGTCGCATTGATGAAAGCCGAATCCTTCAAGGAGTATTTCTCTGCCAGTTGGTAAAAAGGAGCAAGAGCAGCGACATTGTTTTTGAAGTTATACTGAGCTTTCAATTTGTTGATGAAAGACAGAGTGATAATGTTTGCCCGGTCATCGCGCTGGATGCGACGCTCAATTTCGGCTCTCTTTTCAGCCAGCGGTTCCAACTGTTTTGTGTCAATCAGCTTAATGATATGCCAGCCATAAGGAGATAAAACGGGGCGGCTTATTTCTCCCTTCTGTAGCTGAAATGCCGCATCTTCAAACTCTTTTACCATATTGCCGGATCCGAACCAGGGCAGCATTCCGCCATTGACAGCAGAGCTTTTGTCGTCGGAGGATTTACGGGCTAAAGCTCCAAAGTCGGCTCCGTTTTTTACTTCCCTGTAAAGGCTGTCGATAACGACCTTCATTTTGTTTTTTATCGAATCAGAAGCATCTTTCTGGACGAATTTCATGATATGAGCTACCTGTAATTTACCACGCGAAGGGCGGCGTCCGTCCACTTTGATGATGTGGTAGCCATAAGAAGTTCTTATGGGAGAACTGATCTGACCGACCGGCGTATTGTAAGCGACACTCTCGAATGGGTAAATCGTCATAAATCCGGTGATATAGCCAAGGTGCCCGCTGTTTTCTGCGGCAGAAGGATCTTCTGATTCTTTCCGTGCAACTTCATTGAAATTCTCGGGCTCGATAGTTGTCGGTTTGCATTTGCCAAACAGTTTGGTAAAAAATCCGCATTTGGGCGTGATTGTACGTGGAGCTCTTGCAATACGTTCGCGAATGGTAGCTATTTTGTTGTAGGCCGCAAGCGTGTCATCCGGTGTCGCGTTCGGTGCTAACCGGATCAAAATGTGACTTACATCTACGTCTTCCTTTAGTCTGTCGTAAGCTTCTTTCACCAGACTGTTTTGTGTGGCAGTATCGGTAAGGTAAACGGAGTTGAGCTGACGGCGGTATCCTGACAATTCTTCAAGAAAAGCTTTGGTAGTATCCATGCCGAGTGATTCTGCTTCAAGAACTTTCATCTTGAAATTCTCGAATAAGACCAGGTATTCGGCTAGCGACTTTTTATCGAGTGTGTTTTGAGTATTGTTCTTGTTGTAGAGATATTCAAATTCAGACTTGTGGATAGGATTGCCTTTAATTGTCATCAAAACAGGATCATCTCCGTTTTGTGCAACCAGGCAGCCTGCCATTGCAAAAAATGTAATCAACAATAGTTGTTTCATGTCTGATAGGGCTTGTAAAATGCCTTCCTGAAATTAGGAGTGCAACCAAATGGTCCGTTTAATCCTGAGTTTCGGTTGCTGTTAAAATATTGCCTGCAAATATACGAATTGTTTTCGTTGAGGCAATGTGAGTTTTCTATCTCAATATGCGTCAATATAGCTCAAAATCACTTAAAAAAGGTAATTCGGAGGGACGATAATCTTTGATTACTTTTTAGAACTCATCGTTACGAATGGAATGAGCATTTCCTCCAGAGAAATGCCTCCATGCTGAAACGTGTTTTTGTAGTAACTGACGTAATGATTGTAGTTGTTCGGATACGCAAAGAAATCGTCCTGCATACAATAGACATACGACGTACTGACGTTTGGTGAAGGTAACCCGTATTTGGAGGGCTGTGACATTTCAAATACTTCTTTCGGATTGTAATTCAGGTTTTTGCCTGCTTTGTACCGGAGGTTGGTGCTCGTGTTTTTGTCTCCTACAATTTTTACCGGATTGGTAACTTTGATGGTGCCGTGGTCAGTGGTCACTATCACTTTGTAGTTGCTTTCGGCCAGCGATTTGAATAAGTCATAGGTAGACGAATGGCGAAACCAGGATAAAGTGAGCGAACGGTAGGCATCCTCGCTATGAGCCAGTTCTCGTATCATCTTCGATTCCGTACGCGCGTGCGAAAGCATATCGACGAAGTTTAATACGCAAACATTCAGCTGGTTGTTGGAAAGTTGAGGTATTTTCTCAACCAATTTTTCTCCGGCGGTAGTGTCAAATATTTTGTGGAACGAAAAGCTGTATTTCTTTCGAAAACGTTCAATCTGGCTCTTCAGCAACTCTTCTTCGTGAATGTTCTTGTGCTCCTCGTCTTCTTCGCTTACCCAAAGTTCGGGAAACATCTGCACAATTTGTAACGGCATTAACCCAGAAAAAATGGCATTACGGGCATATTGTGTTGCTGTCGGGAGTATGCTGTAATAAAGTTCTTCCTTGTCAAAAACAAAAAACTCACTCAGAATCTCTTTGATAAGGCGCCACTGATCGAAGCGGAAATTATCAATCAGAATAACAAACACCTTCTCGCCCTGATCGAGCAGCGGGAAAATGCGTTTTTTGAAAAGATCGGGACTGATGAGTGGTCGGTTGTCCGGGTCTTCGAACCATTTGGCGTAGTTGCGCTTAATGAATTTGGCAAAAGCAGCGTTTGCTTCGTTTTTTTGCATCAGCAGCAGCTCGTCCATGTTGTTTTCTGCCTCGCTCAGTTCCAGTTCCCAATAAACAAGGCGGCGGTAAACTTCTTCCCAGTCGGCATGAGAGAACGAGTCATTTATTTGCATTCCAAGCTTGTTGAAGTCGGAGCGATAAGCCGAAGTGGTTTGCTCGGAAATAATTTCCCTCTTGTGAAGATTTTTTTTGAGAGTAAGCAGTATCTGGCTGGGATTTACCGGTTTGGTAAGGTAATCGGCAATTTTGTTTCCGATGGCCATGTCCATGATATTTTCCTCTTCGCTTTTCGTGATCATCACCACGGGTACAGACGGATCTATCTCTTTGATAAAGCCAAGGGTCTCAAGCCCGCTTTGACCAGGCATATTTTCATCGAGAAAGATGATGTCAAAACGTTGTTGTCGGCACATTTCCACTGCATCGGGGCCGTTGGTGGCAGTCGAAACTTCGTAACCCTTTTCTTCGAGAAAAAGGACGTAGCCCCGTAGCAGGTCAATCTCATCGTCAGTCCACAGAATCTTGTCTTTAGTCATAACGTTAAATTGCAATGTTTTGTTTCATCTATTAGAGGGGTAGTGTTCTGCGCCTGAATTCGGAGCAGACAATCGCGGTTGCCACAGCAACATTCAATGACTCAGATGTCTCTCCGCCATTGGCAAAAGAGGGTATCTCCAACCGGTTATTGATGTGCTCTGCAACTTTATCGGAAATGCCATTGCCTTCGTTGCCCATGACGATTATGGCATTATCGGGCAAACTGGCACTGTATATCGAATCACCTCCAAGGAAAGCTCCGTAAACAGGAATTTTCGGTTGGTTGTCACGGAGAAATTCGGGTAAATCGACAGCATGAATCATTACACGTCCTAATGCTCCCATTGTGGCCTGAACGGTTTTCGGGCCAAATGCGTCGGCGGTGTCGGCTGAGCAGAAAATATGCCGTATTCCGAACCAGTCGGCCAGCCGGATAATAGTTCCGAGGTTTCCCGGGTTTTGAATGCCGTCTAATGCCAGATAAAGATTGTTTTCAGAGAAGTCTGGTAGCTTGTTGTTTTGGGGTTTTTTCAAAACAGCAATTACACCCTGCGGCGTTTTTTGAGACGATGCCCTTTCAATTTCTTTGGGTGACGCATAAACGGTTTCGTCAATACGACCTTCGTATTTTTCAGTATCTTCTTTTGGAAGGATAAGCAGTTGACAGTCGAAGTATTGTAGCAACTCACGTACGCTTTTCGAACCTTCCGCCACGAAAAGACCGGAAGCATCCCGCTCCTTTTTTTGAGCAAGCGAACGAATGAATTTTATCTGGGAAGCGGATAACATAGATTTAGACAGCATTAGTTGATGGTCAAATATACGATGGATTTCGGAATGACCAACCGAAAGAGACGCCCTCTTAACATTTTATAGAGTTCTGTCGGGTATTATGTGTTATCGGGCAAGCCACGATTCGGGGTTCAACAAAGTTTTGTCTTGCCACAGCATCATGTATAGCTCTGTCTTTCCGCCGTTTTCATCGTCGACAAAGATCTTTCCTATTCGTTGACGAGGCGAAACATGGTCGCCTACATTCACATAAATTGAGGTTAAGTTAGCATAGACCGTACGATAATTTCCATGACGGATAATGATGGCATTGTTGTTGCCCGGAATGGCAAATCGCTGAGTAACAATCCCGTCAAATACGGCTCGTGCATCGGAGTTGCGCGGAGCCTGAATGTATATTCCTTTGTTATTGGTGGTTACGTGTTTCAGAACCGGGTGGGGCTGAATGCCGAAATGACCGCGGATGTAGCCTTTTTCTACCGGCCAGGGCAAGCGGCCTCTGTTCGCGGCAAAGTTACCCGAAACAAGCGCTTCCTCTTTTGTCATCATGTCAACGTAGGCTGATGTTGCCGGAAGTGCTGCTGGTGATGGTTTTGATGTTTCAACCGGAGTCTGTGCTTTTTCTTCTGTAGCAACGGGTTGTTTGGATTTTTTGCCTTGTTTTTTTGCAGCACGCTCAGCAGCTGCTCTATCCGCTGCTGCTTTCTTGGTCGCAGCCGCTTCTCTTGCCTGTTGTTCTTTGCGTCGGGCAGCCTCTCTGCGGGCTTCTTCACGGCGCATTTCCTCCATAATGGCTCTCTCTATTCTCGCATTCAGGGTATTTGCCTGGCGTTGTTGCTTTGAGAGCTGAGCCTGTAGCTCTTTGTTTTTCTTTTTTAATTCGTTGAGCGATTTATTTTCTTTTGATTGCTCGCTTTGCAATTGCTTGTTTTCCTGTTCTTTCTGGCTTAGCGTTACAACTTTCGATTGCTTGGCCTGAACGATTTCGTTTTGTTTGTGTGTGATTGTTTCCTGAACGCCTAAAATTTCATACGCTTGTTTCTTTCTATAATCGCTGCTCTCCTGAAGATAACGCAAACGACGATATGCCTGTCCAAAGGATTCTGACGAGAATAAGAAAAGTAATTGGGAGTAAGTGCTTTTGCGAATTTGTGCTTCCTGAAGCAGTCGGGCATAGTCTGCTCTCAACCGTGAAAGTCGTTGTGAAAGACGCGTTTTTTCTGATTGCAACGTGTCCATGTGCCGATCCAAAGCATTGATTTGTAGACTGAGATTTTCAATCAACACTTTTCGCGATGCAATAGTCTGGCGTATGATGGCGAGTTTTGTTTCTGATGAAGCTGCTGATTTTTTTGTGTCAATGAGCAATTTGTTGGTCATTTTCAGCTCTTCCTGCAATTTTGCTTTTTGAGCCTGCAAATCCTTGATCGATTGAGAAAAGGCAGGAAATGAAATTATTGCGAGCAATAGAAAAATGACAAAATTCCTTTTTGCGTACATCTGACCGGTTTTAGAATGGAAGAATTTGATCGAGTCCTACACGATTGTAGTCTGATAGATTAATTGCGTTGATGTTTAACGGAGTGTTAAATGTGAGCTTGTTGTACGAGATAGTAAATCCGGCTTGTTTCTGATTGTGAGATGCATCAATGGAACAGAGCGCCGGAAAAACAACTGTGTCAAACGTGCCAAAATCAGAGTAGCTGCAATTGAATTTAGCATCCGATGTGGTTTGCTCAAGCGTCGTTTTGTCCAGTTGATATTCTTTTGAAAACTGATAGTCAGCTTTCATATCTTTATACGACGTTATCCATTCATATCCGTTTTCATTCGGTGTCAGACTTGATGGAGTGGTACTCTCGTCCGGTGAGTTTAGCGGTTGGTTGGACAGGAGAGCCTGTACATCTTTAAAGCTGATAGCAACACCAAATCGTTTTTGGAAAAAGCTATAGTCGGTCACAAAATAGTTGTGATTGTTTTTGTCAATGATGGTCACCGAATCGCGACTCAATACGGCCCTGTACATCTCAATGCCAAGGATGGGCATGATGGAAAGCTGTATCACGCTGTCTTTGATTATCTTGACAGAAGACGATATGGAGTAACTCTTTTCGTGAAAAGATAGTGTAAACTTACATTTCGCAGCATTCATCGTCGAGAATTGCGGTAGATGCAACTTGGATTGAAAAGCTGATTTTGAAGTGGTGCTTGCGGTTGTTGGCGATGATGCCGTAATCTTTTTAGCGGCACTGCAGCTGACAATCATTAGCAGTGGCAGTAAAACTGCCATAGTATATCTTAAAATAGATGTCTTGATTTTCATACGATAATAATTTATTTATAAGGTCGTATGTAACTTCATGTTGTTGAAATTTTCGTAATTCACTTCAATGTGATGAGAACCAACATGATCGTTTCATTAAGCAGTTTTTAGATGGCTGAATTGCTGCCTGTTAGTAGTTTCTGGCAGTGGCAAAGTCCAAAATGGCGATAAGAGCTTCTTTTTCTTCGTTATCGGGAAATGCAGACAAAGCTTCTAATGCTTTATTTTTGTAATAAGCCATTTTTTCTTCAGCGTATGTTATGCCTCCTTTATTTCTTGCGAATTCTTGGATTTCAGCTACGTAAGATTCGTTGGTTGAAATGGACTGTATCTTGTGCAAAATGTCATGGCGTTCGCTTTCCGAAGAGATTTTGAGAGCATGAATCAGCGGAAGGGTTATTTTTCCTTCTCTTAAGTCGTTGCCTGTAGGTTTGCCGATAATATTGCTGTCAGAATAATCAAAAATATCGTCCTTAATCTGGAAGCCAATACCCAGATTTTCACCGAATTCGCGCATTCGTTTGATCTGTTCGTTATCAGCTCCGGCAGATATGGCTCCAACTTCAGTACATGCAGAAAATAAAGTGGCGGTTTTACTTTCAATAACTTTGAAGTAATGAGTCTCGCTAACCGTTTCACCATCAGCTTTGTTAAGTTGCAGAAGTTCACCTTCGGCTAAAAGCTTCCCGACATTTGCAAGGATCATCCAGATTCGGGAGTTGTTGATGCCGGTGATAACCAGAAAGCTCGCCGCCAGTAAATAATCTCCCGATAAAATTGCTGTTTTATTTCCCCACTGGGCATATACAGACGGATTTCCACGACGCTCCTTGGCTTCGTCAACGACATCATCATGCAATAAGCTGGCAGTATGCATAAGTTCCAGTGCAACAGCAGCCTGTATTGCCGTGTCGTTTATTTTTCCGCATAATTTGCTGCATAACAGAGTCAGTGTCGGACGTACTTGCTTGCCAACATTGGTCAGTAGGTATGTATATATTTCGGTTAGCTGTTGATTGTCTGAATGAAAAGCAGCTTTAAATTGCTCTTCAAAACGTTGGAAATCGTTAATAACCGGTTGCTTTATTGCAGCTATATCTTTCATTTACGAGCATTTTCTTAAAGGCACAAAGTTATAAAAAATATCGCTATAAACCTTTGGAAAAAATCAAAATGACATTTGTGCCCGGATTGCCAATTCTATTCTAAAAATGTGTATCTTTGTCTCAATTTGTGCGTATTGTGCTGCAAAATATTTTGTTAGTATGCCGAAAAGATCAGTAAAGCAACAAGTTGTTGTGTTTAGTGTGTTGTTTGTTAGTGTTTTATGTGTGTCTGCCCAAAACATTTTCTCTCATTTGGAGAGTAAAGATACATCTGCAAAAGCCGTCGTTAAAGTGCATCAGGATCAAAGAATTGAATCTTTGGTGTATGGAGTTAAAAAGAAAACGGTCACACAAACACAAACATTTGAGAATTCCGTCGGTACTGTCGAACCGTTGACGGTAGTCAATACTGTTGAGGTTCCGGGGTATCGGGTGCAGGTTTATTCCAGTAATATTCAAAAAACAGCCAAATCGGAAGCTTTCCGGATTGAGGAAGAATTTCAGCAGTTGCTTCCGAATGTTCCGGTCTATGTATCGTATCATTCTCCATTCTGGAAAGTGAGAGCGGGCAACTGCCGTACAATGCAGGACGCTCAACAACTGAAATCGGAGATAGGAGAAGCATATCCTCAGGTGAAAAGGGATTTGTATGTGGTACGGGATAAAATTAAAGTTCCGGCAAAGTAATAATTGCTTTGTTGCGGATTTAGAAATAACCAAAATCGTTTTTTTTAAAGTTGATGCAATTATGCATCAGATTAATAACATAATTCATGAGCAATATTGTAGCTATCGTAGGCCGACCTAATGTCGGAAAATCAACTCTTTTTAATCGTTTGACCAAAACCCGCAGAGCGATCGTAAACGAAGAAGCCGGTACTACCCGTGACCGTCAATATGGGAAAGTCGAATGGAACGGAAGAGAGTTTTCCCTGATTGACACCGGAGGTTGGGTGGTGAATTCAAATGATATCTTCGAAGAAGAAATTAAGCGTCAGGTTTCTATCGCTATTGAGGAATCCGATGTTGTCCTTTTTGTCGTTGATATCCTGAATGGAATTACGGACCTGGATTTGCAGGTTGCAAGCATATTGCGAAGAGGTAAAAAACCGGTTGTGTTGATCGCAAATAAAGCCGATACTTTTGATTTACAGTATCAGGCCGCAGAGTTTTATGCCTTTGGATTGGGTGATCCTTATGTGATTTCAGCTGTAAACGGTTCGGGAACCGGTGAACTTCTGGATGAAGTTTTGGCGCATCTGAAAAGCGAAGCCGAAGAAGAAGACCTCGAAGATCTTCCCAAATTTACAGTAGTTGGACGTCCTAATGCAGGAAAATCATCTCTTGTAAATGCGTTGATCGGCGATGAGCGTGCTATTGTAACGGATATTGCCGGTACTACAAGAGATTCAATTTATACGCGCTATAATAAATTCGGACATGACTTTTATCTGGTAGATACAGCCGGGATCCGGAAAAAGAGCAAGGTAAATGAAGATCTTGAGTTTTATTCGGTTTTAAGAGCGATACGGGCTATTGAAAGTTCGGATGTTTGTATCCTGATGATTGATGCTACTCGTGGAATTGAGAGCCAGGATTTGAATATTTTCTCTCTGGTTCAAAAAAACCGCAAGGGATTGGTTGTGTGTGTGAATAAATGGGATCTTGTGGACAGTAAGGAAGTGAAGGATATTAAGGCTTTTGAAAACTCAATTCGGGAACGTTTAGCCCCATTTACGGATTTTCCTATTATATTTACATCTGCGCTTACCAAGCAGCGAATATTCAAGGTGGTGGAAACAGCAGTCGCTGTTTATCAAAATAAGACCCGAAGAATATCAACTAATAAGTTGAATGAGTACTTCCTTCCACTGATAGAAAATTACCCGCCGCCGTCGACTAAAGGTAAGTATATAAAGATAAAATATGTGACACAGTTGCCAGATACGCAGGTTCCTACATTTGTATTTTTTGCCAACTTGCCACAATACGTAAAAGATCCATACATAAGGTTTCTCGAAAATAAATTACGAAGTATGTGGGAGTTTACGGGAACGCCGCTGCTATTGTTTATGAGGCACAAATAATATTAGAAACAGAACCAAAATCTATAGAGAAATAAAAAATTAATGAAATTGAGGGAACATGTAAAAATTATAGTGTTAATGGCTATGATTCTTATGGGGTCATGCTTTAATGTGTCTGCTCAGGGTTATGACTATGAGGCGCATGAACATTCCATCTCTGTCGGAATTGGTTATGGTTACATGTTCAGTGATGCTGCTGCTACTTATTCAGCGCATGGATTCTTTAAAGATTTTATCCAACAGGATGTGGGGACGATATATACTGCGGAATACCGGAAATACCTTATGGCCGGTCTTGCCTATGTAGCTAATATCGGATTGCAAAAGTATCAGGGTACCCGCGATTTTACCCGGCATCCCCGCGATTATAAATACTCTGCTTTTATCGGAGAAGTTTCAGGCTTGGTAAATTTTGAAATGTTCTCTTTCTTTTCAGAACAACGAATTCCTATTGACTTGTATTTAGTAGGTGGGGTGGGGCTGATCGGTGCCAGTGTTTCCGATCAGAGTTTCTCTCCGACTTCCGGTCGTCCCAATAAGGGTGATAAGCTTTCAAAAAGCGGGGGTGGAATAAATTTTATTGCAGGATTAGGACTGCGTTTCCCCATTACAAAAATCATCGATTTGAGATTTGAAGGGAAGTATCACTTCGGAACAAGTGATTATCTGGATGGGTATTCACCATATTATTCAAAACACCCCGACCTGATAGTCGAGGGTGTTGTGAAGGTGTCTTATCATTTGCTTGATAAAGCCTGTAATTGCAGATAAAAACCTTGCAGCCCTTAACGGGTTGCAAGATAATTCAATACATTCTTTTCGATTCTTTCCGAAATGTTTGTGGTATCGGCTTTGTCGAATGATTCACCGGTGATGTTCTCGAACAATTCGATGTAGCGTTCGCTGATTCCAGTTACAATTTCTTCGGTCATTTCAGGAACTTTCTGTCCTTCTTTCCCCTGAAAGCCATTGTCCATCAACCATTCGCGAACAAATTCCTTGGAAAGTTGTTTCTGAGCTTCGCCTTTTTCAAAGCGTTCCTGATACCCTTCTGCATAGAAGTAACGTGAAGAGTCGGGGGTGTGAATTTCGTCGATCAGATAAATTTTTCCGTCGTATTTGCCAAATTCATATTTGGTATCAACGAGAATCAGGCCGCGTTCAGCAGCAATTTCGGTGCCACGGGCAAATAATGCCAAAGTGTATTTTTCCAAAACAGCATACTCATCAGCTGAAACCAAACCTTGTTTGATGATTTCATCCTTTGAAATGTCTTCGTCGTGGAGACCCAACTCAGCTTTAGTTGTCGGGGTGATGATGGGTAGTGGAAATTTTTCGTTTTCACGCATACCATCAGGCAATTTTACACCGCAAATTTCGCGAACACCGCTTTTGTAAGCACGCCAGGCGCTTCCGCAAAGATAAGCGCGTACAATCATTTCAACCGGATACGAAGCGCAACGAACACCAACGGTTACCATCGGGTCAGGTGTAGCGAGTTTCCAGTTTGGGCAAATGTCAGAGCTGGCATCCAGGAATTTGGCGGCAATCTGGTTCAACATTTGTCCTTTGAAAGGAATTCCCTTCGGTAATACAACGTCAAATGCAGAAATTCGGTCGGTAGCAACCATCACCAAAAGATCTCCGATGCTGTATACATCGCGCACTTTTCCATGATAGACTCCCGTTTGCCCGGGAAAATTAAATTCAGTAGCTGTTAATGCTTGTCTCATTATATTTTACGATTTATACGGTTATAAATGACAAAAGAAATTTACGCGTGGCAAAGATACGCAGTAAATTTCTTTCATCAATTGTTCATAGTTAATTTTATCAGATTTCCCAGGAATCGAGGCTCTTCAATAAGTCGTCAAAAGTCTTGATCTTGGATTTCGCCTGAACCTCTTCAATTTGTTGAACAAGCTCATCGTTGTAGGTGCTTGTGGCAAAATTACGGATCACACCCATTGCCACAGGCATATCCGGACCGGTCATGTTGGCCAGTTTCAGATGTAAAGTATTATCTTCGGTAGTGGCATCGTGCACCAGAATGTCTTTTTCGGTGATGCCATTTTCTCCCAGAGTAACCACTTTCAGGTTAAAGCCGTCGAGCATAAGACCCTTTTCGTTGTCTTTGCCGAATAACATTGGTTTTCCCTGTTCCAGCGTGATGGTCTTTTCGGCACGGGCTTCTTTAGAGCTGATCTCTTTGTGAGCGCCGTCGTTGAAAATAACGCAGTTTTGCAACACTTCAACAACAGAGGTTCCTTTGTGCTTGGCCGCAGCCCCCATTACATCGGTCGATCCTTTGGTGTCTACATCGATGGTACGGGCAAAGAATGTTCCGCGTGCGCCGAAAGTCAATTCTGCAGGTCGGAAAGGACGCTCAATCGTTCCGAAAGGAGAAGATTTGGTAATCAAACCTTTCTTTGATGTCGGAGAATACTGACCTTTCGTAAGACCATAAATTTCGTTGTTGTGCAATACGATGTTGATGTCGATGTTGCGACGAACGGCATGGATGAAGTGATTTCCACCGATGGCCAAACAGTCGCCGTCGCCGGTGAATTGCCATACGGTTAAATCAGGATTGGCCGATTTTACGCCGGTTGCAACAGCCGCAGCACGGCCGTGAATGGTATGGAAACCATAAGTATTCATGTAATAAGTCAGACGGGAAGAACATCCGATACCGGAAATCACCGCAGTCTGAGATGGGTCAACGCCTAGTTCTGCCATTGCTTTGTAAATAGAATTCAAAATGGCAAAGTCACCGCAACCCGGGCACCAGCGCACGTATTGGTCGCTTTTAAAATCTTGTGCTGTATATGTTTGAGAACTCATAATTGGCAGATTAAAGAGATGTTATATGTTCAACGATTTCATGGACTTCGAAGGGCTGTCCCTGAACCTTGTTGAACTGTGAAAAAGTGATTTCAGGAAGTTGAGAACGAAGGTAGCTGGCAAACTGGCCGTTATTTAATTCGCAAACAACTATTTTCTTGTAGTTCGAAAGAACTTCACGGGTATTCTTTGGTAGCGGCATAATGTAGTTGAAATGAGCCAAAGCTGCTTTGCTGCCGGTTTCGTTCAACTTGTCAACTGCCGAACGCAGGTGTCCGCAAGTTCCGCCCCAACCCACAATAAGGGTGTCGGCCGAAGCATCTCCGTAAACTTCCAGTTCGGGGATATAATCTGCAATTTTATCAATTTTGGCCTGACGTACGTCAACCATTTTTTGGTGGTTTTTCGGGTCGGTGGAGATAGCACCTGTGAGGAAATCTTTTTCAAGACCGCCAACACGGTGGTTGTATCCCGGAGTTCCCGGAGCTACCCAGTAACGGTTTAGTTTTTCAGGATCACGCATGTAAGCTTTCCATGTTTCGGCAGGTTCTGTCGGACGTGGAGCTACGATGGCGGGGTATTCGCTTAGTTTTGGCAATTTCCACAAAGAGGTGCCATTCGCGATGAAACCGTCGGTTAACAAAATAACCGGAGTTACATGTTCCACCGCAATTTTAGCTGCCATGAAAGCGTAGTCGAAGCAGTCGTCCGGTGTTCCTGCTGCAATTACAACCAACGGACATTCTCCGTTACGGCCGTAAAGTGCCTGCAGAAGGTCTGCCTGTTCGGTTTTGGTAGGAAGTCCGGTAGACGGTCCGCCACGCTGAACATCAACAATCACCAGAGGTAATTCTGCCATTACAGCCAGGCCGATAGCTTCACTTTTCAGTGCCAGGCCGGGTCCTGATGTGGAAGTCGCTGCCAGATTTCCGGCAAAGCTTGCTCCGATAGCGGTACAGATACCTGCAATTTCGTCTTCCGACTGAACAACGCGTACGCCCAAATCTTTGCGGGCTGCAAGTTCGTGCATAACGTCAGTTGCCGGGGTGATTGGATAACTACCCAGGAATAGTTGTAAGCCGGCTTTTTCGGCAGCCGCAATCAAACCGAAAGCTACAGCTTTATTACCGTTGATACTTGTATAGCGTCCTTTGTCAATTTCAGATTTGCCGATATGATATGTCGATACAGCAGCATGTGTGTTGCTACCATAGTTGAAGCCATCGATCAGTACTTTGAGGTTGGCTTGAAGGATAGCAGGTTTCTTTGAAAACTTGGTTTCCAGGAAATGCTGCGCTTTGTCAATTGGACGGTTGAATAACCAACAAGCCAGACCGAGAGCAAACATATTCTTTGAGCGAACAATAGTTTTGTTGTCAAACCCGCTGTTTTCAAGGCTTAATTTTGTCAGGTCGGTGAGGGGAGCGCCCAGTAATTGAACGTTTTTCAAACCAAGTTCTTCAAATGGATTGTCAGTGACAAAACCTGCTTTTTTCAAGCCTGATTCGTCGAAGGTGTTTTCATCAAAAAGGATTACACCACCCGGTTTGATAGCTTTTACGTTTACTTTCAGGGCTGCCGGGTTCATAACTACTAAAACATCGGCCTGATCGCCCGGAGTATTGATTTTTTGTGCACCGAGGTGAACCTGAAAACCTGATACGCCGCCTAGTGTTCCTTGCGGAGCGCGAATTTCGGCAGGATAGTCAGGAAATGTGGAGATTTCGTTGCCAAGGATGGCTGACAAATTGGAAAAAAGTGTGCCGGTGAGCTGCATTCCATCGCCAGAGTCGCCGGAGAATCGAACAACCACTTGATCCAATTCAATTACTTTTGCTGTTTTCGACATGAGGGTTATATTGGTTGTGTAGTTAAATATGTCTTGTTTAGAGCATTATATCTTTGTGAAACAAAGTATTTACTTGACTGCAAAGGTACAAACTATATTGAGATTCGATGTTTTTTTGGTATTTTTATTTCAAAAAGATACACATTTTAATTGCATTTATTATTTGTTGCAATATGTTTAGATTGGGCGGTGGCTGCTATCATAGCAACCACCGTGTATCTATCTCATTTTCGGCTTCGTTGTTCCAGTGCCACGTAATCTTTCCGGTCTGCCACGTTTTTATAAGCCGGACGGATAATTCGTTTACTATCAAAGTTTAGCTCTTCAATTCGGTGAGCCATCCAGCCTGCAATACGTGCCATGGCAAAGATCGGTGTAAAGACTTCTTTAGGCAGACCAATCATTTCGTAAACAAATCCGGAATAAAAGTCAACGTTGGCACAAACGCGCTTGTTGACGTTGTTTCCTTTGAACTCCATGAAGGTTTCCACGCCCAGTTTTTCGATCAGCTCGAGGAACGCAAATTCATCCTCGCGGCCTTTTTCTTTTGCCAGATCACGAGCCATTACTTTCAAAATTTCAGCACGCGGATCAGAAATGGTATAAACGGCATGGCCAATACCGTAAATAAGACCGGTGCGGTTATATGCTTCTTTGCGGAGCATTTTCAGCAGATATTCTTTGATTTCGGCTTCGTTATTCCAGTCGGAAATAACCTCTTTCAGGTGATTGAACATGTCGATTACCTTGAGATTGGCACCCCCGTGCAATGGTCCTTTCAACGATCCAATGGCGGCTGTTACCGACGAATAGGTGTCGGTTCCTGACGAACTGGTAACACGGATGGTGAAGGTCGAGTTGTTACCTCCACCGTGATCGGCATGAAGTACCAGTGCCATGTCCAAAATGCGGGCATCCAGTTCTGTATAGTTGTCCGGCCCTTTGAGCATATAAAGGAAGTTCTCAGCGATCGAGAGGTTGTCCTTGGGGTGACGAATTGCCATGGTTCTTCCCTGATAGGTGTGGCGCATGCTATGATAAGCATAAGCAATGATAGTAGGGAACTTGGCGATAAGCGACACTGCCTGCTTCATCAGGTTCTCGCGCGAAGTATTGTCTGCTTCTTCGTCGAAGGTGTACATAATCATGACGGAACGAGCCAAAATATTCATGATATCATGCCCTTGTAATTGTAGGATACTGAACTTCGACATGTCTTCAATGCGGCGTTGTTCTGAAATCAGCTCGTTGAAAGAATCCAGTTCTTCTTTTGACGGAAGGTAACCAGCTAAAAGGAGAAACACTGTTTCTTCGAACCCAAAACGATGGGTCTTTTGTAACGATTCGGCGATGTCTTCCACGTCAATGCCACGATAGATAAGTTTACCGGGAATAGCTTTCAGCGGCCCCCCTTCCTGTCGTTCGTAACCCACAACATCGCCGATTGTGGTCAGGCCGACCAATACTCCGGAGTGGTCTTCGTTACGCAGACCACGCTTTACATTATATTTGATAAAAAGCTCGTTGTCGATGTAACTTGTGACTTTGATGGAATCAGTCAGCTTTTTAATGATGTCATCTGTACTCATAACCTTTCATGTTATAAAATTAATACTACAGGTTCTTTCTCTCGTCAGACTCAGGAAATCTTACTCCGGTCTGTTGGTTTGTTCAAATGTGGGGATGCCACAAAATATTTTAGTGTACCAGAATTTTCGATTTATAACAAACTGATCAATGCATCTGCATATTCGTTTGTCGAAAGCAGGGTTGCATTCTCCGTCTGCGAATAGAGATCAGCCGTCATCTTGCGTTCAGCCATCAGTTTTTCAATGGCATTTTCGATCAATACCGAAGCTTCGTTCCAGCCCAGATAGTCGAGCATCATTACGCCCGAAAGCAGCAATGACGACGGATTGGCTTTGCCCGTTCCTGCAATGTCGGGAGCGGTGCCATGGGTCGCCTCGAAAATGGCGTGGCCACTATTGTAGTTGATGTTTGCTCCCGGAGCTATGCCTATTCCTCCCACGCAGGCAGCCAGCTGATCCGATACGTAATCTCCGTTCAGGTTCATGGTGGCAATTACAGAGTGTTCCTCCGGATGCAGTAACGATTCTTGCAGGAATGCGTCACAAATCACATCTTTCACAATAATTTTGACTTCTTTGACGGCATGTTTGTAAACGGCATCGGCAGCCTCTTTCCCTTCGCTTTTCTTTATTTGCTGGTATTCGGCCATCGTGAATACTTTATCTCCGAATTCTGCTTCGGCCAGTTTGTAGCCCCAGTTTTTGAAGGCACCTTCGGTGAATTTCATAATGTTGCCTTTGTGGACCAGCGTTACAGACGGTAATTTGCGGTCGACCGCAAACTGAATAGCGGCACGAACCAAGCGCTCCGAACCCTCTTTCGAAACCGGTTTTACACCGAAGGAGGATGTTTCTGGAAAACGAACCTTTGTCACACCCATCTCTTCGATCAGGAATTTCTTGAATTTTTCGCAGTTGGCATCGCCAGTCATGTATTCGATTCCGGCATAAATATCTTCGGTGTTTTCGCGGAAGATAAACATGTTGACCTTCTCGGGATGAATCACAGGTGAGGGAACTCCCTTAAACCATCGTACGGGGCGCAGGCAGACAAACAGGTCGAGTGTTTGACGAAGCGCTACGTTCAACGAACGGATGCCTTCGCCAATCGGCGTGGTCAGCGGACCTTTGATACCGACGAGGTATTCCTGAAAAGCAGCCAGTGTTTCGTCTGGTAACCATGAACCGGTTTGCTCGAATGCTTTGCCTCCGGCCAGCACTTCTTTCCATTCAATGGAATGCTTTCCATTATAGGCTTTCGTAACAGCGGCATTGATTACCTTTTGTGCAGCCCCGGTTATTTCGGGGCCGATACCATCGCCTTCAATAAACGGGATGGTAACTATATCGGGTACGGTCAGTTGACCGTTTGTACAAGTAACTTTCATTCTTTTGTTGAATTGTTAGCTGGGACAAGCGACATCCTTGTCGCTTGAGAAAATCTACAAGCGGCAGGGAAGCCGCTTGTCCCGTTTCAAATATTACTTCATCATATTCAGTGCGCAACCCGCCTTAAACCAATCAATTTGTTCCTGATTATAGGTGTGGTTTGCGGCAAAGCTATCTTCGCTTCCGTCGGTATGATGCAATTTTATCGTCAATGGCTTGCCCGGTGCGAATTCGGTCAGGCCGAGAATGTCGATCGTGTCGGTTTCTTTTACTTGGTCGTAGTCGGCAGCATTGGCAAATGTCAGCGCCAGCATCCCCTGTTTCTTCAGGTTTGTTTCGTGGATGCGGGCAAACGATTTGCTAAGGATCGCTTTGACTCCTAAGAAACGGGGCTCCATGGCGGCATGTTCGCGCGAAGAGCCTTCTCCGTAATTGTCTTCGGCAACTACTATTGACGAAATACCTTTGCTTTTCAGCGTTTTTGCCACTTGCGATACTTTTCCGTACGAACCGTCAAGCGGATTGAGTACTTCGTTGGTTTTTTCGTTAAAGGCGTTGACGGCTCCCATCAGCAGGTTGTCGGAAATGTTTTCGAGGTGACCGCGGAATCGCAGCCATTCTCCGGCCATTGAAATATGATCCGTAGTGCATTTGCCTTGTGTCTTTATCAATAATGCCAATCCTTTGTAATCGTTGCCATCCCACGGCGCAAATGGTTGCAATTTTTGCAGACGCTGTGAGTCAGGAGCAATTTTTACTTCGATAGAAGAACCATCTGCAGATGGCTGCAAACAGCCCGATTCGGCCTGTGCAAAGCCCTGTTGCGGAAGTTCATCTCCTTCTGGTTCCTGTAATTTGATCGCTTTGCCGTCCTTGTTGAAAATGGTGTCGGTCAATGGATTGAATGTCAGTCGACCGGCAAGAGTCAAAGCCGTAACCAGATTGGGCGATGTTACAAAGTGATAGGTGTTCGGGTTGCCATCTGCGCGTTTCGCAAAGTTGCGGTTGAACGACGAAACAATGGAGTTCAGCGCCTGAGGATCGTCGGTTTGACGTTTCCACTGACCGATGCAGGGGCCGCAAGCGTTGGCCATAATCAGGCCCCCGAATTGTTCGAACGGAGCTAACAAACCATCCCGCTCTGCCGTGGCACGCACTTTTTCCGATCCCGGAGAAAGGATGAATTTGGCCTTCGTTTCAATATTATTTTCGTTGGCTTGACGGGCAATGGATGCCGCTTTGGCCAAATCTTCGTACGATGAGTTGGTGCAGGAACCTATCAGTCCGACCTCGACCGTTTCGGGATAATTCTTTTCCTTGACGATCTTCACGAACTCGGAAATCGGATGGGCAGCATCGGGAGTGAACGGGCCGTTGATATACGGTTCCAGTTCGTCGAGATTGATCTCGATTACCCGGTCGTAATATTTTTCGGGAGCGGCAATAGCTTCTGCGTCGGCCTGCAAATCGGCCGCTACGGCAGCAGCTTGCTCCGCAATGTCAGCACGTCCGGTAGCTTTCAGATAATAAGCTGTCTTTTCGTCGAACGGGAAGATGGAGGTGGTAGCGCCCACTTCAGCACCCATGTTACAGATGGTTGCTTTTCCTGTTGCGGATAGAGAAGAAACGCCTTCGCCGAAATATTCGATAATGGCATTGGTACCTCCTTTTACGGTCAGGATTCCGGCCAGTTTCAGAATTACATCCTTGGGTGAAGTCCATCCATTCATGCGACCGGAGAGTTTTACCCCGATCAGTTTCGGCATCTTCAGTTCCCAGGGCATGCCTACCATCACATCGACGGCGTCGGCACCACCCACGCCGATGGCTACCATGCTCAATCCGCCAGCGTTAGGGGTGTGAGAGTCGGTACCTACCATCATTCCGCCGGGGAATGCATAATTTTCGAGGACAACCTGATGGATGATGCCAGCACCGGGCTTCCAGAAGTCAATGCCATATTTTTGGGAAACGGAGAGCAAAAAATCGTATACCTCTTTGTTGGTCACATTGGCCGAATGGAGGTCGTCTGAAGCTCCCACTTTGGCCGTAACCAGATGGTCGCAATGCACCGACGACGGAACGGCAGTCTTGCTTTTGCCGGCATTCATAAACTGGAGCAATGCCATTTGAGCGGTTGCATCCTGCATGGCTACCCGATCGGGCGCAAAATAGGCATAGTCTGAACCTCTTTGGTATGCTTTTGTCTCTTTGGAGTCAAAGAGGTGAACGTATAATATTTTTTCGGCCAATGTCAAAGGACGGTTCAGATGTGAACGTACTTCGGCAAGCCGTTTTTGATATGCGGAATAAAAATTTTGGGGTAGAATGTTGTTTTGCATAAGCGGTAGGTTTTAGTTCCGGAAGGGCTTCCGGACGGCAGAAAAACACTCTGATACAGAAAGTAGCTTTATATGAGCCGATCGGGACGACCGGGAGAGCTCATATAAATGGTAAGCAGGTATCAGGAACCACCTTCTACTGATAACCTGGTATCTGCTTACCGAAATATGCTGAGAGGGAAGTAGATCAAGCCTTCAAGAATTCGTCGATACTTTCGGCAGTGTCACGACCCGAAGCGATGGCACGTACAACCAGAGATGCGCCCAGAGCGGCATCACCGGAAGCAAACACTTTGTTTACGGATGTTTGGTGTGAACCGTCAACCGCAACGTTTTTGCGTTCGTTCAGTTCTACGCCTAATTCCTGCAACAAACCTTCGTAGAGCGGATGAACAAATCCCATAGAAAGGAATACCAAATCAGCTTTGATGGTTTCAACTTTTCCGGTACGTTTCAAATTCATACGACCGTTTTCGTCTTTCGTCCATTCTACTTCTTCTACTTCAACACCGGTTACCTGTCCGTTTTCGCTGAGGAAACGCAGTGTGTCAAGGTTCCAGCGGCGTTCGCAACCTTCCATGTGCGACGATGATGTTTTCAAAACCATCGGGTAGAGCGGCCACGGTGTCTCAGGATTTGAACCAACCGGAGGTTTGGGCATAATTTCGATCTGTGTGATCTTTTCTGCTTTTTGACGAACAGATGTTCCAACACAGTCGGATCCAGTATCACCACCACCGATTACCAGTACATGTTTACCTTTAGCGTTGATTCTTTCTGCATCAGGAATTTGTACTCCGGCAATGACACGGTTTTGTTGTTGTAAAAATTCAAGAGCAAAATAAACACCTTTGGATTCACGACCCGGAACTTTCAGATCACGCGGAACGCCGGCGCCGATTGCTACACAAACGGCATCGTATTCTTTCAGGATTTCTTTTGTCGTAATATCGACACCGATATTGACAGATGTCTTAAATTCAACGCCTTCGGTTTTCATCAGGTCAATACGGCGATCGACTACTGATTTGTGCAGTTTGAAATCAGGAATACCAAGACGGAGAAGACCTCCGATGGTTTCGTCTTTTTCAAACACGGTTACAGTATGACCTTTGCGGTTGAGTCGGTTAGCACAAGCCAGACCGGCAGGGCCTGATCCGATTACCGCAATTTTTTTGCCTGTGCGTTGTTTCGGAATGATAGGATTGATCAACCCTTCGATAAATACTCTTTCCGCAACAGCAGCTTCGTTTTCACGAATGGTGACAGGCTGTTCGTGCAACTTCAAAACGCATGATTTTTCGCAGGGAGCAGGACATATACGACCTGTGAATTCCGGAAAGTCATTGGTGGAAGTCAGTACTTTATATGATTGTAACCATTTTCCTTTATAGGCAAGATCCTGCCATTCAGGCTGCTTGTTACCCAGCGGACAAGCCCAGTGGCAGAAGGGCACGCCGCAATCCATACAGCGTGATGCCTGTAACTTGCGATCTTCAATGTTGAGAGTTTGTTCAACTTCGGAAAAATCGCATACCCGTTCGTCAACAGGCCGATAGCCGGCCTCTTTACGATCGATACTCATGAAAGCTTTTGGGTTTCCCATTATCTTATTTTCAATTTACTATTTACAATTTCTTTTTTCCGTCTGACATAAGAGAAGAAACGATTTTTTCGTCTCTCCTCCTTTTTCTCAAACCATTAATAATCACGTTCTACACTTGCAATCTTAGCTTCAAGCGCTGCAAGACGTTGTGCATGAAGAACTTTTTTGTATTCGATAGGCATTACCTTGATAAACTGGTCAACGTAGTTGTCCCAATCGGCAAGCATTTCTTTAGCAACAGTACTGCCGGTATAGCGGGCATGCGCTTCGATAAGATCGTATAGTTCTTTGTTGTCAACAGCTTCTTCAACCAGCGACAGTTCTACCATTTCCATGTTACAGAAGTAGTCGAAATTGCCGTCTTTGTTCCAAACGTAAGCAATACCGCCACTCATACCGGCTGCAAAGTTACGTCCTACTGTTCCCAGAACTACGGTACGGCCACCTGTCATATATTCACAGCAGTGGTCACCGGCACCTTCAACAACCGCGATGGCTCCACTGTTTCTTACACAGAAGCGTTCGCCTACCTGGCCGCTGATATACACTTCACCGGTAGTAGCACCATAAAGCAGCGTGTTGCCGGCGATAATGTTTTCGTTCGATTTGAAGGTAGTTCCAACAGGAGGTACAACTACAATTCTACCACCTGACAAACCTTTACCAAGGTAGTCATTAGCATCTCCTTCGAGGCGGAAAGTAATGCCCGGAACAAGGAATGCTCCGAAGCTTTGTCCTGCCGAACCGTTGAAGGTAATATTGATAGTCCCTTCCGGTAAGCCTTCTTCTCCGTGTAATTCAGTAGCTTTACCAGCCAACATGGCACCAACAGCACGGTCGGTATTGTCGATCTTGTAGTTCAGCTGAACTGGCATTTTCGATTCGAGAGCCGGTTTACAAACCTTAATCAATTTCAGATCAAGGATTTCGTCTATTTTATGATCTTGTTCTACTGCCTTACGTGTAGCATTTGTTTTTGCTTCTTCGGGGCGATAGAGGATTTTTGATAAATCAATTTTGCTCAGTTTAGAACCTGCCGGATATTGTTTCGGGACGAGAAGATCGGAACGTCCGATAATGTCGTCCAGTTTGGTGTATCCGAGTTCAGCCAGGCATTCACGAACTTCTTCTGCCAAGAAGTTGAAGAAGTTAACGAGGTATTCATAGCGACCTACGAAATGCTTGCGCATTTTTTCGTCCTGAGTAGCTACACCCATCGGACAGGTATTGAGGTGACACTTACGCATCAACACGCAACCCAACACGATCAGGGCACTGGTAGCAAAACCATATTCTTCAGCACCGAGCAGGGCCATGGTTACAATGTCGTGTCCGGTTTTCACCTGACCATCGGATTGCAGTCTTACTTTGCCACGGAGGTTGTTCAGAACCAAGACCTGTTGAGTTTCAGCCAAACCTAATTCAGCGGGAAGACCGGCATGACGGATGGAGCTCATCGGGCTCGCACCAGTACCACCTTCGCAACCGCTGATTAGTACCATGTCGGCTTTCGCTTTCACAACACCGGCAGCAATTGTCCCAACACCGGTTTCAGATACCAGTTTCACACTGATACGCGCTTTCGGATTTACATTCTTCAGGTCGAAGATGAGCTGAGCCAAGTCTTCGATTGAGTAAATATC
Source organism: Paludibacter jiangxiensis (assembly GCF_001618385.1). Lineage (NCBI taxonomy): Bacteria > Pseudomonadati > Bacteroidota > Bacteroidia > Bacteroidales > Paludibacteraceae > Paludibacter > Paludibacter jiangxiensis. The sequence goes on along the minus strand of NZ_BDCR01000001.1, from coordinate 231,019 downwards.
GTGGTGAGGCGGAGGTGAAATCAACGAGATGCCTGGTATAGAGTGACGGGTTTTTGCAATCATCTCGTCAACTTTGAAGCCCGGTAACTGGCCACCTTCACCCGGTTTTGCACCCTGAGCGATTTTGATCTGAATTTCGTCAGCGTTAACCAGATAGTGTGTTGTTACGCCGAAACGTCCCGAAGCAACCTGTTTGATGGCACTTCGCGCAGAAGTACCGTCAGGTCTTGGTTTGTAACGTTCGGGATCTTCACCACCTTCACCGGTATTACTCTTACCGCCCACTTTGTTCATTGCCATTGCCATAGCTTCGTGAGCTTCGCGGCTGATAGAGCCGTATGACATAGCACCTGTTACAAAGCGTTTGGTGATTTCACTTGCCGGTTCAACCAACGAAATGTCGATCGGGTTTTTCTTGAACTCCATCATGTCGCGGAGGAAGATCGGATGTTCTTTCTCGTTAACGAATTTGGAATATTCTTTGAACTTCTTGTAGCTGCCCAAACGGGTTGCCAACTGAAGTTTTGAAATCGTTTCCGGATTCCATGCGTGTTGTTCGCCTGTAACGCGATAAGCGTAGTTGCCGTAGTTGTCAAGCAAATCGTTGACTACATCGCTTTCAAATCCATTCTTGTGAGATTTAAGAATGTCACTGGCAATATCACTAAGGCCAGCTCCCTCAATTTTCGAAGACATTCCTCTGAAATATTTTTCAAGGAGGTCGTTTGAAAGACCGATTGCTTCAAAGATTTTGGCGCCGTTGTAACTCTTGATAGTTGAAATACCCATTTTCGACATCACTTTGAGCAATCCTTTGTGGATAGCTTTCAGAAAATGCTTTTCGGCAGTTGCAAAGTCAAGTTGGATCTCTTTGCGAATTACGAGGTCATTCAGAACCGCAAAAGCCATGTATGGGTTCACTCCACTTGCTCCGAAGCCAACCAGCAATGCGATGTGCATTGTTTCGTAAGCTTCAGCTGTTTCAACGATCAACGCGATCTGTGCGCGTTTGCATTTGTCGTTGAGGTAATGATGAACAGCTGAAAGTGCCAGCAGAGAAGGAATAGGAGCCTTTTCTGCAGAAACGCCACGGTCGCTCAGGATTACGTAATTGATACCTTCGTCAACAGCCTGTTCTGCCTGTTTACAAAGACTATCGATAGCTTCTTCCATGCCTTTGGTGCCGGCTGCGGCATCAAACAACATCGGCAGACGCTTGGTTGTAAATCCTTTATATTTTAGATTGCATAAAATGTCCAGTTCGGTGTTGGTCAATACGGGAACCGGGAGGCGAACAACCTTGCAGTGTTCTGCCGACGGTTTCAGAATGTTGCCTCCGATGGAACCGATATAGTTCGTGGTTGACATTACCAGCTCTTCACGAATCGGGTCGATAGGAGGGTTGGTTACCTGAGCAAACTGCTGACGGAAGTAGTTGAACAAACGCTGTGGCTGATCAGACATTACTGCCAATGGAATGTCGCTACCCATCGAACCGGTAGGTTCAACGCCGGTAACACCCAGTGGTTGGATAATGCGTTCGATATCCTCGCGGTTATACCCGAAGACGCGCAACATTGTTTCGTAGTTGTCAACGGTATTTTTTACAGTTCTACCGGATGACAATTTGCTCAAAATTACACGGTTCTTTTCGAGCCATGTTTTATACGGATGTTCGTTGGCCAGTTCTTCCTTGATTTCGGCATCGTATTTAACGGTACCGGTTTCGGTATCCACCATCAGGATTTTACCCGGACGAAGACGACCTTTTTCTTTGATTTGAGACGCATCGATCGTTAATACTCCGGTTTCGGAAGCAACTACCATCACATCGTCTTTGGTGATGAGGTAACGGGTAGGACGCAAACCGTTTCTGTCGAGCGTACCGCAAGCGTAACGACCATCGGAAACCAGCAAAGTTGCAGGGCCATCCCACGGTTCCATGAAGATACTGTGGTATTCGTAGAATGCTTTCAGTTCCGGAGAAATCGGGTTTTTGTCGTTGAAACTTTCGGGAACCATCATGGCGAGGGCGTGAGGAATGCTCATTCCGCTCATTACGAAAAATTCCAGTGCGTTGTCAAGCGATGCAGAATCGCTCATGCCCGGTTGAATCAGCGGCTCGAGGTTTTCCATCGTGCCGAGTTCTTCGGGATTGAGAACGCTCTTGCGAGATTCCATCCAGCTGCGGTTACCACGGATGGTATTGATTTCACCGTTGTGACCCAACATGCGGAATGGCTGAGCCAAAGCCCACGTTGGGAAGGTGTTGGTGGAAAAACGTGAGTGAACCAATGCCAGAGCACTGGTGAAATATGGGTTTGTCAGGTCAGGAAAGTAACTTCTCAATTGAATGGAAGATAACATCCCTTTATAAATAATCTTTTGAGTGGAAAGGCTCACGATATAGCACTGTCCTTTGTCCTGAATATTGGAGCCAAGAATTGCGTTTTCGATTTTCTTTCTAACAATATACAGTTTTCTTTCCAATGCAAGCTGGTCGTTTCCTCCGGTGATGAACAGCTGTTTTACATCGGGTTCTGCTGCAAGAGCAACTTCTCCCAATACTTCGCTGTCAACAGGAACGTTACGGATGTGGGTCAATGTAAGCCCTTCTTTTTCAATTTCTTTCTTGATGATTGAAAGAAAAATTTCCTGATCGGATTCGTTTTTCGGAAGAAAAAATAATCCTGTTCCATACTTGCCTTTTTCCGGAACAGGAATTCCCTGCAGAAGAATAAATTCGTGAGGAATCTGCACTAAAATTCCGGCTCCGTCTCCGGTTTTGTTATCTGCACCTTCAGCTCCGCGGTGCATCATGTGCTCAAGCACTTGCAATCCGTTTTCAACGATATCATGCGATTTGCCGCCCTTGATATTCACCACTAAGCCTACTCCACATCCGTCTTTTTCATTTTCAGGATGGTACAAGCCTTGGGGCTGTGGAAAGTTCGGATAGTTCATTCTTTGTTGTTCCATTTTGATTTTTGGCTTTGCATTATTGTCGTGTAACTATGCCAATGCTGTGTTTTTTTAAGATTGACATGACAATACGTTACAGATTATTCTTTTTTCGGGTACAAATGTCCGAATTTTTTACGTGATGTCAAAATTTTTGACGTGAAAACATGTGATTTTATGCAAAAAAAATGACTTTTGTGAATAAATATACAGCAAAAAGAACAGCTTATACTTAAATTGTAATCCTGTTCAGTACTGTGAAAACAAAGATTACGAAAGAAATTCTGATAATTAAAAACAAAATATATGCTTTAAAAAGGAAAGATATTCGGTTTTTATGTATACCCGAATGCTTCGTGCTATCTCGATTTTTTCAGCGGCCTTTTCAGCGATATTAATTGATTTCAAAGATAGCAAATCTCCCCTTGTTTTTTTATTCAAAGAGACTCCTAATTCGATCCAGAAGTGGTATGTGGGCGCATATTGTGGATTGTAACGACAGTTGGCGGAAATGAAAAAAGGGAGATGTTACCGGTCATCTCCCTCCTTGCTTGTAAGAAAACTGCAACTATCAATATCTGCCAGGCAATTCAACAACGCTTCGGTATAATACTCATCATCTCTTGTGTCGGATAACAACCGGGCAAACACTACCATTATATTCTTTAACGAACATGTTTTTTACATGAATAACCGAATAGCATGTTTTAAAAGCTATTGGTAAACAAGCGAATTAGCTTGTTGTGCGAACTTTGATTCCTTTATAATAACGAGTTATAAAGGTACAACCGTGAAAATCCAAAGTCAATTTTATGCAGTTAAAGATACTCAAAGGATTTTATCCGGCTTTGTTTGGTTGAAACAGGTGTTTTATTCAAAAGGTGTTGCCGGTCCCATCATTCTTTGGCATCTTTGCACTCTCTAAACGGAATGCGAATGAATCTTTTTTTATCTCTTGAAAATGCTCTGCCCCGAATCCCGGGAGCCTCTTTTAGTACTCCTATCAACTGGCAGGTTCAAAGTGGAGAAATTTGGGCTGTTGCCGGTGAAAATGGAAGTGGAAAGTCTCTGCTTGCCGAACTTATAACCGGACAATATGGATTAAATAAGGGTGATATAACCTATCATTTTTTGGAAGTGCTGCAGCAGGATAGCCCGGATAAAATGCTTCATGCCTGGGATTTTATAAAATTGGTAAGTTTCAATTCTACCTATTCCATTGTTGATTTTCGACCGATGTATTATCAGCAGCGCTTCAACAGTACAGAGTATGAAGATTCGCCGTATGTGAGAGATTTGTTGATGGGCGATGGTTCAAAACATCCGGTAACAGACGAAATTGTAGAGGCGTTAAACATCGCGAAGCTGCTTGACCGGAAGCTGATTCAACTGTCGAGCGGGGAGCTGAGAAAATTGCTGATCGCGAAGATAATGGCGATCAATCCCCGTATGCTGATTTTTGATAATCCGTTTATCGGTCTGGATGTCGCCTCCCGAAACCAGTTGAATGATCTGTTTGTGCGGATGAATATGCAGGGTATTCAACTTATGTTTCTTGTGCCGTCACCAGTCGATTTGCCCGATTGCACGGAGCGGGTCCTTGTAATGGATCAATGCCGCGTGGCTTCTGTTATGAGTGCTTCAGAATTCAGGGCAATGCATCAACAAAAGCAAGAGCGTGCATCTGAAATTTGTATCGACTGGGCTAAATTTCCAGCTCCTGCAGATCAACCGGAGGCTTGTGAGAATGTCGTTAAAATGGAGGATGTAGAAATTTCCTATGGTAAGCAGATTATTCGTCAGGGAGTGAACTGGACAATACGAAAAGGTGAGAAATGGGCATTACTGGGGCCTAACGGTTCGGGTAAGTCGACGCTTCTGAGCTATATTTTTGCCGATAATCCGCAGGCTTATTCAAAAAAGCTTACATTGTTCGACCGTCGCCGTGGAACCGGAGAAAGTATATGGGAAATCAAAGCGCGTATTGGTTTTACCTCTTCGGAAATGCATCTCTACTACAGAGAAAATGTTCCATGCTTGTCGGTAGTCGCTTCGGGGTTCTTTGATAGTGTGGGGCTGTTTCGTAAATGTTCGGAATCGCAGTTGGAAATTGCCCAGCAAATGCTTGCTTTGCTCGAATGTGAACATCTCAAAGAAAAGCCGTTTCTTAAAATATCCTCGGGGGAACAGCGACTGGTGCTTTTTGCCCGTTCGCTAGTGAAGAATCCCGAATTGCTGATTTTGGATGAGCCATTTCACGGCCTTGATGCAGCCAAAAAGCAACTGTGCCGTCGGGTGGTGGAGAGCTTTTGCGAACAACCGGACAAGTCGCTTATTTATGTTACCCACCGCAGAGAAGAGATTCCGGCTTGCGTGGATAATTATATGGAACTAGGGTGATTCTCAGTGTTATCTGTTCCGTTTAATTTTTTGCATTTGCATTTGAAGTACAGCGAAAGTGATAATGCTGGCAATTAAATCGCTGGTTGGACCAGCCGCCCAAATGCCGTATAACCCGAACAGGCGCGGTAGAATGAATAGTGCCGGAATCATTACGAGTACCTGCCGCAGTAACGAAAGAAAGATGGCTGTTTTTGCCATTCCTACCGACTGAAAAAAGCTGGAGGTCACAATCTGAAAACCAACAATGGGGAATATCGCCATGTTGATCCGAAGGGCATGTGCTGCGATGTCAATCAATTGTGGATTGGAGGTGAATGCTCTGGCAATGGAATGCGGAATCAGTTGAGCAATGATGAATCCGATTGTGGTGGTGGTTGTTCCTGCAATTACCGTTAGTTTGTAGACATGCAGCATCCTGTCGTAAAGCTTTGCTCCGAAATTATATCCTGCAATCGGCTGCATAGCCATGTTGAACCCGAATACTACCATTATAAATAGCATTAGGATACGGTTGGTAATGCCGAAGGCTCCAACTGCCATATCACCACCGTATGACATGAAGCTTTTGTTCATGATGATAACAATGACACAAGAACATAAGTTGAGAAGGAAGGGGGACATGCCGATGGAGAATATGTCACCGATAATCTTCTTTTTAAGTGCAAAATAGCCTTTCCTGAAATGAATATAGTTTTTCGGGTTGATGTAATGTGTCAATACCCAGCAACATCCGGTTATCTGAGCAACAACTGTGGCTGTAGCGGCACCCCGAATGCCCCAGTGGAAAATGAAAATGAATATTGGAGCCAATGCCAGATTGACACCGACCGTGAGCAGCGACATGAGCATTGCTTTTTTCGGATAGCCTGAGGCGCGGATGATATTGTTCAGACCGATAAACATGTGGTTGAAGACATTACCGGCCAGAATTATCTGCATGAAACTGCGGGCATAGGGAAGAGTCTGGTCGCTGGCGCCGAAGAGTCGCAGGATAGGGTCGAGAAATAGGAGCATTGAAATGGCAAACGTCAGTCCTACCGTCAGGTTCATCACAAATGCATTACCCAGAATGCGGATCGCTCCGTCTCTGTCTTTTCTTCCCAGATAAATCGAAACCATAGTTGATGCTCCGGCTCCAACCAGTGACCCGAAGGCTGCTCCGAGGTTCATAAACGGAAACGTGATGGCCAGCCCGGCGATCGCCATCGGACCAACTCCCTGTCCGATGAAAATGCTGTCTATTATATTGTAAATGGAAGTGACCGACATTGCAACTATTGCCGGAACAGAATACTCTATAAGTAACTTCTTTATGCGTTCCGTGCCCAGTTGGTTTGGCGCTCCTTTGTCGTTTTGATGCATTATAACTTCGTTTTGATAGCCGGAAAATAGGATTTTCTACCGACAGCCTGCGATTTCCTGCTTTTTTTGCCTTAAAATTTCTGCAAAGTTAATGACTATTCTCTCTATTTAAAGCAGAAGGGAGAGATGTCTGTATGTTGTTTGGTTTTGTTTGAAACAGTTGCAAGTGAAACAATATCAACTGTTTGAGATGAATTTGCTGAAGATTAATTTGCCCATTAAATATGAAAATGTGCCATAAATAATTTGATATTGCACAAACGATGAAAAAATGTGTAATTTTGTCGGCGGAAAAATTAATTAATTTTTAATTTAAGATAGGGGTTCAACTTTAATTAGCTCTCTTATCTTCTTTAATCTGTAAATAATGACAATTAAAAAAACATGTTTTCTTCTGTTGCTGACTTTGGCAACAAGTCCGGTTTTTGCCGGAGGATTACTTACCAATACAAATCAGAGCGTACATTTCTTACGCAATCCGGCCAGAGATGCATCTACCGAAATTGATGCCGTTTACACCAACCCTGCAGGTTTGTCTCTCCTTACAGATGGTTTTCATTTGTCGCTGACTAACCAGAGTGTTTTTCAGACACGTGAAATTACCTCTACTTTTGCCCCATTTGCAGCTAACAACAACGGAAGTCCGACTAAAACATACAAGGGAGAGGCTTCGCCTCCGGTTATTCCAAGTTTTCAGTTGGCGTATAAAAAAGACCGTTTTGTGATTTCTGCTGGTTTTGCTATATCCGGTGGCGGTGGCAAGGCAACCTTCAATCATGGCCTAGCTTCTTTTGAAGCTCCCATCTCAATGATTCCGGTCTCGTTGACGGCAAAGGGTGTCAATACAACCGCCTATTCGGTAGATGAGTTTATGGAAGGCCGTCAGTTTATCTTCGGGTTCCAGTTGAACGGGACGTATAAAATCAACGATATGTTTTCCGGCGCTCTCGGGATGCGCCTGAATATTGTAAATAACGCATATCAGGGTCATTTGCGTAGCATTCAGATCAATCCGGTACATCCTACATTGAATCCTACCGGTGCAACGATTTCTGCCAATACGTTTTTCTCCAATGCGGCGACTGCGGCTCAGGGTGCATCCAATTCGTTGGCGCCTATTATTGCTGCCGGATATGGTTCTTCCACGATGGCTCAGTTGGTAAGTGCTGGTGTACTTACTTCGGCTCAGGTTACACAGTTGAGCACAGGTTTGGGGCAGAATGTGAGCTCGTTGCAGGCATCACAGGTCCAGGGTGCATATAATACCGCAGCCGCAACTTACACCGCCAGTGCGAAGGCTACTGCCGATAAAGAACTGGACTGTACGCAAACGGGTTGGGGTGTGACTCCAATCATTGGCCTGAATTATCATTATGCAGGTTTGAATATCGGTGCAAAATACGAATTCATCACCAAACTGAATATTCAGAACAATACCATCGTTGATGATACCGGTCTGTTTGCCGATGGGGTGAATACTCCGAGTGATATTCCTGCTTATTTTGCTGTGGGTGCTGAATACCAGTTGTGCAAAAAATGGAAAGTGTCGGGTGGCTATCACCATTTCTTCGATTCGGATGCCAAAATGGCCAACGACAAACAAAAGTTTATCAACGGAGGTGTGAATGAATTTTTGTTCGGTTCTGAATATCAAATTAGCGACATGTTTCTGGTAAGCGCTGGTGGTCAGATCACCCGTACAGGTGTCACAGATAATTATCAGAGCGATATGAGTTTCAGTCTGAGTTCGTATTCAGTTGGTTTTGGTGGTGCAATTAATGTTTCTCCGAAAATGAGATTAAACCTTGCCTACTTCTTTACCAATTACAATAAATGGACAAAGACTTCGTCAAACTATAACGGAACAAATCTGGCCGGAACTGACGTCTTTTACCGTACCAATAAAGTGTTTGGCATCGGATTGGATTATAAATTCTGATTTTTTTATTTTTCGTGATATATAAGTAAGTGAAGGCATGGTCTCGTGATGAGGCTATGCCTTTCGTTTTTGGAGCGGGATGCCTATCTTTGCAGCCAATTAACAAAAATACGATTGAAATTCCTATGATGAATTATTCCATACGTCCGGCTCAGGAAGCCGATTTTCCCGCTATTTTAAGCATCATCAAAGAGCTGGCTTTGTTTGAAAAAGCCCCTGAAAAGGTAACTAATTCCGTTGAGCAGATGCTCGAAGAGAAAGATTGTTTCCGCTGTTTTGTGGCAGTGAACGATCAAAACGAAGTATTGGCTATTTCGCTCTATTTCTTTGCCTACTATACCTGGGTGGGCAAGTCGCTTTACCTCGATGATCTTTACGTACGCGAACCTTTCCGCAAACAGGGAATTGCTTCGGCTTTGCTGAAAAAAATATTTGATGTGGCTCGCGAAGAGAACTGCAAACGGGTGCGTTGGCAGGTGCTCAATTGGAACGTGAATGCTATCAAACTCTACGAGAAATGTGGTGCCACCATCGACAACGAGTGGTCCAACTGCGACTTCGACCGCCAGGGAATTCTGGAATTCAGTCTGTAGTTGTTTGTAAGTTGTTCGCACACAGAAGACACGGATTAAACAGAAATACACGGACAAAGTTATTTCTATAACATTCTGTTATTATCCGTCTGTTCCGTGTACTCCGTGTGCTCAGATTTTAGTTCAATCCCGGAAGCGTTTGGTGATGTCGCCGAAAGCATCGATTCGGCGATCGCGGAAGAAAGGCCACATGCGGCGTACGGCTTCGGTGCGTGACAGGTCAATGTCCAGAATCAGGTTTTCCTCTTTGTCGGACGATGCCTGCGCAAGGAATTCTCCCTGCGGTCCGGCAACAAAGCTGCTGCCCCAGAACTGGATGCCATTGGTGGCGCCCGACGGATCGGCTTCGTAGCCGGTACGGTTCACTGAAATTACGTGCAATCCGTTTGCCACCGCGTGAGCTCGCTGTGAGATGATCCATGCCTCGCGTTGGCGGGCTTTCTCATCGTCGGTGTCGGTCGATTCCCATCCGATAGCAGTAGGGTAGATAAGTACGTCAGATCCGGCTAATGCCATCAGTCGCGCTCCTTCCGGGTACCACTGATCCCAGCAAACCAGTACGCCCAATTTGCCAACTGAAGTCTGGATCGGTTCAAAGCCCAAATCGCCCGGCGTGAAATAAAATTTCTCATAGTAAGCCGGATCGTCGGGAATGTGCATCTTGCGGTATTTTCCGGCAATGGAGCCGTCTTTCTCAATCACTACGGCCGTGTTGTGATGCAAGCCCGGAGCCCTTTTCTCAAACAACGAAAGCACAATGACCACGCCCAGCTCTTTTGCCAAAGCTCCGAACTCATCCGTGGAAGGTCCCGGAATAGTTTCGGCCTGATCGAAATTGGCAGGGTCTTCCACCTGGCAGAAATAGAGTCCATTGTGCAACTCCTGCAAAACGATCAACTCCGCACCCTGACGGGCACAGGTGGTGATGTTCTGTTTCAGTTTCTCGATGTTGCCGCGGGTGTCAGCGGTATTGGCTTGTTGGATAAGGGCTATTTTCATTTACGATTTTTTTTAGAACCAAGAATCAAGAACCAAGAATCAAGACTGTGGATATTCTTCATTTACATCCTCAAATCTTCACATCCTCAAATTCCCAAATCGAATTTGTTTACTTCAGCAAAGTTCGTAATTCTTCTTCGTTTATCGAAAATTCCGGATTGAATTTTTCGGAGTGCATATAATCGAGTATAGAACGATACAGCTGATTGGCTTCCGGCTTGTCGGCAATTTTACCGAGTTGCGACATGCAAATCAACAATTTCCCTTTGCCCATTTTGAATTCAAAGATAAGTCCGAATTTGTTGTTACGCTCCAGATTGTCGATCACCTGCACGATGGGGCGATAGGCTTTGCTCGTCGTGTTCAGGTTGAGCGGATTGCTGTTGCGGATAATCGACCACCATTGCCAGTTGGTGTAGAAATCGGTTGGAAAAAGATCAAACAACGGATGCATTGGATCCATCAACAAGCCCATGGTGCCCGGTGAAACCGGCTTTTTGTTCGATTCGGAAATGGATTTGAACATGCCAAAGTTCCAGAATTCGGGGTTAAATAATCCTTTGACGCTGTTGTGTGCAACGGAATCGGGCTGAGGAAATAACAGGACATTACCTCCGTTTTTTAGTAATGCCATGGTTTCCTTGTTCAATGATTCGGTGACGATGATTGCCGGATCAGCCTCGATGGTTTCAGGAGTCGGATAAAGCCAGATGGGATAGTTGTTCCTGTAGGTTGTACTGTCAATCGAGATTTCGAGATTCAGTCGTTCCGGCGTTTGCATACTGGAAAACGAGAAGCTGATCGTGCCCTGATTGCTCAATTGTCCGTTAGCGATATCGCGCTTTTTGAGTTTCCCTTCGCGCCACACTCTTCCGTTTTCTCCCACTAATTTCCAGGAAATATTGTTGTGAATGGTTTTGTCTGAATAATTGGCAACCTCTACGTTGGCAGAAAAGGTCTCCTGATCGCTCCAGCAATATTTTTCGAACGACAGCAGTGGCACGACATCGTTGCAAAAATGGCTCCACTCGTCGCGACTGATAACCTCTTTGCTGTCCATAAACGCATCCAGAATACCTACCAAAGCAGTTCCCTGTCCGGGATAGTCCTGCAGGTCGAGCAGGTGGAAGCCTGCCATGCCTTTTGTGCGCAATGCGGCTTCGATTTCAGCTCGGTAACAGAGTGCCGCTAAAGCTCCCGAAGCTTTTGTGAAAGCCTGATTTTGGTCAATCATGTCGGCTTTGGTCAGACGGTCGCGGAACTCTTCCAGATTCGCAGCGTTCAGTACACCGGTATATTTTGCAATCTCTTTGTAATCGGGATAAACCTGATATTGTCCAATCTCGTGACTGATCAGCGGTTTGGTGATATGGGTTACTCCGTAGTCGTAATTGATTTGCGTCGAAGGTGACACGGTGTTGAGGATGCCGCCATCTTTCGAATCGCAAAAAGCATGAATCAACCGGATGTGCGTCAGGATGGAATCGTGCGCAAACGGGGTGCGGGCCGCCACGTGGTAGTCTTCCTCGTCAATGGAGAGCGCATAGCCAATGTTGTTGTTCGACCCTTCCGAATAGAGTGGGCGACTATCGGATTGCTTCAAAGCCGTCAGTACTTTTTTTACCCGTTCGTGACCGCTCCATATTTCGTTGCCCATGCCGAACATCACAAACGAAGGGTGGTTGGCATAGTTTTTAAGCAGGGCGATACCTTCTTTGGTAAGCATCGTTGCTGTGCTGTCGGCATCGAGACCGCCCCAGAAAGGAAGTTCCGGTTGCAGGTAGATACCCAGATGGTCGGCGGCGGTAAAGGCAGCTTCGGGCGGGCACCAGGTGTGGAAACGATAATGGTTGATGCCGTACGATTTGGCAATGAGGAACACCCGCATCCAACCGGCTGTGTCCATGGGAGGAAATCCGGTGAGAGGAAAGACACACCCGTCGTGTTTTCCCCGTAGGAAGGTGGTTCTGCCGTTGATGGTAAATTGTGTGCCACGTGTGGCAAATTTCCGCATCCCAAAAGTTGTCGAACGGTTATCAGCTTGTTTGCCGTCACTGACCACCGCGTTGATTTTGTAAAGCGGTTGGTGATACTCGTCCCAAAGGCTGATGTCGGAAAAATTATAAGTGGCCGTCAGTGTCGAGTCAGATTTCAGCGTTAAACCGGCAGGTGGCAGAGCCTCGGTTTTCCCGTTTTCTTCTTTGGAAATAAACAGGTCGAGTGAAACATTGCCCGATTTTGGCGCACGATTCAGTTTGATTTTGCAAACTGCTTTTTTGTTTTCAATGTCGGGAGTGATTTTCAGGTCGGTGATGCGTAACGGTGCCGATGCTTCCAGACAGAAGCGCCCGATAACACCGTTCCAGTTGGTTTGGGTATCGTCACTGTACATGTGCACGCCACCATAGGGAGTTCGCTTCGCGTTGTTATCTATGCAAAGGGTAATGATGTGTCGGCCGGGAGTCAACAGGCGTGAAAGATCGTACTCCTGCGGAGACTCCAGCAGAATCGATTCTCCGGCAAATTGTCCGTCAACCCATACTTTCGTCGGCTTGGTGCGTTCCATAAACAGGCAGATCGAACGGTTTTCCCAGTTAGCCGGAATGACCACTTCCTTGCGGTACCATGCCTGGCCTTCGTACACGTAATTGCGGTTGAGGTGCATCGTGGTGCGAGTGTCATTTTTTTTGCCTTTGTGGTTGGTGTCGGTAGTGCCGGGCAACAGGATTGAATCGGCAAATGTGGGGGACAATAATTTTTGTCCGATATTCGCATTTTTCTCGTCCGGTGCAAATTGCCAACGACCCGATAGATCGATGGTTTCACGATATTGCTTGTCGGCAGCTTTGAAAGAGAACAGTGCCGGAATACACAACAAAAGAAAAACAAAAGGTTTGAGGCGGGGTGCTTTTCGGAGTGAGGTCATATCAGGTTAATATTTAAGGTTGCGTTTCAAAAGAGAGTGACGGTTTCGCTCTGAGCGAAGCCGTCACTATGAACGTCATCGATATATTCGTTTACAATACTCCTTCCGGAAACTGCATCGTCACGCAGTGTAGTGAGCCGTGTTGTTTGATCAGCGAACGGCAATCGATGCCGACAATCTCACGGTCGGGGAAGGCTGCCTGCAATTGAGCTTTTGCTATTTCATCTTTCGGTGAATCGTAGGTCGGCATCAGCACGGCTCCGTTCATGATGAGGAAATTGGCATAGGTTGCCGGCAAACGTTCCTCGTTGAACAGTACGCAATCGGCCATCGGCAGTGGAATCAGGTTGTAGGGTTTGCCTTCCATCGTGCGGAAAGCCATCAGTTCCTCTTCCATCAGGCTGAGCTCTTCGTAGTGTTCGTCGTTTTGATCGTCACACTTTACGTAGGCAATCGTGTCAGGTGAACAGAGACGAGCCAGCGTATCCACGTGACTGTCGGTGTCGTCGCCGGCCAGATAGCCGTTCTTCAGCCAGAGTATCCGTTTGGCACCAAACACCATCAGCAGATATTCTTCCAGCTCCTCTTTTGATTTATGATCGTTGCGGTTGGGCGAAAGCAGGCATTCCTCTGTGGTGAGGATGGTTCCCTCTCCGTCCGACTCGATGCTGCCGCCTTCCAACACGCATTGTAGCATATTTTGATAAGCCACCGTCGGTTGAAAGGTGTCCGAATCATAGAGTCGACGGGTGATCTGATTGTCAAAGTTGGCGGCATATTTCATGCCCCAGCCGTTGAAGGTGAAATCGTAGAGATAAGGATCGCCTTCCACCATCACCGTGATGGTGCCGTGGTCGCGTGCCCAGGTGTCGTTGGTCTCTATTTCGCGGAAAATGATCTGGCTGAAGTCGATGCCGTTGCCCAGTTGTTCGCGCACGGCTGCACTGTCGTGGCAAACGATCAGCAACTTTTCTCGTTTCACGATCTCTTTGGCTAGAGCAACGTAGCATTGGGTTACCTCTTCCAGCATGTAATTCCAGTCGGTATCCGCATGCGGCCAGGTGAGCTGAATGCCACTCTGGGGCGCCCATTCGGCGGGCAAAACTATTTGTATTTGATTCGACATAAAAAGGACTCAGTATTTAGCACACAGTATTCAGTACACAGTATTCAGTACGCAGTGATTGAAAGTCGCAATTAAATTGAATTGATAATCCGTGTTGACGAAGTTATCCGTGTCATCCGTGGACTCAGATTATTTTTACCTTGTGCGCTGCCTCTTCGGCTTTGGCGCGGGCTTCGTCGGTGTCGTTGCCAGTGGCTAACACTACTCCCATGCGGCGACCGGGTTTGCAGAGCGGTTTGCCGAAAAGACGGATCTTTGTATCGGGAACATGTACTGCTTCGGTAATATCGAACGTTGGGTTCCAGGCCTCTTCGGTAGCTTTGATGACATGTGTGGCACCGCATTGCAACAGTCGGGTATCGACCGGTAGACCGAGAATAGCCCGAACATGCAACTCGAATTCTGACATTACCTGTGTGGCCATCGTTACCATGCCGGTATCGTGCGGACGGGGAGATACTTCGCTGAAGATCACCTTGCCGTCTTTTACAAACAGTTCAACACCGAAAATGCCATAACCGCCCAGCGCGTCGGTCACTTTCAGGGCAACCTGTTCGGCCTGACGGATGGTGTCCGGCTCCATGGCGCAGGGTTGCCAGCTCTCGTGGTAGTCGCCGCTGATCTGCACGTGACCGATCGGTGCGCAGAATTTGGTGCCGAAAGCGGTGCGGACGGTAAGCAGCGTTATTTCGTAGTCGAATGTGATAAATTCTTCGATAATCACCCGGCTCCCGATGCCGCGGGCAGCTTCGTGGGCGTAGTTCCATGCCTTGTCGATATCGGCTTCGCTCTTGATGGTGCTTTGGCCCTTGCCCGACGACGACATAATGGGTTTCGTTACGCAGGGAATGCCGATCTCCTTCACGGCAGCGCGGAACTCTTCGGCGGTGTCGGCAAAGAGATAACGGGCGGTAGGCAGTTGCAGCGTTTCGGCAGCCAGACGGCGGATGCCTTCGCGGTCCATTGTGAGACGGGCAGCATGCGCTTTGGGAATTACATGAAAACCTTCGCTCTCCAGTTGTTCCAGCATCACGGTGTCGATGGCTTCGATCTCTGGCACGATCAGCGCCGGAGCTTCGCGTTCGATGACGGCACGCAGCGCCTTACCGTTCTTCATATCAATAACATGACAGCGGTGAGCCACCTGCATGGCCGGCGCATTTTCGTATGAATCTACTGCAATGGTTTCCACTCCGAGACGTTGCGCCTCGATCACCATTTCCTTACACAATTCGCCGCTTCCGAGGAAGAGCACACGGGTGGCACCCTTCTGCAGAGGCGTGCCGATTGAAAGAGTTGACATAGTTGTATTTTTATGCTACAAAAATAACCATTTTCGGTCGATGGGTAAAATTAAACCCGGAAGGTTTTCAAAACCTTCCGGGTTTAATATGGTTTCCGCAGTGGCAGACAATTTAGTTTACCACTTCCCAATAGTGGGCAGGAAGAATAGTTTGTGTATAGATAGAACGCTACTGGCATTCCAGCTCTAATAAATCATGTGACATGGAAGTCAGTTGTTAGATCAATCCTTATTATGTCTGCAATAGCCAAAGATAGGCAAAAGTAGGCTTTTGTAAAGATATTATCGACAGTTTGTTCTGAGAAAAAGAGTACATTTGTCAAGTGGTGGCGCTGTGTAAACCGTTAATAAAAAATACTTGTGTGGTGAACTGGTACCGCAGACCGTAAACTAATAAGATATCCATCGTTTACAGACAAATTATGAAATCGGTTCTCAATCATCGTAATGTAAGTATAATTTATCTTGATCAATTTGCAACAAGTGGAATGTTTGACTCAGATTCACAAGACTGGTTGAAAATTAGAGATATAATAAAGAAAGGAGTTGGGCAGGGACAAATGATCTGCCCCATCTCTTCAGAACATTGCATTGAAACATCGCAAAAAGAAAAGAACAAAGCGATTGAATTGGATATGGAATTTTATAAAATATCTGGAGGTTTTTCATTTAAATCTGAAATGTTCGTAACATCTCAACTAATAATTTCTTTGATTCGAAAAAATAACATAACTCTTAAGACCTATTTGCATGATAAAATCATTGAAAATCCCATGTCTGATGAGGATAATTTTAAGATCTTCTCTTATAGCAAACAACTTCTTGATAAAAAAATTAATGAGTGTACTCAAATTGTAAACGGCATAAGGAATGTGTCAAGACATGTTTATGCAGATAAGCTTATGAAGAGCCGATTGATAAAAATCCAACAAGATATCTTATCTTCTAGTATGATTAGTAGATTGAAAGAACTGTTGCAGGATGGACATATTTATATACGAGGAGTCCATTTTACTTCAGGAGATGTACCTGACTGGATTGATGAGATAATTTATCAATTAATAAATCGCCATAGAATGACGCCAAAGGAAGCAAAGCTAATTATTAACGAAATTGAACATAACGGCTTTAATAATATTCCAACATTAAATATTCGGAGTTCATTGTCTGCAATTATTGCAGTAAATAATAAAAATGAGACAGTAAACGATCAGATTGATATTATGCGAATAGCAACAGGACTCCCAATATCTAATATTTTTTTAACGGACAAACAACGCAAACATGAAATTATTGAACTTGGTCTTGATCAAAAATACGACACGCAAATATTTTGTGGAACAAAATATGATAAGGAAAAATTGATTTTTGAACTTGAGAATATACTTCAAGCAAACAAATAATTTCACTCCTAACGGAGCTCGATCCCGCACGTAATGCTCTCTGCCTACCATAATGCGACTCCTACGGAGCCATTTTTAACATGGGCATATTGATATTTGATTAAAAACCCATCGGGTTAAGATGGCAGAATAGAATTTTGTGGTAACAGATCAATGCAATCGTAATTTCACTCCTAGCGGAGCTCTATTCGTACATAATGCTCTTTACCTACCATAATACAGACTCCTACGGAGCCAAAGTTCTATTGGAATGACGAAATATTATGCTTCAAGGCCCCGGAGGGGTCGAATTATGGTAGAATGGAATGCCGAAATGTCAAATTGCGGCTCCGTAGGAGTCGAATAATAGATTCAATAGAAAAATCGTCAGGGGAATAAACCTTTATTGCTATATTTGTCATTATAACCTAATTGCCTTACCGTTTATGCCGAACACATACACCCAATTCAACCTGCACGTTGTCTTTTCAGTGAAAGGCCGGGGAAACTTTTTATCAACCAAGATCAGAGAAGAGTTATTCCCCTATATTGCAGGTATTGTCAATAATAAGAAACACTACGCATTGGCTGTAAACGGATATAAAGATCATGTTCACCTGTTTTTTGAATATAATCCGGCCTTTTCCGTTTCAGATTTGATCCGGGATGTAAAATCAGCTTCGACCGTGTGGATCAATAGTCGAAAACTTGTTCCCGGTAAGTTTAGTTGGCAGGAAGGGTATGGCGGATTTTCCTATTCCCGTTCGCAACGGGATGTCGTGATAAAGTATATCATGAATCAGGAAAAACACCATCAGGGGAAATCATTCAGGGAAGAATATATGAAACTTCTGGCAGATTTTGATATTGAGTTCAAGAATGAATATTTGTTTGAGTTTTATGAATAATTTCACTCCTAACGGAGTGCCTTTCCACACCTAACGCCCTCTGCTACCATAATCCTGACTCCTAAGGAGCCATAGTCGTCTGATATATCCAAACATGAGCTTCGAGGCCCCGGAGGGGTCGAATTATGGTAGGAAGGAATTTCTCAATATCCAATTCCGGCTCCGTAGGAGTCGAATAATAAATTCAATTCAAAGGTTATAATTTAAGCCCCCGGAGACGGCGGAATTAATAAAAGGAATTCTCCTACCTTTGCACCTCAAATTCCTACCCTATGCTCGACATCCTTTATCAGGACGAATATCTGATTGCCATCAACAAGCCTTGTGGATTGCTGGTGCATCGTACTTCCATCGCAGAAGAGAACGAGGTGTTTGCTCTGCAGATGTTGCGCGATCAGGTGGAACGCAAACTTTTTCCGGTGCACCGCATCGACCGGCCGACGTCGGGGGTACTCGTTTTTGCCTTCTCGCCGGAGGTGGCCCGGTCGCTCAACGATCAGTTAACGAATGGAGAATCGCATAAAAAGTATGTGGCTTTGGTGCGGGGTTGGTTTCCGGAAGAGATGATTTGCGACCGACAGGTGAAAAACGATCGTGGTAATTTGCAGGATGCCGTTACCCGTTTCGTGCCTGAGAAACAGCTGGAACTGCCGCTGGCTACCGATCGTTACCCGACGGCCCGTTTTTCCGTGGTGGAGGCATACCCGTTGACCGGCCGCTGGCATCAGATACGGCAGCATCTGGCACAGTTACGTCACTATATTATCAACGATCGGGTGCATGGCGACGGCAAACAGAACCGCATATTCACCGAACAACTCGACATTCGCGAGATGTTCCTACATGCACGTTCGTTGTGCTTGAAGCATCCTGTTTTATCCAACGAACTGACGATCGAGGCGCCTTTTCCTGCTCATTGGAATAATTTTCTTTGAAAGCGCTTTTTTGAGAATATTTTTAGGGTAGATGGAATTTTGAGGGTCTAAGAGGGAAATATCTCTTAAAATCCTCACAAAATGAAAAACAGAGCTCTCCTTTTTCTGTCGGCAATCCTTCTGTTTGCCGGAATTTCTTCCCAGTCGTCGCTTTTTGCACAAAAACCATTACCGAAAGACTCGTTGATGAAAGCGGCTTCCGATATTATTTCACAAAACCATTACTGTTCGCTGGTAACGGTCGATTCTGTCGGGCAACCGCAGATACGCACTATGAATCCATTTCCTAACCCGAAAGAATTTGTCGTTTGGTTTGCCTCTTCACGCTACAGCTCCAAAGTCAGAGAGATCAGAAATAATCCGAAGGTGGCCGTCTATTATGCCGATCATGCGAAGGGAAACGGTTACGTGACGATAACCGGTACGGCAACCGTAATCGATGACAAAGATTTGTTGATGAAGATGAAGCGCGACTATTGGAACGGAATATCCGGGTGGCAGGATATTTTTGTGCTGATTAAAGTGGTTCCTCAAAAATTGGAGGTGATCAATTATGCGTACGGTGCGGCCAACGACCCGAAAACATCTAGGGCACCGGTGGTGGTATTTTAAAATACGTCGGGACGCGATTCATCGCGTCCCGACAATCCTCCAATAAAAATTGTTGCCGTTTTATTCAGCCAATAATTCGTCTACCAGCGCGTTGAATTCGTGTTGGAATTCCTTGTAGAACAATCCGGTGGCCGGACCGTTAAAACCGGTATGGATTTTGCGGACCTTCCCTTTTTTATCGATAAAAATCATGGTGGGATAGCTGGCCACCTTCTCCATCTCCGGCAATGCTTTGCCGGTTGCTTCCGAACCCACCTGTCCACCGAAGAGCAGTTCGTATTCGGTGCCGTAGCGCTTTTTCATCCGTAACAGGGCGGCACGGGCATAATCAAAATCGTCTTTTCGCTCGAACGCCAGCCCGACAACCTCCACGCCACGGTCTTTGTTGGCTTTGTACCACGGAGCCAGGTATTTCATCTCGTCCATGCAGTTGGGACACCAGCTTCCGAGAATGGAGACAATCACCACTTTACCGCGGTAACGCTCGTCGGTGAGCGAAACCTTCTTCACGTCGGTATTGGGCAGGCTGAATCTGAGATGATCCTTGCCCGGTTTCATGTGTGTTTGGTTGTAAGGATCGGCAAGTCCCGCCTTGTCGTTGCGAGTGCCTTCCAGTCGTGTTTTGCCTTTCGCTGTAAAGAATGTTCCCTCAAAACGATTGTTGTCTTTGAACGAAACCTCCAGCAGGTAGGGACTTTGGCCTGCGAAAGCCGAGAGGTGCGCACCCGTTTGCGTGTAAGCGCCTTCGAGGAAACGCAGGTCTCCGCTGGGCGTCAGCACCGAACCGGTAATAATCCCTTTGTCGGTCTGGAAAATGCCCACATTGTGCTCTGCTTCTCCTTTCGGATCGATAAAGAGAACATCCCATTTGCCATCCAATGCAACAGAAATCGGAGTGGCAACCGGTTCAAAACGTAGTTTGTTGTCGAAGCGAGCTGCAAAACGAACTCCCGCATCGTTTTTGACGTAGTTCTTCAGAAAGCGTCCGCTGAGAGTACCTTCCATTACGGCTGCCCGTATCTGAGCATCGAACGGTTCGATGGGTATGATAACTGAATCTCCTTTGAATGAAACACCATTCAGTACCACCCGTTCTTCTCCGTTCATCAGAGTAACCACCGTCGAGTCGGCTCCGCGGTGAGAAACCTCAAAAAGGAAAGGAGCCGTATTCTCTTTCACTTCCAGCGTACCACGCCAGATACCATCGTTCAGTTTAGGAGTAGCAGCGAAAGCGGCAATGCTGCATCCGAGAGCCATGCAGGTTATAATAGTTTGAATTTTGCGCATAAGAATGATTTTTGAATGAAGATGCAAAGGTAATCGGTTTTGATATAAAAAGGAACAGTGAGTAATTGTTCTTCACTCTACCGGAAGAGGTCGTTTTTTGTACCTTTGTAGAATATAAAGTTGATTGAAATATGAAAATCACGACATTAATCGAAAATACCAAACCGGAAGGAACTTCGTTTGCTATTGGACACGGATTGGGTTTGTACGTGGAAACGAACGGACTGAAATTATTATTTGACAACGGTCCCGATGATTCGTTTGTGCAGAATGCTTCTTTGCTTGGCATTGACCTAGCGGAGGTCGATCTGTATGTGCTCTCTCATGCTCATTACGATCACGGTGGCGGGCTGCGTACCTTTCTGTCGATGAATGACAAAGCAACAGTCTGGCTCTCGGAATTTGCTTCCGATCAATGTTATTCCGTCGGTCGTACACCTGAACCCCGTTATATCGGTATCGACCCGAAACTGTTTGAAGAATACGGTGAGAGACTCTGTTTCGTAACTAACGAGGCTTCGATCAACGATTCTATCTGCCTTTTTTCGGTTCACGATTTCAATACCTTCCGACCGCGGTTCAATTCGTTGCTCTACACAAAACGGAGCGGGGAGATGACGCGCGACGATTTCCGGCACGAGTTGGTGATGGCGATTACCGAGAACGGACAAAATACTATTTTTACGGGTTGTGCCCACAGTGGCATTCTCAATATGGTGCGGACGGTGCAGGAAAAGATGCCTGACACGCCTGTTCATGCGGTAGTGGGAGGTTTTCATCTGCTGAATACAGCCACTAAAGCGCTCGGTGAAGCGCCCGAAACAGTTCGGAAATTGGCAGAAGAACTGGAGAAAACCGGCGTTGATAAAATTTTGACGGGTCATTGTACCGGAACGGAAGGGTTCGAATTGTTGAGAGCGGTGTTGGGCGATAAAATTGAGGCATTGTCGACCGGGAAAGTTTTTGAAATATAGTCGGGATTGCCCTAATTACGGATCTTTTGGCTGGGTTAGGATAATGGAAAATTCGTATCTTTGCGTAAAAATATGCAAATATGGCAAAGAACCGGATTAAGCAACAGATTTGTCCTAACTGTGACTACGAATTTGACGAAACCGACAACTTTTGTCCCAACTGCGGGCAGGAAAACCACACGCATAAGCTTCCGGTAAAACATTTTGTGATGGAATACCTCGAAAGTGCATTCCATTTCGACACAAAAATGTTGGCGACTTTGCGTGATTTGCTGGTACATCCCGGTCGAATTACCACCAACTACAACCAAAATAAACGGGCGCGCTACGTTCCTCCGATGCGTCTTTACATCTTCATCAGTTTCATCTTTTTCTTTCTGTTGGCGGTGTTGCCGGAAGGTCCAAAAAAGACTAGCAAATCCGATAAAAAGGAGCAGTCAGAGGTCAAAATCAATAACTTGAATCTTGGATCTTCGCAGGAATTGGTGGAAGATAGCGTCGATTCTACAGATGCTGTGGATAAAGCACTTTCACCTTATGTGGGTCATCAGCGCAATGCCCAAACCAAGGCGCTTTTCGATTCTATACGACATACTCCGGTGCCCGATAATGAGCTGATTGATCAATATCTGGCTGCATCTAAACGGGATGTAACCTGGTATAACCGCAATTTCCAACGCAATCTTGTGAAAATCAATACCGGTCATTTCTCTTTCGAAGAATTCAAACACAAACTGCAAAAGACGATCTCTACCCTGATGTTTTTCCTGATGCCGCTTTTTGCCCTCTTCCTGTGGCTGCTTTTCCGGCGTAGCAGGATGTACTACACCGAGCATCTCGTGTTTTCTATTCATATTCACTGCATTGTATTCCTCGTATTGACATTATACATGCTGCTATCTGCATTGTTCTCCGTTTCGTTGTGGTGGCCGTTTTTGATTACGCTGGTTTATGGCTGGTTGTGTGCCCGTAACGTGTATGGAACGGGATGGGTCAGAACTACCAGCAAGGTGTTGAGTGCCGGTTTTCTCTATTCCGTTTCGTTGCTGGTCGTCGTTATTTTTGGAGTCGTAATCAGCTTTATTTAACATTTATGTATCCCTTTAAATGGGGATACCCTGTTTGCTGATTTTTCTGTTTCTTTGCATATAAATTCACCGCGAAGTAAGTTACAGGCTAATGAAAAGGATGATTGGAGTTATCGGTTTGAATTATAAATCTGCTCCTGTGCAAGTCAGGGAAACGGTATCGTTTACCGAAGAGGAGATAGAAGAGTTTGTTAAGAATCTAAAGAAATCCGAATCTTTTGCAGGAATTATTGTTTTGTCGACCTGTAACCGCGTTGAAATATACTATCACTTCAAAAATATCCAGTCGGCAGAAGGGTGCGAAATTCTTTATAACCGCCTTTTTGAGTTCAAAAAACTGGATTCTTCTGTCAGAAAACATTTCTATCATTATAGCGGAATCGAAACCGTAAAGCATATTTTTACGGTGGCTTCAGGTATCGACTCGATGGTGCTGGGCGAAGATCAAATTGTTGGTCAGATCAAAAGCGCATATACCATCAGTGAACGCACCCATTGCGCCGGTCCGGTACTTACACGCCTGTTCAACAGTGCGTTGAATGCCGGAAAACGAGTGCGCACCGAAACGCATATTAACGAAGGATACGCTTCGGTAAGTTCGGCTGCCGTTTCGCTGGCTACCCGGCAGTATAGCGACATCGATTCTCGCTCCATCCTGCTGATTGGTGCAGGACAAACCGGCCGCCTATCGATGATGAGTTTGGTGGAAAAAGGGTGCAAAAACCTTTTTGTGATCAACCGCACCTATACCAAAGCCGAAGAGCTGGCTGCCGAATTTCACGCTACCGCCGTTCCTCTGAACAAAATGAAGGAGTACGTGGCCAAATGCGACATTATCATGCTGGCTACCACCTCCACAACCCCGCTTATCACTACCAAAATGATAGACGAGGTGATGCCTCTGAGAAATAACCGTCCGGTCACCATCTTCGACCTTTCGGTGCCGCGCAACGTGTCGCAGGAGGTAGGTGATATGGAACATGTAACCCTTTATGATGTCGATAATACCGCTGTGGTGATTCACGAAACGCTTGAAAAACGGAAAGCCGAAATCATCAAAGCGCAGGAAATTATTGCCACGCTGGTGAGCGAATTTATGGACTGGCTCGACCTGTTGAGCCTTTCGCCGACTATTCGCCGCATCAAGGAAAATTTCCGCCAGATTCACGCATCCGAATTCAAAAATTACCGGAAATGCATGAATGAATCGGAGATCAGGATGGTCGATTACTACAGTTCACACATGGTCGACAAATTCTCCGGACTGATCATTAAAAACCTCAAGGAACTTACCGACAACGGCAAAAATACCGAACACATACAACTGTTAGACAGTCTTTTTGAACTAATTGCAGCAAATGAAAAATAATATCGTCAGGATAGGAACCCGCGGAAGCGCTCTGGCACTTTATCAGGCCAATCAGGTGAAATTGAGCATCGAAACTAATTTTCCCGATTTGCAGGCCGAAATTGTGATTATCCACACCAAAGGCGATAAAATTCTGGATGTTGCGCTTTCGAAAATCGGTGACAAAGGACTTTTTACAAAAGAACTGGAAGTCGCTTTGCTGGGCAATGAAGTGGATATGGCGGTTCACAGCCTCAAGGATCTACCCACGTTTTTCCCAGAAGGATTGCAACTCGGAGCCGTACTTCCAAGAGCCGAAGTGCGCGATGCTCTGGTAAGCAAAAACGGTAAAACCCTGAAAGAGCTTGGCGCCGGTGACGTGATTGCCACTTCCAGTCTGCGCCGTAAAGCTCAACTTTTGGCGTATAACCCGGATTTTAAGATTGTCGATATACGCGGAAATGTCAATACCCGCCTCAGCAAAATGGACAACGGCTACTGCGACGCGATGATTATGGCGGCAGCGGGCCTGCAACGCCTGAATCTCGATGAAAGAATCACCGAAATTATTGATCCTGCAAATATTATTCCGGCAGTAAGCCAGGGAATTATTGCAATAGAAACGCGGGCAGACGATGAACAAATTGCAACCGTTATGAACGGCATTAACCATCAGCCAACCATGCAGGTTGCTCTTGCTGAAAGAGCTTTTCTCAAAGCAATGGATGGAGGTTGTCAGGTGCCGATCGGCTGCTATTCGGAGGTTTCGGGCGATGAAATCGTCTTTACAGGGTTCGTCTCTGATCTGAAAGGCGAGAAAATCATCCGGCTGTCAAAAAAGGGATCATTGAAAGATGCCCGGGCAATTGCACTCGAAATATCGGGGCAAATGGCAGAGCAGGGAGCAAAAGAGATACTCGACGATATCAGGAAAAACAGTTGCATCTAACTTAAAAACGGACGGATGCTGAACGGGAAGATTATCATCAATACCAGGCCGGAAGCTTCCGACGATCAGATTGCCGAAGCACTGTGCAAACTGAATGCCACCGTTGTGCCGATGCCTCTGATTGAGATCAAACCGATTGCGATCGATAAGGTTTTACTCCGTGGAATAATTCAAGGCGGAGCTTTCCAATGGCTGATTTTTACCAGTAAAAACGGGGTGGACGGCTTTTTTGACCAACTCTCCAAACCGGAAAAATTGCCTTTCAGGATAGCGGTTTACGGACTTCGTACTGCCGAAGCTTTGCAAGAACAGGGATATTCGGCCGATTTGGTCAATCAGGGAAATACCGGGGCGGAACTACTCGATGATCTGATTCCTCTCCTTCGAAAAGAAGACAAAATATTGATTGTTACAGGCAATCTGGCTCCTGATGTTTTGCAAGATCGTTTGAATGAGGTGGTGACTGCAGAACGTCTGGATGTGTATCACACTCAGTTTGTGGCCAAAGTGCCGACAGGAACGATGCAACGCATTGCAGCCGCGAATTACGACCTGATTTTGTTTACCAGCCCTTCGGGCGTGAAGAGTTTTGTGCATCAGGTTCAAAATAAGGTTGATTTTGCGCATTTGAAAGCCGCCTCCATCGGTCCGTCCACTACGAAAGCCCTGCTCGAAGCAGGCATTCATCCTTGTGTGGAAGCTACCACATCGGGCAAAAAAGGACTGATACACGCGATTGAAAATTATTTCGCTGCCGAACGACAGCTTTAACGATATTGAGAACATTAAAAAACAAAGAAATTATGGCCTTTCCGCAAACGCGCCTCAGAAGAATGAGACGCACTGAAACAATCCGTAATATGGTTCGCGAAACCAAAGTGTCGGTGGATGATCTGATCATGCCGCTGTTCGTATGTCCGGGTAAAAATGTAAGCAATCCGATTACTTCCATGCCGGGTAACTCTCAACTCTCTGTCGATTTGTTGGTGGAAGAGTGTAAAAAACTGGTGGCTTTGGGCATTAAATCCGTATTGTTGTTCGGTATTCCCGAGCACAAAGACGAACACGGACTGGTTGCCTGCGAACACAACGGAATCGTTCAACAGGCCATTCGCGCCATCAAGGCCGAAATCAGCGATATTATGATTGTGGCCGATGTCTGTAATTGCGAGTATACCACTCACGGTCACTGCGGTACCATTGTCGATGGCGACGTTCATAACGACCTGACTCTCGAAACCTTGGCCAAACAATCGGTTTCACTGGCTGAAGCCGGCGCTGACATTATTGCTCCGAGCGATATGATGGACGGTCGCGTGGGTAAAATTCGTGAAGAACTGGATAAAAACGGCTTTTACAATGTACCCATCATGGCTTACTCGGCTAAATATGCTTCTGCTTTTTACGGACCTTTCCGCGAAGCTGCCGAAAGCGCTCCGAAATTCGGTAACC
This sequence comes from Paludibacter jiangxiensis, assembly GCF_001618385.1. Classification (NCBI taxonomy): domain Bacteria; kingdom Pseudomonadati; phylum Bacteroidota; class Bacteroidia; order Bacteroidales; family Paludibacteraceae; genus Paludibacter; species Paludibacter jiangxiensis. The sequence continues at coordinate 204,472 of NZ_BDCR01000001.1, read as the reverse complement.
GCGCAAGTTACCAGATGGATCCGGCTAACTCGAACGAGGCTTTGCGCGAAGTGGAACAGGACATTATCGAAGGAGCCGACATGGTGATGGTAAAACCGGCATTGAGCTACCTCGATGTGATTCGTCGTGTGAAAGATACGTTCAATATGCCTATCGTGGCTTATAACGTGAGCGGCGAATTTTCAATGGTAAAGGCTGCTGCCGCCAACGGTTGGATTGACGAAGAACGCATTGTAAAAGAGATTCTTACCTCTATCAAAAGAGCCGGTGCCGACATCATCATCACTTACCATGCGGCTCAAATGGCCGAAATTCTGATACGAGAAAATAAATAATTCACCGATATTCAATGAACTACGAAAAAAGTACAGCGGCTTTTGCGAAGGCGAAAGAGGTAATTCCCGGAGGGGTGAATTCTCCTGTACGGGCTTTCAAAAGCGTCGGCATCAATCCGGTCATCATTGAAAGCGCCAAAGGGTGCCGCATCAAAGATATCGACGGCAACGAATACATCGACTTCGTATCGTCGTGGGGGCCGCTGATCCTTGGTCATGCCAACGAAACCATTCTGGAAGCCATCACCAAAACGGCACAGAAAGGCACCAGTTTCGGAGCACCCACGTTGCTCGAAACCGAAATGGCGGAACTGATTGTAAAAATGGTTCCTTCTGTTGAAAAGGTGCGGATGGTCAATTCGGGAACGGAAGCGACCATGAGTGCTTTGCGTCTGGCTCGCGGCTATACACAACGCAGCAAAATCATCAAGTTTGCCGGTAATTACCACGGTCATGCCGACAGCTTTCTGATAAAAGCTGGTTCGGGAGCCATTACGCTCGGTTTACCCGACAGTCCGGGCGTGACTGCGGCCATTGCTCAGGATACGTTGGTGGCTACCTACAACGACCTTGCTTCGGTTGAAAAGCTTTTCGTGGAACAGGGTGACGATATTGCCGCTGTGATTGTGGAACCGGTTGCCGGTAACATGGGCGTGGTTCCTCCGGCAAAAGGATTCCTCGAAGGATTGCGCAAATTGACTACCGAATATGGTGCTGTGCTGATTTTCGATGAAGTGATCACCGGCTTTCGTTTAGCAAAAGGCGGCGCGCAGGAATATTTCGGCGTCACTCCCGACCTTACCACACTGGGCAAAATTATAGGTGGTGGTCTGCCTGTAGGTGCTTATGGAGGCAAGAAAGAAATTATGGATATGCTGGCTCCCAACGGACCGGTTTATCAGGCCGGTACTCTGTCCGGAAATCCATTGGCTATGGCTGCCGGTCTTGCCATGCTGAAAACGTTGAACGAGACTCCGGGCTTCTATGAAGAACTGGAACGCAAAGCCAAACGTCTGGAAGAAGGTTTGAAAGCCAATCTGGAGAAAACGGGTGTAAAAGGAATCATCAATCGTGTGGGTTCGCTGATGACACTCTTCTTTACGGAAAGTGCTCAGGTGACTTCATTCGACGAAGCAATGACTTCGGATACGAAGAAATATGCCGATTATTTCAAAACTTCGCTCGACAGCGGAATCTATCAGGCACCGTCGCAGTTCGAGGCCATGTTTATTTCGCAGGCGCATACCGACGAAGATATCGATCGTTGCATTGCGGCCAGCCTTGAAGCAATGAAGAAGCTGGTGTAGAATGCTACTATTTTACATGCATATTGCCTGAATAGCAAAAGAAAATTGGGACTTAATAAATAGAACGTTCTGCCTTTTATTCCTACCCCTATATCCCCTTAAGGGGACTTTCGGTTTGGAAATACAAGCAGATTCAAAGCCCCTTAAGGGGTTTGGGGTAAAAAATCCTTTGCATCAGGATATAATCATGATCTATTGCATATGTACACTTTTGAAGATCAATAGATAATTATTCAAAATTCAATCAAAACGGAATATGTCCAATATTTTCTTAGATACAATCCACGGCATAAAGCGTGAGCGTCCACCGGTGTGGTTTATGCGTCAGGCGGGAAGAGTTATTCCCGAGTACCTGAAGATGAGAGAAAAATATAGTTTCCACGAGATGATGAACACTCCGGAGCTGGCTGCACAGGTCACGCTTCAACCGGTTTATCGTTTGGGTGTGGATGCAGCCATTTTGTTCTCTGATATTCTGGTGATTCCCGAAGCAATGGGCATGAAACTGGAATTTACCGACCATGGCCCACGTTTCGAAACACCTTTGAAGGATGAGAAAGATCCGGTGTCGTCCCTGCATGCTGATCCTTCTAAATTGCAGCATGTGTACGATGCCATTGACGTGATTATGGCTACCCGTCCTGCCGATACACCATTGATCGGTTTTTGCGGCGCACCACTCACCACGTTGTTTTACATGGTGCAGGGCATCAGCTCTAATCACCAGTTTCCTGCAGCTGCCGACATGATTTATCGCGATCGGGCGACAACCGAAAAATTGCTTTCGGCCATTACCGATCTTTCCATCGAGTATGCACTCAATCAGGTGAAACACGGCATTAGCGCATTTCAGCTTTTCGATACTCACGCAGGCATGTTGCCTTATCCGCTTTACAACGAGGTGGTTTTACCATACGTACGGAAAATTCTGAAGGCTGTTCAGGCTACCGGTACGCCCGTTATATTTTTCCCGAAAGGATTGGGCAACGGCATGAAAGTATTGAAAAACGAAGGATTCGATTTTGTTAGTGTCGATTGGCAAATGTCGATCGAAGACGCGAAGGAGATGCTTGGCGAGCAAACCGGCGTTCAGGGCAATCTGGATCCTCGCGTTATGGCAGCCGATCAATCTGCCATCAGTCGCGAACTGGAGAAATACCTAGCATTCGGCAGTAAAGAACACAAGTGGATTTTCAATCTCGGGCACGGCGTACTGCCGAACACTCCCTTCGAAAATGCCAAATTTGTCGTTGACTGGATCAAGTCGGCCGACTGGAAAAGAGATTAACATCATGCAGATACGTAAAGATTTACTTCTGAAATACAATCAGGCGGGGCCCCGTTATACGAGCTATCCGCCTGCCAATTACTTCCACACCAACATTGGTAATGCGGAGTATCAACAGGCTATTGTGCAGTCGAACAGCGAGATGCCTCAAAATATCTCGCTTTATGTGCATATTCCGTTTTGCCCGCGACTGTGCCATTTTTGTGGATGTACCACTTCGGGGAGCAGAGATAAAGATCTGTTTCGCAGGTATATTGATGCCGTCAAAAAAGAGATTGAAAATGTGGCCGGCCTGATCGACAAAAACCGGAAGGTGTCGCAGGTGCATTGGGGTGGGGGAACGCCAAACTCTATTCCGTTGGAAATGGTGCAGGAGGTGATGGATTTGTTTCGGGCGAATTTTACGTTCGAATCGCATCCCGAAATTGCCATGGAGTGCAGTCCGGCTTATCTGGAACTGGAAGATATTGACCGATTGGCCTCTTTCGGATTCAATCGTCTCAGTCTTGGTATTCAGGATTTTGATGCAAATGTTTTGAAGATCGTCAATCGTGAGCCTTCGAAACATCCGGTGGAAGAGCTGGTTGCCCGAATGAAACAAAACGGTTTCGACAGCGTCAATCTCGATTTGATTTACGGGCTGCCGGGACAAACGGTCGATGGTTTCCGTAAAAGTATCGAAAAAGCGATTGAAATAAGCCCCGACCGCTTGGTAACCTTTTCGTATGCGCATGTTCCCTGGGTGAAAAGTGCCCAGAAAGTGCTTGAAAAAACAGGCATTCTGAATGCTTCCGAAAAGCTGGCGCTGATGGAAATGGCCTACGATTTGCTGACCGAAAACGGTTATGTTCCCATCGGTATGGATCATTATGCCAAACCGGAAGATGAATTGACGAAAGCGCTCGTAAACAAAAAATTGCACCGTAATTTCCAGGGATATTGCACCCGCGAAACTACCGGTCAGGTCTACGGCTTCGGTTCTTCGGCCATCACCCAACTGGAAAACGGCTATTACCAAAACACGAAAGTCATAGAGACTTATATTGCAAGTGTGAATAATAGCGGCTTGGCGTTGGAAAGAGGATATCAGCTTACGGAAAATGAAAAGATTATCCGTACCGTTATCGAAGAGGTGATGTGCAATCTTTTCCTCGATTTCGAAGCGGTGGCTCAGACCTACAAAACGGATGTTGCTACCATAAAGCAGGTTGTAGGATACGATGCTGCTAAATTAACGCCTTTCATTGAGGATGAATTGCTGGAAATACAGGGCGATCAGCTTCGTATTCACGACGACGGTTCGCTGGTGGTTCGTAACATTGCTATGACTTTCGATCCCCAACTTTCTGTAAAAGAAAATACATATTCAAAAACGATATAATGCAACAGACTGATATTATTGTAATTGGAGCCGGACTCACAGGGCTTACCTGTGCTCACCATTTGGCAAAAAAGAATCGCAACTTTATCGTTGTCGAGAAACTGAATCATGTCGGAGGTGTTATCAATACCGAAAAAGAGAATGGTTTTGTTTACGAAACCGGACCCAATACCGGTGTGATTTCGCAACCGGAAGTGGCAGATCTTTTTGAAGATCTGAAAGATAAGATGACCTATGAGGTGCCGGATGAATTTTCGAAAAAACGGTATGTACTCAAAAATGGCAAATGGGTTGCGTTACCTTCAGGACTGATCGGGGGAATCACCACGCCATTGTTCAGCTGGTACGATAAGTTCCGTCTGTTGGGCGAACCTTTCCGCAAGCCGGGAACCAATCCCGATGAGACGCTTGCCGAAATGGTCAAACGCCGCATGGGTAAGAGCTTTCTGAACTATGCCATTGATCCTTTTATTATGGGTGTGTATGCCGGCGATCCTGCCCAATTGGTTACCAAATACGCCTTGCCGAAACTCTACAATTTAGAGCAAAATTACGGTAGTTTTATCGGAGGTTCGGTCAAGAAAATGAGAGAGCCGAAAGATCCTGAAATGCAAAAAGCGACCAAGAAAATATTTTCTGTCAAAGGCGGATTGTCCAATTTGATGGAAGCGCTGCAATCGTCAATCGGGAAAGATCGTATTTTACTTGGATTACAGAATATTTTCGTTGAAAAAAACGAAGGCGGTTATCTGCTGAAAGCAATTAATGCTGATGGTAATCCGGTTGAAATTCAGGCAAAACAGATAGTTAGTACCGCTGGTGCTTATGCTCTGCCGGAACTTTTCCCGTTTTTACCAACTTCGCAGGTCGACAAAATTAAGAATCTTCATTATACACGGGTTGTTGAAGTGGCGCTTGGGTTCAAACAATGGAAAGGTCGTCCGCTTGATGCCTTTGGGGCGTTGATCCCGTTCCGCGAAAAACGCGACATCCTTGGTATTATGTTCATGTCAACATTGTTTGAAAACCGTGCGCCGAAAGATGGAGCATTGGTTACCATCTTTATTGGAGGCGTACGCCGTCAGGAGTTGTGCGATCTGGACGATAGTGCGATTCGCGAACTAGTGGCACGTGAAGCCAAAGATTTGCTGGAACTCGACGATTTTAATCCCGATCTTTTCAAAATTATGCGTCACGCCCATGCTATTCCGCAATATCGGGCCGATAGCAAGGAACGTTTTGAGGCAATCGAACAACTCGAAGCACAGTACCCGGGTCTCATTCTGGCTGGGAACCTCCGTAATGGTATCGGTATGGCCGATCGTATTAAACAAGGAAAAACGATAGCAGAAATGTTGTAAAATAGAATAGCTGTCAATTTGAAAGAAAAAATCCATCGGGATGACCATAAAGTCGTGTTCCCGATGGATTTTTTTCTTTTGTATTTGTATGTAAAATACCAATTTGCTATTTTGTTAATGTTGAGGAATTTTGTCTTGTGTTTGTAACATGCTGAAAAATAGCAGGAAAAATTGTTGATCTGCAATGTCACAAAAAAACAAAACAGGAAACCTTCTGAAAGAAAAAGAATTACCTTTGCAACGAAATTTTAAAACTCACCAATTATGGATGATGGTCCGGCGAATAGTACAAAAGTATTAACCTGCGATTAGCGGGAAGGCCGGTTCATGCCTTCCTTCGACACCGCACAAAGAAGGAGGGTTTTCATGACTTCTTTAACTACATTTTATCTCAGCCGCTTGATAGGCTGTCCAATTTTTGATGCCCGTGAAAATATTCTGGGCAAAATCACTGACGTATATGTACGCGTTCCGGTTGTTGATCCCGAAAGCGACGAATCACAACGCCCTCAGGTAGTTGGGTTTGCCGTGAAAGTGGATGGCAAAAAGAAAGATGCTATTCTCAACGATCTGCAAATTGTAAAGTTCGGAATACGCTACAAGGTACAATGTCAGTCAATGATTTACGTGCAATCCGATCATCTGTCGGATGCAATTTTGCTGAAAGACAGCATTCTTGATAAGCAAATTGTGGATATTACCGGCCGTAAACTGGTTCGGGTCAATGATATCCGTATGGTAGCCATTGCGGCAGGCGTTTTTGTTGTTGCTGTGGATGTGGGAACCGAAGGTTTGCTTCGCCGTATCGGCATTGATCAGGTAATCAAGTATATTTTGCTACCTTTCAACGGACGTATTCCTTCCAAGTTTATTTTGTGGGACGATGTGGAAGCTATTGATTTGAGTACTCTCAGTATTCAGCTTTCGAAATCGCGTTCCAAGCTCAATACGCTTCACCCTTCCGACCTTGCCGATATTATTGAGGATTTGAGTCGTTCCTCCAAAACTACTCTTTTCTCGTCTTTGGACGAAGAACAGGCTGCCGATGTATTGGAAGAACTCGAGGTGAAGGAACAGATTCATATCATCGAAAGCCTTCCGGTCGAAAAAGCTGCCGATGTACTCGAAAAGATGCCGGCTAACGAAGCTGCCGACCTGATGGATTATCTGGAAGACGAAAAAGCAGAACAGTTGCTGCATGAGATGGAGCCTGAGGCTTCCGAAGAGGTGCGCGATTTGCTCGAATATCCTGATAGTACCGTGGGTAGTATTATGACCACGGATGTACTCACCTTCACCGAAGATCAAACAATAGCGGAAGTGCTCGATTTTATTCGTAAAGAAGAGCCTGATATGGAGTCGCTTTATGGACTCTTTGTGTTGGATAAGAATAACGAACTGGTGGGTACGATTACCATGCGTGATTTGCTCATCTCCGATCCGACAACCCCGTTGGAAGATGTGATGGATGATAATCTGAATTGCGTCAACGACTACGACAAGCTCGATTCTCTTTCGGAGCTGGTGTCCAAGTACAACCTGCTGGCCGTTCCTGTTACCAACGATAATAACGAACTGGAAGGAATGGTGGTGGTCGATGATATTATCGACGACTTGCTCGGTAAACGGAGAACAACGTAAACTCAATTTGAATCGACGATCAGCGAAGCTAAAATTAGTCAATATGCCAATGTGCTAATTGAACTGCTTATTTATTTTCAAATTAGACTCATGGTTTTCAAAAAATATAATCAGAACTTATACAAAAAGATAGGATTGTTTTTGGCAGTCCTGGGGCCGGGATTGATTACCGGCAGTGTCGATAACGATGCGGGTGGCATCACCACTTATTCGGTTGCCGGTGCTGTGTATGGTTATAATCTGCTGTGGACGCTGATTCCGTCCTTCATAGTCCTGGTGGTCATTCAGGAGATGAATGCCCGCATGGGAATCGTTACGGGTAAAGGATTAGCTACGCTGATTCGCGAAAATGCCGGTGTGAAAATTACCTTCTTTATTTTTATGGGATTATTACTGGCTGATATTGGTAATACTACCACCGAATTTGCCGGTGTGGCAGGTAGTCTTGAAGTGTTCGGTGTAAGTAAATATATTTCGGTACCGCTGGTGGCTGCTATTGTCTGGATACTGGTGGTGAAAGGCACCTACACCATTGCCGAACGGATTTTCCTGATTTTTAGTGTCTCTCTGTTAACCTATGTGGTTTCGGCAATTTTGGGTCATCCGCATTGGGGAACCATCGGTCACTCTATAGCTCACCCGGAGATGAAAGCGGATAACCAGACACTTACCATGGTGTTGGGTATTGTTGGTACTACCATTGCTCCCTGGATGCAGTTTTATATGCAGTCTACCGTAATCGAAAAAGGGCTGAAAATTACACAGTATAAATACGTGCTTGCCGATATCGTTATCGGTTGTATTGCAACGGTGGTGGTGGCTTTCTTTATTATTGTGGCTTGTGCATCTACGCTGCATGTCAACAATGTGGTGATTAACGAGGCAAAAGATGCGGCTATGGCTTTGAAACCTCTGGCAGGCGAATTTGCTTCTCAACTGTTTGCTTTCGGTCTGTTTATTGCATCTATCTTTTCGGCAACAATTCTTCCGCTTGCTACTGCATTTTATGTTTGCGAAGCATTTGGTTTTGAAGCTGGTATCGATAAGAAGTGGAACGAAGCGCAGGAGTTTTATACGCTCTATACCGTCATTCTTGTGTTGGCTGCTGGTATTATATTATGGCCAAATGCTCCGTTGATCGGAATTTCCCTTTGGTCGCAGGTTATCAATGCGATACTATTGCCGGTTGTCCTTATCTGCATGATTTTGTTGGTTAATAAGAAAAAAATTATGGGCGAGCATACCAATAAACCGGTGGTGAACGCAATTGGCTGGATAACAGTGGGAATACTTATCAGTTTGTCATTGTTGTTGCTGATTATGCCGATGATTCATAAATAATTGTATCTTTGTGTCGAAATAAAAAATAAAATATTGAATATGAGTAAACTATATATTACAGCGTTTGTCTTGTTTCTGTCTCTGTCTTCTTCAATGTTGGCACAATCGAAAGCAGATCGGATTGTTGGGTATTACCTTACGTACGATGACGAAACAGGCAAAGAAAAATCGCAGGTGCAGATATTCAAAGCAGCTAATGGAAAATATTACGGACAGATAGTTTGGTTGAAAGTTCCGACAGATAATGGAAAGCCGAAGCTGGATGCTAAAAATCCGGATAAGCAATTGCAAACCAAGCCAATTTTGGGACTTCAGATGTTGAAGAACTTTGTGTATAATGCTTCGAAGGACGAATGGAGCGAAGGATCGATCTACAACCCGGCAAACGGGAAAACGTATAACTGTTTTATGAAATTTGAGAACGCTTCTAAGTTAAAAATCAGAGGATTTATCGGTTCATCCTGGATGGGGCTGGGAAAAACAGCCTATTGGACCAAAGAAGCCAATTCCCGGTAGGTAACTTAAAAAGAAATATACTGAAGCGACAAATTCTGAGCATGCGAATTTGTCGCTTTTTTTGTGCGGATTTATATTGTTGAAAAGTTCTGCTGAATTTTCCTGCACAGTTGAATCAAATGCATTTTTTCACTTTATATTTGTAGTGTTCTGATTGATAAACAACAATGTCCGTTAATGGCATATTGTAGGATATACAAGCTTTATGCTTTGCTGATGAGACAGGCTATAGCCGATATGGAATGAGCAATTTACTAACACCTAAAATCAGAGAAAATGAAAACGGTCAAAGGGAAAATTATATCGAAGATCGCACTTGCCTTTGGTATCTTAGGCATCTGTGCGTTGATAATCTTTTTTGTTCTTCCATTGGATAAGCCGGAAGATAAGTTGAATTTAATAGTCGGAGCTGCTTCTGCCGTTGCAATTTTTACCGTATTCTCAATATTTGCTACTGTTCAGGAGGACAAAAAACTGAAAAAACCATAGCGGTTCTGATATGATATAAAAAATAAGCCGGAATGCATGAAAAATCATGTTCCGGCTTTTTCTGTTATTGATAATCGACGTCCATGTGATAGTCCCACTTGTCGAAATAAAGATTTCCACCATTCCATTCGACTTCTCCTCTCTGGAAATCGACAGGCTCACTTCTCATGAATTTCTTTCCTGGATTGAAAGGCGCACTAATTTCATCGTTGACAATCAATCTGTAAGCATCCATGCCACTCATATAGAAGTAGCGCACCGAGTGATTGTGGCTGGGTTGTAATCCAAACGACATGTCGAGAGGCACCCATCCTACTCCTTCGTAATAAACTTCACACCAATCATGCAGATTTACTTCGTTGGGATGCAACATCCACCCGCTTTGCCATTTCACAGGAATGCCTTTGTAACGCGCCATTGTCATGAATAAAAGCGTTTGCATGCCACAATCACCGCGGCGATGTTCGAGCACATATTCGGGAATGTTGTCCATGGTGGAATATTCCAGCGCGCCAGACCAAATGATATGTCCATCAATCCATTCATACAATTTCTGTACAATCTTTTCTGGGCGTTTTTCTTTGCCTACAATCTTGTCGGCCAAAGATTTGATATGAGCGGTGAAAAGAATGTGCTTTCCTTGTTGTTCAGTGTATTTTTTGTATAACTCCGATTTCTTTTTGTAGGGAGCAATTCGGGTTTTGTTTAAGTCAAAATATTGGGCAGATCCGGTGTAAGATACTTTGATTCTAAATTCAGTGGGTTTATTGGCGACTGCTTTCTTTTCCATATAGATGGAGCGATGCCCGCACGAATCGGGGGCTATTTTGTAATCTTTTTTCGAAGCTTCGAGCAACAGTACATTGCTTTGACGGGTTCGGTTTTCTTTTGGAAAAGGCAGCCAGCAACGTAATGTTTCTCCGGCAGGGACAACATCGGGTTTGACAGAGACGGTGTATGTAAGTGTGTAATGAACCGGAGACGAAAGTGATCCCGGTTGTGTGGTTTGTGCTATGGCATGAGCCGTGTGTCTCAGTCTGAATGCAGTAAGCGAATCAATAGGAGCGGGTCGGTGATTTGCACTGTCGTTGTATTGGTTAAGTCGTAATTTCAGATTGCTGACAGCGCGGTTGAAGTAACGTTTCTGCCCATCTATGATTTTGCATTCCAGCCAATTGTTTTCCTCCCAAAGCTTTTTGTCGTTCAGGGTGAAATTGCCGATTTTAGTTCTGATTTGCGCTTCGGTTTTTGGCTCGGATAGGCTGAAGTCCAGTTGTATGCGGGAGGCAATTTCGCACAAAGAGTCAATTTTACTAGCGTCTTCGTTAGTCGGGTTTGCGCGTCGTATAGAATCAGAAAAGTGTTTCAATTCGGAATATTCTCCATGATTGAAATAGTGTTCCGCCTTCGTGAATTCGGATTTGTTCGCAAGCAGAAGTCCGGTTGTAACGCAGCAAAATAAGAGTGAAAATAAGAGCTTTTTATTCATCATCAACATAGCTAATCAACAGAAATGAAAGTAAGTGTGGAATAGATTTTTAATTCACTTTGCAAAGTTACATGAAATTTTGCAGACAACGGGACGGAAATGCCCGGTCGGATTGATTTTGCAAATAACTGAGTGTTTTAATGCACTGTTTTTTGTCAGTTAGTATAATATGTCAATTAAGCTGGGTGGACGATTCGGGCTTATTTGTTTGTTGTCAAAATTTCTTGGTCTATTAAGTGGGTCAATTCAATACACTGATCCTCGGAGCTAAAATCCAAATGATTTTTTTTAGCTAATTGAACGATTGCTTTTTTGTGTTCCGGAAAATACTTTAAGAAATATCGCATGCGTAATTTGTGCATCTCCATCCATCTGCCATCCGGCAGTTTGAAAAAATAAATATCTTTTGGTGTCAATATCTCGAGTTCATACAGGATGTCATTATCTCTCTTAATTACCATTCCTGTACGCTTAATTTTGCGATAAATATATAAAGCCAGATTTCCCTCATAGGTTGTTTCCAGAAATATTTTCTGATTGTCAGATGCTATTGGTACGAATATTTGTTTGTAATGTATTGATTGATCACCTTCAGGTTGTATCCAGAATTCGGCAATGTTTGCTTTGTCTAACTTGAATCTTTTGAAGTTGCTTGGGTTAAGCCAGATAACTTCATCTAAATAACCATTATATTTTATTTTCTCGCCAATAATCGTATCTCCCGTGTTGAGCACGATGCTACTCTTGGTCCATTCTGGTGTAACGAACGGAGAGCCTTCGTATTTCTTTTCCACAAAGATGTCTCCGGTCAGTTTTGGGGTATAAAGCGAATCCAACTGACTATGGTTTTGCGAGAAAACGACGAGGTTCCAGCATGCCATAAAGAGGAGAATCAGAATTTTCTTTTGTGTCATAAATGCATTATTTTACTTCAATTTTTGTGCTGGTACATACGGGTTCTCCGTTTTGTGTAAATCCTTCCGCTTTAATGGTGTAAGTTCCTTTGTTTTCGGAAGTAAAAAATACAATTTCAGTATCTTTCTTGTCGAAAATGAAAATGTTGGGATTCCAATAAAGCAGTTGTGTTACAAACGGTTTGTTTTTGTTTGCTGTTGCAGGATCTGCATTGGCCGATAAAAAATAATTATTGGCGATTGCCGGATTCATAATTCGTAACGAGTAACTGGCGGGAGTGAGTGTCCGAATGAGATTTTCTTTCCCGCTAATGGCTACCATTCCCTGAAAAACTAAATCTCCAAAGCACCTTTCTTTATAGAGAACGTCTATTTTTTTGATAATATCCGATCCGAAGTCTAAGATTTTATTTATATCATCGACATAAACGCCATCCAGAAATAGGGCGGCACCTTTGTTTTCGAATTGATTGCTTGCTGCGCCTAAAATATCCAGCCATTTTTTGTCTCCCTGCTTTCTGATATAAAGTAGGGGAACCAGCTCGGTTACAATTTCCGAAAAATTATCCAGAGGGGTAAAGTCTGCCGGATAAATGGTAGTTGCGGATCCGAAATAAAACCGTGGGGCAGGAGCTGGTTTTACCTCATTTGCTTTTTCTTGTTTGTGTGGATCTATTTCGTATGATTTATTGATGTAGACAACGTTTTGACTCTTAGTAAAAAAAGCAGTGTCGATGCCAGCAAGGGGAGATGGTGTGAATTTCTGATTCAAAGCAAATTTGTCTTCAATTTTGATTTTCCAGTTTGCATTTTTGGGGACATCTTTTATGGTTAGAAACAGATCTTTCCCATCGTAATAATTGCTTAAAAACATGCGAAATTTTCCTTCGGAATCTGTAATAGCGTATTTTAGATTCGGAACTGTGTCGATACGGGATAATAATACGACAGCGTTTTTGATTTTTTGCTGACTGGTTGCATCAAGGACTTCTCCTTTTAGGATATTTCCTTTTGTCTCGGGCAAATATGCGTAAGTTGTAATGAGTTTATGGTCAAAATTATTAGCGGGTTCGGCCGGTTTGCAGGTGTATTGACTGTTGCTTTCAAAAACAGAAACGGCAACATTGGCTCCGGATGATACCGAATGCAATTTGACGGCTATTCTCTGGCAGGGCTTGTAGTGGGTAGAATCGCATTCAATGCTTAACGGGCTATCCGTATTTGCTGATTGCTCACTGGTCGGTTTGGATTTATTTTTATAAAAATCAAAGTTTGTATCCGATTGGTTGATAATGGTTAATTGTTTTTTGAAATAGAATTTTTCGCCGTAATTGCGTAGTAGGTTTGTAAACGCTACAATTTGGTATAAACCGGAGCTCAAGGTGTCGGGCAACGAAATATTACCGTTGGCTGCGCCGTCGTCGATGCGGATTCGGAGTTGTCGGATAGTTGTCGAGTTGGCGTTTCTAAGCACAATGTACCCAATCTTACTTATAGAGGAAGGACGGTGGGTGGCGGCATCCAGAACGTCCAGCTTGAATAAGACCGGCTCGCCTGTAACATAAGTTTCCCTGTCGGTTTGCAAAGCGAGTTTCTCTATGGGGAAATTCTGAGCAAAGGCGCTGTATAAAATGCAATGAACAAATATGATTGAAAGAAGATATTTCATTTGCAAATAGCTTGTTGTATAATGGTCATATGGAACTCATGTTTTATAATACCCCATGTCCCCACCAGGATGGATAAGGAAGGTTTCCTAAGTAGAAGTCCTTTGGTGGCAGGCTTTCGCATGCCCAATATTTATTTTCAACAAGAGTGTTTGGTGGTATTTTAACAGTAGGTACTTTGTTAATTAGTACAGAATTATCCCCTTGTCGTATGAAGAAGGCTGTGTTGACTACTGATGAGGCTTCAAAGAATCCCAATACCGTTTTTGAAGGATTATTTGTGCATTTTATGTTGCTATATAGTTGTGATGCAATTGGATCAAATATTTTGCCGGAAGCATTGAGTTGTCCTTTGGCTGCTTTGTAAAAAGCATAGGTTGCGTCATTTAATGTGTATTGGTTAATCTTTAAATAAAAATATAAATATGCCACACTGGGAACAAATTTGAGATCTTGATCGGCCTGATATCCGGCAATCGAAAATGGGATAAATCCGATTTTATGATTTGATATACTGTTGTTTGCGCTCGTAGAAATCTCATCCGTGATATTTACATTGTTTTCGATGGATAAATTTGTTGCCCATCCATGACATAAATATCCGGTGCAGTAGCTGATGTCGGTTGCGTCTATAGAACCATATGGGGTAACCGGAGGTATAGAATATCTGTATTGAACTGTTAAGTTTGTTGTAAATCTGCACTTGATTTTATCAGAAGAAGAATTTAACAGGTCAATCCGAACGTCAGCCCCCGTTAGTGTCAGCAACGATTTGTCTGAATCCAGAATTTTTTCAGTAGTATAATAGGATTTGATGCTGTCGTATGACTGAGGGGCTGGAAGTTGTTGAGGGTCTGATTCATACATATAACCATCCTCTGTTTGAATTTGTAGTTTATAACTGTTTCCGATTTTGGTCACAAAAGATGGCGGCGTGGTATATTCTCCCTGTGATGTTTCTTGCAGTGGATATGATCCATTGTTGTCAAAAATAGTAAGTTTGGCATTAGATACAGGATCGGGGGAAGAAACGGAACCTGAACCGTATTTTACCGCCTTACTCAGTTTTATTACGAATGGCCCGCTTGCATTGGTAATGAGTCCGTCTACTACCAATAGCTCGTTGTCGGAAATAACTTTGGGGTAGTAAACTTCCGAACAACCTGTAGTGCAAAGTATCAACAATGCCAATATGGATAAATTGAAGTAGCGAGACATAGTGTTAAAATGAGAAATTAAAGGTTAATGTGGGAATCGGTTTTGAAATGATAAAGAGTTCATACAGATTGAATGCCTGCGAAATCTTGGATGAATTCTTGTAATAGGTAGAATAAGGATTCTTTTGTGCATATACATTAATGATGGAAAGCGTCCAGCTTCCTTTGAAAACCCGTTTCAATCTCAGATTTTCTTCATGTGTAATGGCAATATCTAAACGGTGGTAATCTTCGAGCCTGTACTTGTTCCTGTCAGAATAGTAGAGGTACTGGTTGCCTTGAAATATATATTTGTACTCCGGCAATGTGGCCGGTTGCCCCGTTCGATAGGTAAATGTGCCGGAAAGCCACCAGCGGCGGGTTAGATGATAATTGCCTGTAACGACCAGATTGTGTGGTATATCAAACGTAGAGGAATAGTATTTGTTTGAGTTGATTTGATCGGTAGCATATGGGCTGTTGGTATGGCGAAGTGAGCGAGAATAGGTGTAACTGATCCATCCTGTTAGACTCCCGGTGTTTTTTTTGACAAACAGTTCTGCTCCGTAATTATGCCCGGATGCTTGTAATAAGTCAGCTTCTAACTGGTTGTTCATGAAGATGGTGGCTCCATTGCGATAGTCGATTAAGTTGTCCAGTTTTTTATAGTATACTTCTATGGATGTCTCGATGCTGTTGTTCATGAAGTTGCTGAAATAGCCCAGCGCTATCTGATTGCAAACGAGTGGTTTGATGTTGGGGCTGCTTAGTTTGTACACATCCGAAGGCGACATTACCGATGTGTTTGAAATGAGGTTTATAAATTGGCTGATGCGATTGTAACTTGCTTTTATGGAGCTTGACTTTCCAATTAAATAACGAACCGACAAGCGGGGCTCAAGGCTTGAATACCATTTGACAATGGAATGGTTGCCATAAGATCGGGTGTTAATGATATTTTCCTGCGTGGAAGCAGCGTCGGGTTTGAATATCAAAACCTCGCTCGGACCTAGGTTGGCATATTGAGTAAATCGCAACCCCAAATCGGCACTGATTTTTGGAGAAATCGTCCAACTGTCAGATAGATACGATGCTACTTCGATGCCTTGTTCCGAATTGATTTTTTTAGCTTGAACAGTCGACAGTGAATCGTAAGGGCTCAAATAGCCCGGGTGAATTTTGTAAAGGGTGGCATTGATGCCGCCTTCGAGTGAGTGTGTGTCATTGGGTCTCCAGCCAACATTCGTTTTCGTCGTGTAATATTGGACGGACGACTTGAACTTATAGGCGGTTGTTTTTTGCAATGTGTCTCTTTCGTTTTGGTTGTTTTGATAACGACTCATCCCTATGACGATACTCGCATTGATTTTGTCGTTCACAATGTGTTTATATTTAATTGAGGCGAGCGTATTGTCGTATTGGTAAGGGTTTTGTTTCGTAAAGCCGAAATGGTCGTTGCTGTAATAGCCAAAAACGGAAAGGTGGTCCTTGGGTGTTATGGCTATGCTGACGAGAGAATTGATGTCGTAGAACCTTGCCGAACTTTGTTTTAGGTCTTCATCGGGCATGGCGTGAAGTAACCAGTCGGAGTAAGATGACCGGCCACTGATTTGCCAGTAAACTTTTTTGTTGAAGAGGGGCGTTTCGTAATTCATGCGAGAATCAAGAAGCCCGATGCCGGCTCGCAAGGAAGGCTTTTCTCCATTGTTGTTGAAGCGTACATCCATTACCGAAGATGCTCTTTCTCCGTACTTGGCGGGAATTCCTCCTTTCATTAAGGAAACACTGTTGATGCCATCGGAGTTGATGGCCGAATTCATCCCGAAAACGTGAGCCGAATTGAATAACGGAACATCTTCCAACAGAATCAGGTTTTGATCAGACCCTCCGCCCCGTACAAAAAAGCCAGTACCAAATTCACCTGTCGACTGTACTCCGGGCAGTAGTGTCATGTTTTTAATAATATCTCGTTCTCCCAAAGTTAGAGGAAGTTCTTTTATTACTTTGGATGTAAGTTTGAGTGTGCTCATTTGCGCACGATTGACATTCTGATCCATGGCGGTGCCCATAACGAGCACTTCCTTTAGAAGAATGGAGCTTTCTGCCATCTCAAAATCAACAATGCCGCTACCGTTGACTCGAATCATACGGATTTCTTCTTTCAGCCCCGGATAATACAGGCGGATGTCATATTCGCCCGGCGGAATGGTTGCTTTGTAAGATCCGTTTTTGTCGGCTGTCCAGCTCAGATTGATTTTGTCGATGGAGAGTTTTGCGCCTGATAATGGAGCTCCGGTTTTAGCATTCAGAATTTTTCCTTTTAGTTGTGCCAGAGTCGGAGTTTCGTTCTTGCTTTTGTCTCCAATAATTAAGACTCCATTTAAGTCTTTTTTGTTGGAATAATTTTTTAACCTTGGAGGTGCGAATGCGTAAATGTCAGAATTTAACCGTATGCAATCCAATTCGGAGATTCGTTTGATGATGGTAAGGCATTCATCGAGAGGGCGGCTTGCAATTGACTCGCGGAATTTTTTGGCGGCAAACCACTGCGGATTGAAGTAAAGTTTGATGTGGTGGTTCGCCTCAATTCTTCGGGCTAAGGTATCAATAGGAACCAAATCGTTCTTTTGTTCGGCTAAGGTGATTTGCTGAGCCTGCATGAAAGGGGCTTTCATGCTTATAATAAAAATGATAAGCACAAGAATTGGTTTCATCAACTTTAAGGTTAGTAATTGAACGCGAACAATCTATCGTCTGTGTATTTACAGAAGAAGATGAAAAGTGTGTTTTTCTGATCCCTTTTTGGTCGGTGTGTTAAGATAAACATCCCTACCAAAACTATTTTATCAAGATATATTTTGTTAAATAAATCGAGCGAAATATAGATATTTTATTTCATAATGAGGGGTTTATGTTTGAAAAAATATTTTTATTGTTCAATTATATGCTTGATTTATTGTTTGTTGTGTTTATTAATCTGTTTGTTAAGTACTTAGGTTTTTCACAAGGGAAGCCCTTGTTATTGTTTTTTGTGTGCTAGCGTGTCTGTTGTTTTGTTTTCGGATGAGAGATAGGTAGTTAGGAGGAAAAAATAACGAAAGAAATGGATGAGTCCGGATTGGAGTGAGGTAAAAGTGTTGAGGCGTATAAACAAAAAGCAGAAACCGAAACCGGTTCCTGCTTTCTTATTTACGAGTTTGTTTTGCTGTTATTTTAGTTCCAATATTAAAGCTGACTTTTTGGGGAGGGTGATTGTGTTGGCCAAAAGATATTTTGTTCCGGTAATCACGTCTGTTCCTTCTTGGTGGCTTTTAATTCCTTCAACAAACCGATCTGTTTTGAGGTTTTGTTCGTTGTCGTTGTTGTTGAGAATAACCATAATGGTTTCTTTGTCGTTATAGCGGAAATAGACATAAATATCGTTTTCAGGAACATAATGCAACAGTTTTCCGGTATGAATTACCTCCTTGCTTTTGCGCCAGTTGAGCAACTTTGATGTGAAATCATAGTAGCTTTTCTGGAATTGAGTTCTTCCCTGTGGAATAAAAGCATTGATACTGTCACCTGCCCATCCTCCGGGAAAATCACGACGGATATCGCCGTCACCTTTATTTTTGTCGCCGGTCATTCCTATTTCTGTGCCATAATATATTTGGGGAATTCCTCTTGTAGTCATTAAAAACGACATTGCCATCTTATATTTATCAAGATCGCCTTTCAAGGTGTTGTTGTAGCGTTGCGTGTCGTGGTTCTCGGCAAAAATGAAGAGGTTATTCGGATTGGCGAAAAGGTAATCTTTTGCAATGGTATTGTATAGTTTATTCATCCCTTGTTCATTCCATCCATTGCCTTGTTCATTGAAACAGGTTGAAAGAGCGTCATTCATTACGAAATCCATTGGAGTAGGCAAATAAGAATTGTAGTGTAGAGAGTTTACTGCATCTTTCTGCCAAAAGGCAATGTCTTCCGAACTGTGTTGCCATGTTTCGCCCACAAGGTTGAAATGGGGGTATTCTTCGAGAATAGCTTTTGCCCATTTTGCCATGGCGTTGCGGTCGTTGTAAGGATACGTATCCATACGAATGCCGTCCAAATCGGCAAATTCGATCCACCAGATATTATTCTGAATATAATAGGTCCAAAAATAGGGGTTGTTTTGGTTCATGTCGGGCATGGTGGTGTCGAACCATCCTTCCTGATCCAATTTCAGATCGCATTGTGCGGTGTGTATGTCTTTGGTTGTGATTGCTTTGTGGTTGCTTCGCGTAAATGTCGGCCACTGATGAATCCAGTCTGTCATCGGCAGGTCTTTCATCCACCAGGCTCCGATTCCACCATGGTTAGAGACCATGTCCATAATGGTTTTCAGACCTTTCTGATGCCCTGCGGCTACCAGCTTTGCAAAATCGTCGTTGCTTCCGTAACGCGGGTCAATTTTGTAAAAGTCGCTGATGGCATAACCGTGATACGTGTATTGTGTATAATTGTTTTCAAGTAACGGCGTGCTCCAGATGGCAGTTGCACCCAGTTGTTTGATGTAGTCAAGATGATCCTCAATGCCTTTGATGTCTCCGCCATGGCGACCGTAGTCGATGGTGCGGTTGGCTTTTTCTGGTTGAGAAGCCACATTGTCGTTAGTAGGATCTCCATTGGCAAAACGGTCGGGCATCAGTAGGTAAACCACATCGGAAGAGGTGAAGCCCTGTCGGTTTGCCGAGCCGGCTTTGCGTTTTTTTAGTTCGTACGTGTAAGTCGCTTCTGTTCTTCCGTTTTGTTTCAAACTAATATTCAATTTGCCGGCTTTGGCTGTTTTAGAGTCGATGGTCAGATCAACAAAAAGGTAATTGGGGTTTTCAACCTTGTTGACTTTGATGATTTTAACTCCGGGATAACTGATCGAAACCTGATTTTTGGAAATATCTTTTCCGTGAATCAGCAGTTGTAGTTTTGGATTTTTCATTCCAACCCACCAAAAGGCAGGTTCGACGCGTTCAATTTGTGCATTCAGAATGGTTGTTGAGATTGCAAGTAGGCAGACAACAAAAATGGATTTGTACATAGATTAGGTAATGTTGGAAAATTGATAGGGGTCAAATATAGAACAATTTGAGCTATTTAGATTGTTGTCCTGATTGAAAAGCGATGAGCGCCTCTGCAAACGTTTCCAATTGCATTTAAAACGAACAACCCTGCCGGACTAAGTCAGACAGGGTTGTAATTTGCGTCGTCAAAAGTTACTCTTCGGTTAATATCGGGATTTGGCGCAGTATGCGCTGATCCAGTACCGTGAGAGTTTCGGTAGCAACAATGCCGTCGATTTCCTGAATGCGTCCGTTGAGCAATTCAAGAAGATGTTCGGGATTTTTTGCATACATTTTTATAAGAAGCGAGTACGGTCCGAGGGTGTAGGTGCATTCTACAATTTCAGGAATTGTCTCTAATTTTGGCACCACCTCTTTGTACATGGAACCTTTTTCGAGAGTAATTCCGATATAGGTACACATGCTATAACCAAGTGCTCGGGGATCAACATAATATCCGGAACCGGTTATTACTTTCATATCTATCAGCCTTTGCACACGTTGGTGAATGGCTGCGCGCGAAACATCACATTCTTCGGCTACATCCTTGAATGGAGTCCGTGCATTTTGCGTGATGATTTCTAATATTTTGCGATCTAGGTTGTCTATTTTTTCCATATGATATAAGAAAATAGTTTACAAAGATACAAAAAATATGAAACTTCAAAGCTTTTTGCATGCTTTTAACTTGTATTCTTTTCAAAAGGAACGAAAATGCTGTTATTAACTGACGTATAGTAAAATAGAAAGAGCTTTGCAGTGGGGTGAAAAGTGATTTGAGACTGCATAAATTATCTAAAACAGGCAAAAATTAAGTTTGTTTTGTGTTATTATGGGAATAAAAACGCCCGCTAATCAAACCTTTTTTTGTTTTCGTGTCGTCCACGCGACATCGCCACCTCGTTGTAAATTTATTATCTTTGCACCCTTGTCTTGAGAGTGAAATCGATTGATTTTCAGTTTTCAGGAAAATAATTTTACAATTGTTGAGTCAATCTTGAGTCAGAAACATGAAAAAGCACATCATACTATCTCTTTTTTTGTTAGTTATTCCATTTTCTCTTTTCCCCCAATGGAGCTATCCGGTAACCAATTTTACACGACAACAGTATAAGGCAGGTTCGCAGAGCTGGCAAATCAGACAGGGTGTAAATGGCTGGATCTATGTGGCTAATAACAAGGGCCTGCTGGAATATAACGGGCAGAGCTGGAACCGTTATGTGGTGCCGAACGATAATGTGAGAAGTATGATGATGGTGCCCGGCAAGCGACTCTATGTGGGCGGTATTGCCGAGTTCGGATACTTTGAAGCCGATAAGTCGGGACGACAGCAATATCACTCCATTTCCAGAAATGTAATTCGGCAAAAGGGTTCTTTTGGAAACGTGTGGAATATTTTTCAGTCGGATCAGGTAATTTATTACCAGACTGACGGAGTGTTGATTAAACAAACCGGAAATGCTGTGAGTTACATTGATGCCGGAATGAAACTCGATTGCTCGGTCTTGTTCAATGGAGTAATTTACACCGGGACTAAAAAAGGGTTGTTTATGTTGTTGGGGAACCGCTTTAGTATGGCCAAAAACTGTGAACAGCTTGTTGGAAAACGGATTCGTTCGTTGATTCCGTTGTCTGCAAATCAGCTTTTGATTGCCACCTCTAACGACGGACTGTTTATTTATGAAAACGATTCGCTTAAGAAGTTTAATACAGAAATTGACGCTTTTATCCGTGAGAACGAACTATTTTGTTGTGCCGTCTCACCTGGTTTTATAGCGATCGGGACTATCCGTAATGGTGTTGCTATTCTTAACCGGCAAGGTAAAGCCGTTACTTTTTCAAATATGAATAACGGCTTGCAGGACAATACCGTATTGAGCATGAGTTTTGATATGTCCGAAAATCTGTGGATGGGGCTCAATCGGGGAATCAGTACGTTGCGATTGAGTGGTGCACTTTCAACCTTGTATTCTTCGCCTAATTTTTACGGAGTTGGATATACGGCCAAACTGCTTGGAAATCATGTTTATCTGGGGACTAACGAAGGTCTTTATTATACCTCATGGCCGATTGCTGTTTCACCATATTCGCTAAAACTCAATTCTATAAGCAGTCTTAACGGGCAGGTGTGGGATCTGAATGTGATTGAAAATAAAATATTTTGCTCTCATGACAAAGGAGTGTTTATTCTTAATGGAGACCATATTGAAAGTAGTTTCGATACGGGAGGTGCCTGGTCGTGTAAACTTTCGGAAAAGTCGGATCGCGTGTTGATAGGTTGTTACAGTGGCATGTTTGTGTTGTGGAAACAAGATGGGCATTGGACCAAACTGAGCCGTATCAAGGGATTTTACGAATCGACTAAATTCTTTGAAGAAGATCGGTATGGAGTCTGGGTTAGTCATGACCAGAAAGGAATAATAAGATTGCAACTGGCTGCCGATGGCGTGACACTTCTACGTGTTAAAAGCTACGGATTTAACGAAGGCCTGCCGTCGAACCAGAAAGTGGGAATTGAAAAAATTGGAGGGAAAATTCTATTTATAACTCCAAACGGCGTTTATCGTTACAATGGGAAACGTGATAGAATGGAGCCGGATAATGGTGTAGGAAGCTTCAATAAATACTTTCAACCGGGCATCAAGCGGTTGGCTGAATCGTTTGGCAATGTGTGGACTCTGTCTGAAAGTCAGCTGAATCTATACACTCCTCAGGGTCGGCTTTGCGACAATATAAAAGGAGGGCTGGAACTGAAGGAGGGCTATGAAATGGTTTATCCGTTGTCTGGTCTGTCCGCGCTGATTGCCAGTGAAAAAGGGTTTTATATGGCACAATTTCAAAAGAAACAGTCTGCTCAGGCAAACCTCTTTCTGAAAGTCAACCGTGTAGTGTTATCGCGTTATGATTCTCTTCTTTATTCAGCCTCTTTTGGCGCCGAAAAGATGATGCCAAAAATTTCGTATAGATACAATTCTCTCCGGTTTGAGTTTGGAGTGGTCGATTATTTGCTTAGTTCGGGAGTAGAGTATTCGTATAAGCTCGAAGGTTATGATGACTGGTCGCCCTGGAGTCATGGAACGACGAAAGAATATACCGCTTTGCACGAGGGCGAATATACATTTAAGGTGAAAGCCCGCACAGCTAACGGTCAGATTGCTGTTGATGAGTTTGTTTTCAGGGTCAGGCCTCCCTGGTATCGTTCGTGGTGGGCTTATATTATTTATTTGATACTGCTTTATGTTGCAGGCAGATATTTGGTTACTCTTGATAAAAGAAGAATACGGCGTCATAGCCGGCAAATTGAAGCGCGGCAACAGGCAGAACTTGCAGCTCGTGAAGAGGAATTTCGCAGACTGGAAATGGAGCGGGAAAAAGAGATTATTAACTTGAAAAGCGAACAGTTGGAAAGTGATTTAATGCATAAAAGTCGTGAGTTGTCTAATGTTATGCTCAATTTTGTGAGCAAAAACGAAATGCTACAGGATCTGAAAAGCGACTTGCTAAAAATATCTACGGCAATACCAGAACAGGAAAACGTTCATATGAAGAAACGCCTCTTAGCTCTCTCTGGTAAGATTGATCAAAATATGCAGCACGACGAGGACTGGAAGAAGTTTGAACAGAATTTCGATTATGTCAACAACGGGTTTCTGCAGAAATTGACGGATCAGTATCCCGAACTTACCTACAGCGAACGGAAAATGTGTGTATATCTGAAAATGGATCTGCTTTCGAAGGAAATTGCCTCTTTGCTCAATATTTCGCCTCGTAGCGTGGAGACCGTTCGCTACAGATTGAGAAAAAAATTTGGGATGGAAAGGGACGAAAATCTGCGTGACTTCTTAAGTAAGCTGTAAGTTATTGTTTATTTAGTAATAAAAAATGCCGCTGTTATCAGGTGGCATTTTTTGTTGGTGTCAACGCAAGATTGTTGCACGTTTCATGTCCGTTTTTCTTCTTTTACGGTCTCATCTCGTAATGCTTAGTCTGAAAAATCTCTTATAGTTACTTTTTGCCGGATACGAAATAGTCAGAATGTTCGTGTGGGTGTTTGTTGTGTTAAAATAAATTGTAAATAGTTGATTTTGTAAGTTGTAAAATTTTAATGTCGTATTGTTGTTGTGTTTTTTTGTACCCGGTATACGTGTTTTTGTCGTGGGTAATTATGCCTTCCCTTCCACATCTTCCCTCTATTTTTGCAGCCGGAAATTTAGAAACAGGCACTCGCTGAAATCAGTGAGATGTGTCCGTCCATTTGCTCCTGCTGGAGCATTCTGATTTGGCCAACCTGAATGTCTTTTTTCATGAGAAACCTTGTACTCTCCGGATGGAATTATGTAACTGCTATTCTGCCTCTTTTGGTTCCTTCCTTCTGCATGCCGTACAAACATGTAGCCAAGATTCCTTTCTCATTGACAGAATAAGTTTCCTTTTCAGATGACGTCCATATGTGCGTCAAGGTTGATTAAGTCCAAAGTAATACACGGTATGTGTGATAAATACTTTTCAATTGAAATTAATTTATGAGAAATGATCCAATGTTAGTTAATGACTTAAAATTGTAAACATGAGGAAAATCAGACAAAATCTAATCTTACTGTTGTTGTGCTGTCTGTTCGGCACAATTTATGCTCAGGAAGCTTCCGTCAAGGGGGTTGTCCGTGATGCAGGCGGCGAACCTCTTGTAGGTGTTTCTGTTGTTATTAAGGGAACTACTACTGGAACGGTTACAGATATGAACGGGCAGTTCACAATCAAAACAAATCCCAGAGCGATCCTTGTGCTCTCGTATATCGGCTTCATTAAGCAGGAAGTCGAGGCAAAAGGAAGTGCTCCTCTCAGCATCAAGTTGATTGAAGATACAAAAAAACTGGACGAAGTGGTTGTCGTCGGTTATGGTGTTCAAAAGAAGGTAAACCTGACAGGTGCCGTTGAAGCTATTTCGGGTAAAGACATTGCATCCAGATCCACTACCGACGCACTTACTGCACTTCAGGGGCAAATGCCGGGTATTACAGTGCTGCGTAACAGCGGGCGTCCCGGGAATGAAGCTAACGGATTGCGTATTCGTGGGTTTTCATCAGCCAATGATGCAAGCGCGCTTGTGCTGATTGACGGCGTGGAAGGCGATCTTAAATTATTGAATCCAGATGACATCGAAACGATTTCAGTCCTAAAAGATGCAGCGGCTGCTTCTATCTATGGAGCTCGTGCGGCTGCCGGTGTAATGCTTGTCACCACTAAGAAAGGAAAAGCCGGAAAATTATCTGTAACCTACAGTGGCTCTTTTGGTGTTAACCTTCCGGGCAATATGCCTAAACGCATGCCGTCCTGGGATGAACAGGTTATTCTGAACGTAGCACAGGTCAATTCCGGAGGCACCGACGAATTCAACCCCGAACAAATGGAGTGGATCGGTAATCCGAACTTCAATTACTTGCCAAACGGTACACGTTGGAACCAGTTTTATGCTTCGACCAACTGGTTGAATGAAGGTACAAAGGACTATACAACTCAGCAAAGTCATTCTGTTACAGTAAGTGGAGGTCAAGGAGCAACGAAGTACTACGTATCAGGAGGTTATTATACAAAGAACGGGTTGCTTAAATATGGGCCTGATGACTATCACAGAACCAATTTACGCTCTTCGCTGAGTACGGAATTGAGTAAATATCTTGATTTTAATTTGATTACATCTTACGAAGAGAGTGTAACCAACGAAAACCCAGTGGGAGCAACCACGATCTTACAGGCTCTGTATACAGCGCGTCAACGTCAGGCAATTTATCTGCCGGAAGAGGATACTTTTTATTCTCAAAGCCCTTATAGTTCAGATTTGCAAATGAATGCGGTACAAGCAGAAAAAGAAGGCGGTCTTTCTCAAGCCCGGTGGAAAGCATTTACAGGAAATGCGAACTTACATTTGAAGGATTTAGTAAAGGGTCTTACAGTCGACTTAAATGCATCGCGTAAATCCGGATTCTGGAGTCAGGAAATCGATAAACCATACCGTAAAGGAAATGCAAGAAATGGAGCTGAGCGCTCTTATCCAATCAACAATCCGAACGGAGTGGCTAAAACTAAGAACAACGATTACCAGGACAAACTGGAACTTTTGGTTAACTACAACCTGAAACTGAACAAAAATACTTTTCATGCATTGGCCGGAGCATCATATGAGCAGTATAACAAGGATCAAATATCTGTTTCTGCTTCCAATCTCTTGAGTAACGATTTCTTCAGTTTGAATTACTATGCTAAAGATTTAGCTACTAATACGGTCGTGAGCGATGCGGTGCAGCCCTGGAAAATGGCTTCATTATTCGGACGGATAAACTATGATTATGCCGGCCGTTATTTACTGGAAGGTACGTTACGTTACGATGGTAGCTCCCGCTTGGCTCCGGGCAATCGCTGGAGTTTATTCCCTTCTGTTTCGGGAGGATGGCGAGTGAGTGAAGAGCCATTCTTTAAAGTGCCTGTCATCTCAAACTTAAAGTTACGTGCTTCGTGGGGACAATTAGGGAATAGTACCGCGTTGAATAGCATGTATTATCCTTATATCGGAACCATCTCCAGTGGTCAGATTATGAGTAACCCAATCTATTACCAGGGTAACATGGTGTCAAATGATGTAACATGGGAAACCGTAACGTCTACCAATGTCGGTGTTGATCTAGGTCTGTTCAAAAACCGCTTAACATTCACCGGTGATTATTATTGGAAAACCAACGATGATATGTTGGCTCGTGTACGTGTGGGTAACATTGTTGGATATAAAGCAGAAAATCTTGCTTATCAGAATGCCGGAATTTTGAAAACCTGGGGATGGGAAGTTTCACTTCAATGGAGAGATAAAATTGGAAAAGTAGGTTACAATGTCGGATTTAATATTGACGACAGCCAAAACCGTCTGGATAAATACGCCGGAAACAATGTGATTCAAGAAGGTGCCAATCGTCTGATTGAAGGCTATGCAATGAACACGATTTGGGGATACAAGACAGACGGATTCTGGAACAGTCGTCAGGAATACCTTGACTATAAAACTGCGCATCCCGGTTACCAAAGCTGGAATGACGGTATGATTGCCGGGGGTGATGCCAAATACTTGGCACAAGGCACTCCTGACCATACTATTGGCGTAGGTAAAGGTACTCCTGCAGACCACGGCGACCTGGTTTACCTCGGGAATTCCAATGGACGCTACAACTTTGGTGTAAACCTGGGTATCCAATGGAATGGTTTTGATTTATCGGCACTTTTTCAGGGCGTAGGCCAGCGTACTTTCATTGTTGATGCAAGTACATTGGCTATCAACGCAAACTCGTATCAAATGCCATGGACAATTCAGGAAGACTACTGGACTCCTACAAATACAGACGCTTACTTTGCCCGCCCGTATAAAGGCAGCAACTTCAATTACCATACGGCAGACAGATGGGTTCAGAATGGTGCCTATATCCGTTTGAAAAACATTCAATTGGGATATAATATTCCATTAAAAGTTTCTTTCATACAATCCATTCGCGCTTATGTGTCCGGCTCCGATGTATGGGAATCGAGCAAAGCATTGAGTGTGTTTGACCCGGAAGTCGGCAATAACCAAAGTCCTACTTATTATCCATTCTTCCGTACATGGATGTTCGGACTCAATGTTACTTTTTAAAATCAATGAAACGAATTCCACATCAGGGAAAATTTCATGTAGACAAAAAACAAAATCATAAACGTATGAAAAAAATACTATTTTATACAGCCATTTTGTTGGCAAGCGCCACTTTTTCAAGTTGCGACAGCCTGCTGGATGTTACACCCAAAAGTGACCTTACAGACGACGGATTCTGGAAATCGGAAGCTGACCTGAAAGGGGCTTGCAACCGTTTGTACGATCAGTTCGATGAAGTTGGTGGCCATGATACACGAGGCGATGATCAATGCATGGGTAGTGATGTCAGCACAGGTGCCTGGACAGTACCTGCAGAAAGTGATGACTGGAGTAAGCCCTATCGTCAGATTGCGACTGCAAACAACATTATAGACAAAGGTAGTAAGGCATCTGTAGATCAGACTACCCGTGACAAATACCTTGCAGAAGCTTACTTCTTCCGTGCCTATTATTATTTTCAGTTAGTGAGTAAATATGGAGATGTGCCTTTAATTCTGAAAACCTTCAAAAGTACTCAGGATCCGGATATTCAGGCTGAAAGAACCCCTCGCGAAGCAGTGATTCAACAATGTTATAAAGATTTGGACTTTGCAGCTGCCCACTTGCCCAAAGTAAGTGCATTGAGTACAACTTCGGAGTTTGACCGTCGCCGGGTGAGCCGCTCATCGGCGCTGGGCTTGGAAGTAAGAATTGGCTTGCACGAAGGTACCATGCAAAAATACCATAAATTGGGAAGCGACAGCCAGTGGAAAGCGCACTTGCAAAAGTCGATAGATGCTTACACTTTGCTGAAAGCAGAAGGACATGCCCTCTATACAGTCGGAGGTCCAGCTGTATCGTACCAGGCTTTGTTTTTTGATGAAAGCAACTTGACCAACAAAGAAATTATTTTTGCGAAAGCATACGGACCTAACGGTGGTAAAGGTACGGGTTATACCAACCATACGTATACCTTGCAGTGCGAAGGATCTAATGCAGTGACCCGAAAAATGATTGATATGTACCTGTATGCCGATGGTTTGCCTATTGACAAAACCACGTTGAGAATTACTCCAGAACCCTCATTCAATACTGCATTTGGCTATATGAAAGATGGTGTTACTCCGGCAGGAACAGGCAATATAGGCAAACGCGATCCACGCCTGATTATGAGTTTCTGGCGTATTGGAGATCCTCAGGATAACGCGAATGCCACTGTAGGTGATGCAAAAATCGGTTGGATTACTGTAGGTAAAGGCGCCTTTGCTCCTTTCGGAACGATGTCGACTCACCCGGCAGGTTATGTGCAGAAGAAAATGTTTGGTGGCAATGACCGTTACGGTAATGCTTCTCAAGCATCTGATTATACCGACCGCATTGTCATTCGTTGGGGAGAAATGCTCATCGCATACGCAGAAGCATTGTATGAACTGAATGGAAGTATTACCGATGCTCAATTGGATGAAACGGTAAATGCATTGCGTGCACGTGTTGGTTTTACAGTGAAACTTACAAATGCTTTCGTTACTGCTAATGGATTGAACCTGTTGAACGAAATCCGCCGCGAACGTACAGTAGAGCTTATGTGCGAAAACCTTCGTTATTCCGATTTGATTCGTTGGAAAATAGCAGAAACCGAATTGCCTCAAGCTATGGTAGGTGCAAAATATGTGGCTGCTGACAATGGTATTACCGTTGAAGACCCGGCCAGAACAGCACGTCTTACTGACGCAACAGGAAAAACGCCTAATGGATCGGTAGAATACTCAACCAATCCGGAACCGGGACTTTATGTGCTGCAATCGAAAACGATGCGCAAATTTGATGCTACAAAAGATTATTTCTATCCGATTCCTTCCTTTGACGTGGCGCAATCGGGTGGTAAGATCATTCAAAATCCTAATTGGTAACTAAGTACTCCATAGGTTATATGGTTTTCTAATTATTCTTATATAAAAATGTCCATGCTATTCGATTATTCGAATGCATAGTTGGATAGCATGGATATTGCCCTAATTTTTAATGATAAGATTCATATTTATGAAAAAAATATTATTCATCCTGTTGGCTCCAATGTTAATCTTTCTCGTGAGCTGCGAAAAAGATAACGTGTGGGGTGATGGCTTGGCAAAATACGACAACACCTATTATGTTACAAGCTACAAAGATACTTACAGCAACTTTCTGACTTACGAGATTGCTAATGATGGCAGTACACGCAGTAAAGAAGGTAGTAATGCGACTAATGGTACGTTTGGTGATTATGGAAAGGCCTGGCAGTCTGTGGGTACAACCGGAAAAGTGAATGTTCCTTTTTGGTTGAACAGCGAACGTACCGCTTTGTACAATCCGGTGAGTTTTGTTTGGATCACGGTGACCAATTCTTTGGTTGCAGGTACAGACTATCAAGTCATTTCCGCAAGTGGAACGACATTGGTCCCCAATAGTTCCGGAGCTTACGAGATGACCTGGCCTCAAGCAAAAAAAGGAATGCAGTCTTTGGTCATACAGCGTCTGAGCACAAAAACAGGAAGACTGACACTGAATGTTCTCAATCCTGCCGGTGGAGTAATTAACACAAATGACATTTCTTTATTTGTGAATAACCATACCGACCAATATGAAATCAGGGGAATCAGCAATGACTATAATCATACATTCGTAGATTTCAAATAGGATATAAGGTATTGTATTTATGGCAAAAAAGATTTTTTCGCTTATTGTTTTCGGGCTAATGCTAATCGTTGGTCCGGAAACAATTTTTGCACAAAAAAGTGCAGATGCGGCTATTGAAAAGAAAATTGACCGGCTGCTCGGTAAAATGACTCTGAAAGAGAAAATCGGGCAGATGTATCAGGTTTCGGGACCAACCCGTGATGCGGCGGCTATGCAACTCATCCGCGAGGGACGTGTGGGATCGGTTCTCAATGTGAATAATCGCGAAGATATCAATCGCCTGCAACGTTTGGCGGTAACTGAGACTCGTCTCGGGATTCCTTTGATTGTAGGAAGAGATGTAATTCACGGGTATCATACCATTTTCCCTATTCCGTTGGGCCAGGCGGCAACTTTTGATCCCGAGCTGGTGAAGGAGGGTGCAAGGGTTGCGGCGCAGGAAGCAAGCTCTGATGGTATTAACTGGACTTTTGCTCCTATGCTCGACATTGCTCGCGATGCCCGTTGGGGGCGTATTGCCGAAAGCTTCGGTGAAGATCCCTTTCTGGCGTCGGTTATGGGTGCTGCTATGGTAAAGGGATTTCAGACCGAACGCCTTTCAGACAAAGGAACTCTGGCTGCCTGTGCCAAGCATTTTATCGGTTATGGTGCTGCCGAAGGTGGACGCGATTATAATTCCACCAATATTCCCGAACGTTTGATGAGAAATGTATATTTTCCGTCATTTCAGGCAGCCGTTCAGGCTGGCGCGGCTACTGTGATGACCTCGTTCAATGACAATGACGGTGTGCCTTCTACTGCCAATCCGTTTATACTGAAAAAGGTGTTACGTGACGAGTGGCATTTCGACGGCTTTGTGGTGTCCGACTGGACTTCTCCGGAAGAAATGATCAATCATGGTTTTGCTGCCGACCGAAAGGAAGCTGCATTGAGATCGGTGAATGCCGGTTTGGATATGGAGATGGTAAGCAAATGCTATTTGAACAATCTGGAAGAGCTGGTAAAAGAGGGAAAAGTTTCTATCTCAACTATTGACAATGCAGTTCGAAATATTTTGCGGGTAAAATTCAGGTTGGGACTATTCGATCATCCCTACACAGACACTCCTTCAACGAATCCGTTTTATACAGATGACAATCTTGCAAAAGCAAAGAAAGCAGCTGTGGAATCGGTTGTTTTATTGAAAAATACCAATCACCTGTTGCCGTTGACCAGTGCTGTGAAAACGGTAGCGGTTATCGGTCCGTTGGCAGATGCTCAACACGACCAGATGGGAACCTGGGTTTTTGACGGAGAAAATGGACATACACAGACTCCACTTATGGCTATTCGTAAAATGTATGGCGACAGAGTCAATGTTTTATATGAACAAGGTCTGGCTTTTTGCCGCGATACCAATAAGTCCCGCTTCCCACAGGCGTTAGAGGCTGCTCAAAAGGCAGATGTAGTCTTTTTGTTTGTCGGAGAAGAGTCTATTATGTCAGGAGAAGCTCACAGCTTTTCAAACCTGGGATTCAAAGGAGCTCAATCCGAACTGTTGCAAGAACTGAAGAAATCCGGGAAACCAATTGTGATGGTAGTAATGGCAGGTAGGCCAATGACTATTATGAAAGAAGTTGCGGCTGCAGATGCCACTCTTTATGTCTGGCATCCGGGTACCATGGGAGGTCCTGCCATTGCCGATCTATTGTTCGGGAAGGAAGTGCCAAGTGGTAAACTGCCAGCTACTTTTCCGAAGGAGTCCGGACAAATACCGTTCTTCTACAATCATAACAATACCGGTCGTCCGGCACCCGAAAATGTGATGACTCTCGATCGGATTCCTCTGAATGCCGGCCAGACCTCTCTGGGTAATACATCCTATTATCTCGATTCAGGAAATCGTCCATGGCTGCCGTTTGGTTTTGGTTTGTCATATACTGATTTCGCTTATGGCAATCTGCAATTATCTTCCGGATCGATGAAGAAAACGGGATACGTGACGGTTAGCTGCGATCTGACAAATAACGGAACTTTAGATGCTACCGAGGTTGTTCAGCTTTATGTGCGCGATATTGCAGGCTCCATTACCCGTCCGGTGAAAGAGCTGAAAGGGTTTCAGCGCATTGCTCTTCGCTCCGGCGAAACGAAAAAGATTTCGTTCGAGCTGAAGGCCGAAGACCTGGCATTTTACGGAATTGATAATGTGAAAAAAGTGGAACCGGGCGATTTTCTGATTTTTATAGGCGGAGATAGTGATACAAAACTTTGTCAAAAACTGATTGTAACTGAATAGTTTAATGGAATAAGTATAAATTTGCATGAACTCTCTTGTCTGCAAATCAAAGATTTGATTCTTAGTAGGTTGCTGAATGTTCTGCGATTTTTATACATGATTAATTTATATTGCGATGAATAGAGCTGTTGTTAAATGTTTAGTTGTTAGCTTTTTGTGCTTAATCTTTGGATGTCCGATGTTTGCCACTTCTCCTGCAAGAAAACAGGTTGTGCCAATGCATGACGTGGTTCGCAACTCTCTTGATTTTGCTGTAAGGCAGAGTTTGCTGATGGTAAAATCGCTTGAATCAAAACCGGGAGTCTTGCCTAGGACTATTTCGGCGGAAGGTAAATTGGAGACGGCTAAGCCATCTGCCTGGATCAGCGGCTTTTTTCCCGGCGAGCTTTGGTATCTTTATGAGTATACAAAAGACGCTGAATTGAAAAAATATGCCGATGAGTTTACTCAACGGGTGAGGAGTCAGATGTATACTACAGATAATCACGATGTCGGGTTTATGATCTTTTGTAGCTTTGGAAACGGTTACCGATTGACTCGTAATCCCGATTATAAAGCCGTGATCGATACAGCAGCCCGGTCGCTTTCTACGCGTTTTAATCCTGCGGTGGGAGCTATTCGATCCTGGAATTTTTCCTATCCGGGGCGCAACTGGCAATATGCTGTCATAATTGACAATATGATGAATCTGGAATTGTTGATGTGGGCATCAAAGACATTCAAAAATGAAAAATTGAGAGATATCGTCATCTCCCATGCCGACAAAACTCTGAAATATCATTTTCGTCCCGATTACAGCAGTTTTCACGTGGTTTCCTATGATCCCAAAACCGGTTTGCCCGAATTCCGGCACACGGCTCAGGGGTATAGCGATGCTTCTTCGTGGGCAAGAGGGCAGGCCTGGGGCCTCTATGGGTACACCATGATGTATCGTGAGACGAAAAAACCGGAATATCTGGAACAAGCCAAGCATATTGCCCGGTTTATTCTGTCGAATCCCCATTTGCCGGCAGATAAGATACCTTACTGGGATTTTGATGCTCCTGACATTACGAATGCCTATCGTGATGCATCGGCGGGTGCCATCGTTTGTTCTGCATTAATTGAATTGAGTCGGTATGTAGAAGCACCCCTTTCGAAAAGTTATTTAAAGGTTGCAGAGACGCAGTTACGTTCCCTGAGTTCTCCTTCTTACCGGGCAAATGCTGGCGAAAACGGAAATTTTATTCTTCGTCATAGCGTGGGAAATAAGCCTGCTAATTCGGAAGTGGATGTGCCATTGTCGTATGCCGATTACTATTTCGTAGAGGCTCTGATGCGTTATAAAAAGACGGTCTTGCACGAATAATCAATAAGTATGCCTGTTAAAATCAGGTTTGTGATGTGTTGTTAAC
This sequence comes from Paludibacter jiangxiensis, assembly GCF_001618385.1. NCBI lineage: Bacteria > Pseudomonadati > Bacteroidota > Bacteroidia > Bacteroidales > Paludibacteraceae > Paludibacter > Paludibacter jiangxiensis. The sequence continues at coordinate 170,473 of NZ_BDCR01000001.1, read as the reverse complement.
TTAAGCAGCTCTGCTTTTACAGAGCTGTTTTTTATTTGAGAATAAAATGAAACAGAATAGTTTGCGGTTTTGGATCATCATGACTGTTTGTCTTGTATGGACAGGTTGTCTGTTTGCCCAAAATGACTCTTCCGTAATCGCCGGGCGATTAAAAAAAGAGACAATTGAAAATCAGTTATTTTCTCAGGTTACAAGTATCAATGGAGCTTATCTGGCAAAAGCACCATCTGTTTTGAAATCGATTCGTCCGGATGGCAGCTGGCCGGATGTCGATTATAAGGATACGGATAACGACTGGAGTCCGCTGGTTCATCTCGAACGTTTGTTGGTGCTTTCATATGCCTACAGCCAGCCGGGCAACTCTTTGTATCAGTCTTCGGCAGCGCAAAAGGCCATTCAAAATGGACTGGATTGTTGGTTTGCTGTCAAGCCTGTATGTGTCAACTGGTTTAAGAATGATATTACCCGTCCGATACACTTCAGTACCATCGGCTTGTTAATGCAGGGGAAAATCAAAGAGTCGACTCTTGCCAATATTGTTAATGTGCTTCCGGCAGCACCTATCCGCAGTACCACTGACCGCGTGCGTTCGGCTTATTGTGTACTGCACAGGGGTGTCATACAAAAAGATCCGGCTCTGATACGTGTGGCGATCAATGGTATTGCCGCTACGTATGTTCAAACCACCGGAGATGGAATTCAACCCGACTGGTCGTATCATTATCACGGTCCCTTGCTGTATAATGCCGGTTATGGACTCGATCTGCTGAATTTTACACTCACAATTTTGCCTTTGGTGAAAGATACCGAGCTCGATTTTACATTGGCTCAAAAGCAATTGCTCGATCAGTTTTTGACCAACGGAATTGCTCGTGTTGTATATGGCAATCAGTTAGATTACAGTACAATGGGGAGGCAAATCGCCTCGACATCCCGTTATATTGATGGTTTTGTCAAACATCTCGAATTTATGAAATCGATGTTTCCGCAGCGTGTTCCCTTTTATCAGGATATGATTGACGGAATAGTTGGTAAAAAACCGCAGAATATTGCCGGAAATTTTTACCACTGGAATTCCGATTTTATGATTCATCGCTCGATGGAATTTTATACTTCGCTGCATTTGTGTTCGGCACGTACAATCGGAATGGAGAGCCTGAATCATGAAAATCTGAAGGGAATGTGGCAGCCGTTTGGAGTCAATTATATTCTTCGTCGCGGTGATGAATATCGTGACATTTTCAATGTGTTCAACTGGAATCGTTTGCCGGGAACTACCAATCCGGATACGCTCAAATTGGGCATTTCGGGCATTACGCAGCAAACGGAGTTCGTGGGAGGCGTATCGGATGGAAACGTTGGTGCTGCCGTGATGGACTTTGATTATTGCAATACAAAGGCAAAAAAAGCATGGTTCTTTTTCGATAAGGAATGGGTGGCTCTTGGATGCGGGATTTCATCTTCAGATAGGCATGCTGTGGCAACCACGCTCAATCAATGCCTGCTGAAAACGGATGTGAAGACCGATAAAGGAACTGAGGAGAGAGGTATTTCTAATTTGGATAATCCCCGATGGGTGTTGCATGACAGCATCGGTTATGTGTTTCCTGAAAATGAAAAAATAACTGTAAGTGCAGGAGAACAGAGTGGATCACACAGCGATATTTATGCTTTCGGATCGAAGGAGAAAGAGCATAAAGATGTTTTCTTAATGACGGTACCTCATGGAATTCAGCCTGAGAATGCTTCTTATGCTTACATTGTCGTTCCGTCGGTTTCGGAGCAGGATATGAAAATGTATTCTGAGAAAATACCGGTGCGGATTATTGCTAATAACTCCAATGTACAGGCTGTTTCCAAACCAGAGCAACATGTTTTGCAGGTAATTTTTCATCAGCCGGGGAAAGTGGAAGCAGATAGCATGACACTTGGAGTCGATCAGCCTTGCCTGGTTATGATCAACCGTTCTGCGGTATGGGTTTCGGATCCTACCGGGAAACTGCAAAGTGTGACTCTGACTCTCGAAAAAAATGGAATCAAAGAGTCTCAGGTTGTGAAACTTCCTTCTGAGGATGAACGAGGTAAATCCCAACGGATTTCTTTTACTCTTCTTAATGGAGTGTATGCAACAGGCACCTTTTTATTAGAGAAAGAACTCTCCTGGGAAATCCTTGGCGGAGGTGTAAAACGTCAGATTTTGGGGTACGATAAACACCTGATGGTGGTGAAAGTGGCTTTTGAAAAAGGTTCGGTAGGAATGCCGCATACCCATATTCATACCCAAAGTACTTTTGTTGCTTCCGGTAAATTTGAAGTGGTGATTGATGGAAAGATGAGGATTCTTTCAGCTGGAGATGGCTTTTATGTTGCTCCCAATCAAATTCATGGAGTGAAATGCTTAGAGGCTGGCGTATTAGTAGACTCATTCTCTCCGGCTCGGGAAGATTTTGTGAAAAATAAATAGAAACGCAGCAAACCGATTCAAATGAAACAGTTACTAATAATTTTCCTTTTGGGAACTTGTATCTCGGGTTTCGCCATCCCTCCCCATACCGAATTGTGGGACGAACAAAAGCTGAAAGCCGTGAAAATGAACCTCCGATCAAATACTTATCGCCCCGCGTATGAAACTCTTATAAGACGGGCTGAGCAGGCACTTCTTACGAATTATCGCACCGTGATGGATAAAGCCAAAACACCTCCTAGTGGAAGTAAACACGATTATATGAGCCTTGCGATCTATTTTTGGCCCGATTCAACAAAAAAAGATGGAGTTCCTTATGTGAACAGGGATGGCATCCGTAATCCTGAATTGAAGAAGTTTGATGCTGAACCGAAATCGGAAATGATTGATGGGGTTGTCACTTTATCTTTGGCCGATTATTTTTCCGGGGATGCCAAATACGGGGATGCTGCTGCCAAATTGCTCGATAAATGGTTTCTCGATCCGGCAACACGGATGAATCCGAATCTGGATTATGCCCAACACATTCCTGGAATATGCGATGGTAGGGGTATCGGAATTATCGACACATACAATTTTGTCTCCCTGACGGATGCTATTCGGTTGTTGCATGAGTCAGGCCGATTGTCCGAATCTCAGTTTGCAGGTCTGAAGCAATGGTTTTTCCGCTTTACTGATTGGTTGTTGGAAAGCAAAAACGGTCGTGATGAATCGGTAACCAGGAACAATCATGGAACGGCGTATGATGTTCAGTTGACAGCTTGCGCGCTATTTTCAGGGAAAAATGACGTGGCCATGAAGACGATGCGTCAGTTTGCAGAACGTCGCATGTTTAAGCAAATAGAACCCGACGGTTCGCAACCTCTGGAATTGTCGCGTACGCTGGCTTTTCACTATTCGTGGTACAATGTGACGCATATCATTGATATGGCTGCTATCGCAAAACATCATGGGGTGGATATTGTGAATGCGGTTTCGTCCGATGGCCGTTCGTTGGATAAGGCGCTTGGTTTTCTGACAGACTACATTGGTCGGCAAAATGATTGGAAGTGGAAGCAGATTCATGGTTGGGATATGGTAGAACAGGAACTTTGCGAAGAATTGCGGAAAGTAGCATCTGTCGGTGGCGACCTGAAATATGAAAAACAGAGGGAAGTGTTTGGCAAAACAGCTCCCGACGATATTCTCCTGATGTTGTTTCCTATGTAAAAACTAAGGCTTATCAGTTATCATGTGAATGGTTCCGTTGGCTATTGTGCGGTATCCGGCACATTTTTACGATAAGCCTTTTTTGAATTTCTTGCAGTGATAAATATTTGCATTCCGTAGGCGGATGTGTTACTTTTGTTGTTCATTTTTACATTTATAAAATTAAGCAACATGAAATATATCGGAGCACATGTAAGTGCATCGGGAGGTGTGGAAAATGCGCCTGTGAATGCATCGGAAATAGGAGCAACGGCTTTTGCTTTGTTTACAAAAAATCAGCGTCAGTGGGTGGCGCCGTCTCTTTCAGGCAAGAGTATCAAAGCATTTCAGGCTAACTGTGAGAAATTTGGATTTCTACCTGAGTACATATTGCCCCACGACAGCTATCTGATTAATCTGGGGCACCCGGAAACGGAGGGTTTGGAAAAATCTCGGGTGGCTTTTCTTGATGAGATGCAACGCTGCGAACAGCTTGGCTTGAAGCTGTTGAATTTTCATCCGGGATCACACCTGAATAAAATATCTCTTCAGGATTGCCTTTCTCGTATTGCGGAGTCGATCAATATCGCCTTGTCCGAAACGCAGGGAGTAACAGCTGTGATTGAAAATACCGCCGGTCAGGGCAGCAATGTCGGTTTTAGTTTTCAACATTTGGCCGATATTATTGCTCAGGTGGAGGATAAATCCAGAGTGGGGGTTTGTGTGGACACCTGTCATTCTTTTACTGCCGGATATAATCTGAAAGATGCTGCTGAGTACGAAAAAGTCTGGTCGGAATTCGATGAAATTGTGGGCTTAGCTTATCTGAAAGGCATACATCTCAATGATTCCAAAAAAGAACTTGCCACCCGGGTTGACCGGCATGATAACGTGGGGAAAGGCTATTTGGGTCTGGAATTCTTTAAACGTTTTATGGCCGATAAACGTTTTGATAATATCCCGATTATTCTTGAAACACCTGATGAAACCCTTTGGAAAGAAGAGATTGCTATATTGAAAGAATTTGCGGGTGAATAAAAAGTCTTAAAATGCGGTTTTAATATGCTATTTATCAATGGTAATGTGATGAAAAAACAATAACTTTGCAATGCAAATTTTTTGGCTGAATATTTTATGTATTCGCCTGTATTGCAGGTATTTGATGATTCATTAAACCATTAGATAAATCAAACATGACAACAAAAAATTACAAAGTCGTTACTCCGGCTGAAGCTGTCAAAGTTATCAAGTCGGGCGATCACGTGCATTTGAGCAGTGTGGCCAGCTCTCCCCAATGTTTAATTAACGCTATGTGTGCCCGTGGTGATGCTGGCGAATTGAAAGATGTGCATATTCACCACTTGCATACCGAAGGTCCGGCTCCTTATACTGAAGCAAAATATGAAGGTGTATTCCAACATGATGCTTTCTTTGTGGGTGCTAATGTGCGTAAGTCTGTACAGGCTGGTTTTGCAGACTATATACCCATCTTCCTGAGTGAAACACAGCGTTTGTATCGCGATGGCTATATCAAATGTAATGTTGCCATGATTCAGGTTTGTCCTCCCGACGAACACGGTTATGTTTCTTTGGGTACTTCGGTAGATGCAACTTTGGCTGCTGTAGAAACTGCAGATCATGTTATTGCTGTTATCAACAAAAACGTTCCCCGTGCTTTCGGTCAGGCAATGATTCCAATGAGTTTGATCGATATCTTCGTTGAAGATGATACCCCTCTTGAACCGGCTCACTTCAGCGAACCAAGCGAAGTGGAAAAATTAATCGGTTTGCACTGTGCTGAACTGATTGAAGATGGTGCTTGCTTGCAAATGGGTATCGGTGCTATTCCGAACGCTGTTTTGGCTCAATTGGGTAATCACAAAGATCTTGGTATTCATACCGAAATGTTTGCCGACGGCGTTCTTCCTTTGGTTGAAAGCGGTGTTATCAACGGCGCTAACAAAGGTATCGATAAAGGTAAAATGGTTTCTACCTTCCTGATGGGTTCTCAGAAAGTGTACGACTTTATCCACAATAACCCTCAGGTATTGATGATGGACGTAGGTTATACAAATGACCCGTTCCTGATTGCTAAGAACCCGAAAACTACCGCTATCAACTCAGCTTTACAGGTTGATATCACTGGTCAGGTTTGTGCCGACTCACTGGGAACTAAATTTTACTCAGGTGTAGGTGGTCAGATCGACTTCGTTTACGGTGCTTCTCGTTCTAAGGGCGGTAAAGCTATCATTGCAATGCCTTCAGTAACGAACAAGGGTGTAAGTAAAATTGCTCCTGTTTTGGCTCCGGGTGCTGGTGTTGTTACAACACGTAACCACATGCATTGGTTTGTAACTGAATACGGTGCAGTTAACCTTTATGGTAAAACCTTGCAGGAACGTGCTAAACTGTTGATTACTGTGGCTCACCCTGATCATCGTGAAGCTTTGGAACAGGCTGCTTTCGAACGTTTTGGTTCTCATTTCCGTTTCGTTACGAAATAATTGCAGATAAAATATTTCAAGGGGCAGGAATCGGTCAGAACTGAACCGGTTCCTGCTTTTTTATTTCGTTCGCGGCATAAATATCGAGTTGCTATAGACAGTTATTATGTGATGGTTTTCTTGAAAATATCATCTATCTATGAATTTGATCGACTTAATTGATTATTTAGGGACATTTGCTTTTGCTATTAGTGGTATTCGGCTATCGGCAGCCAAACGTTTCGACTGGTTTGGCGCGTATATTGTGGGTCTGGTGACGGCTATCGGCGGAGGTACTACGCGAGATGTATTGCTGGGTGTCTCTCCCTTTTGGATGCACCAGCCATCTTATCTGATTGTAACCGGTATTGCTCTTGTGGTGGTTATTCTTTTTAGTAAGCACCTCGTCAAACTCGAAAATCCTTTCTTTATATTCGATACCATCGGATTGGGGCTCTTTGTGGTGGTTGGCATCGAACGTACGCTCGATGCTCATTTCCCTTTTTGGGTGGCTATTGTGATGGGGATGATAACGGGTTCGATAGGGAGTGTGATTCGTGATATGCTGATCAACGAAACGCCGCTTATCTTCCGCAAAGATATCTATGCATTGGCCTGTGTGGCAGGCGGTGTCGTCTTTATGATCTGCTCGTATCTTGGAGTTCCATCAGGAATGACACAGCTTTTTTCTGCCCTTTCAGTGATTGCTATTCGCCTTCTGGCGGTCAAGTTTCATATTGGCGTGCCGGTATTGAAAGATACCTTTGACGAGGAACGGTAGTATGCTTTTGCATCGTTCTGAAACTTCTATTCTTGTTTTATAGAAAGCAATTTTGAAATGCTCTGTGAGCAAAATGCCTTCTCTTTGACTCGTAGGCTAAATGTTGATGAATTGGTGTCTGTTCTGTACAGTTTTCTATTTCTCTGTCTGAAGGGTAGAAATGTTTTAAGATTTGAATTGGTTGCAAGCCTGTCTCTTAAAGGTCACGTTTAATTGACCATAAATATTCAGGCATCTTCTTTTGATCAGCTACATGTCTAAAAAAACTTCGAGAGTGCCTCGAAAATTTCTTTTCAGACACTCTCGAAACATTGTGCTCAAGTGGTTTCTTCCCATTTTGGATTTAGCGTAGTGCCCCAAATTTTATAAGATTTCGTTACAGGAGCATCGAATTTTTGAGTGAAAATAGTTGTGGTTTGTCCGATAAACCAATATTCTTCAACTTTCAAATAAATATTGGTTGCCCCTTCCGGGATTTCTATTGTTTTATTTACTCCGGCAGTAAATTTGTCGCTTTCTTTGGTTAGTTCTTTGCCCTGAAATACATAGGTGATGCTGAATTTTGCTACATAGCCACCTTCGTTTCTAACGGTGATTGAACCGGCGACTCCCGCTTCTAAATGCTTTACTAAAATGTCTTTCATGATCTGCGTTGTTTAAAATATTCCTACTCGTAAGGCTTTTCGGGTTCCGCCCCGTTTTTAGTGGTTTCGGCTCCGGCATAATGCATGCTTAAACTTTAGTAATGGAAGTGATGTGTGCTTCTCCATTCAATGGTTGGTAGATCTGGGTGATCACGGCATCATTGGGGGCATCAGGGTATACCACGTGAGCATTGCAGAAAAATCGATAGTTTGTGCCATTGACTACTTGGGTTGCGACAGCCAGCGGGGTGTAGTTTACTCCAATTGGTTTTGTTTTGTTGAAAAGGTCCATTGCTTCTTTTGAAATGGTCGTGCTGTACGGAGTCCAGCCTCCGGTTCTTCCTGTTTCCATAATACTTAGATTAATTTAGTTTTTCCTACTCGTAAGGCGTTTCGGAATTCTCCCTGTTTGAATGGTTTCCAGCTCCACTATTATATATTCGAGAATATCAACTTAAAACGATCCGTTGCAATGCAAGTTGGGTATATTTTGCTTCAATTAAGGACTGAAGACAAGTTGATATAAAGAGATTCAAGCATACAATTCCTTTGTGCATATTATGCAAATATGCCTTGAAGGTGAGGTGACGTCCGGTGTCCTTTTGAGCCGGAGTTCTCTTTTGATGATTCTGGTTTGGAGTCTTGGGTGATATCAGGAGTGATATCGACGTGAGTATTAAACCGAAAAAGTCAGTTTAATCGCAATGAATGTGTCAGGCAACCAATGGGGTGCTTTGATGTGATCCGCTAGGTAAAATCACAATTTGATTGGATATTGGATGTTGCCTTTATTGTCTGTCAGTTTTTTTTGTTGGTGTTGTATTAAGGCCGCGAGTACAACCAGTCTTGGTGCTTATGCGAGGCTGTTCTGTTCGTCGTGTGCGCTTAGCTTTCAAAGAATATGCCTATGTTAATTTTTATATTAAATAAATATAGACATAAAAAAGCAATCAATATGTTTTATTATATTACTGCTTTATTGCAAATATAAGGGTGTGTAAGTTGAAATGCAAGATTTGTATTAAAAATAACTTTCATTTTAATGAAAATTATAATTTCACATGCAGCTCGTATTTTGCTTTTGCTGTCAGTTTATTTCTGATTATCATCGGATTAATCTTGGCTGGTTGAGATGGTGCTGTGGCAGGATAGAACTTTAAATAGAGGGGATGTCTCTATAAATGTTGCAGGAAAGAGCCAGTTTTCTGATTGAGGTTGTGTGAGTAAAGAGAGCGTAGCTTTGTTTTTTTCTTTCTATGCAGAGTACAGGTGTTGTTGTTCAAGGATTTAAATTGCTAATAAGCAGTATCTTATCTTTGAATAATGATGGAAGGTTTTCAATCAATCTCCACTCTAACTCTGTAATGAGAGTGAGAAGTGATGTTGGTTAGAGAGATATATCCTTTTGAGATACGTCCATTTGTTACGGCTAAAGGCGTTTCGTTCCGTCGCTGCAAATGATCGTTGAAAAGAGCTCCTGGTGACGGATAGTGATCTATATAAAAACGACCGGTTTTGTCGGGATTCATAAAGTTATCATAGAAAATACGGGCAACGCATCCCATGGTCATTCGCAGGTTAATCTCTACGCAGGGGTGTAATTTGATAAAGCCGTTTTCCTGATAAATGAACATGTCAACGCCAAGTAGTCCGGTATAGAAAGGAGCAATATTATTTGTGATGAAGGTGCTTAACTGGTTTTGTATTGTTAACGGAAAAGTTGCCGGTACGCCATATCCTTCAATTTTACGGACAATCGATTCATCGCTCATCAAAAAGTTACCACGATAGATCCCTTTGTCGGTTTCAAACAGAGAATAGCCGGCAAAAGATGTTTCCCCGTCGTTGCACGAAAATTCCATCGCAAAATCCAACAGTTTGTCATAGATCGGTTCGGCGATTACACTTCCTTGTTTTTCGATTGTGTTGCGACACCATCCCCGACGACTTTCCGTCATTTTATCTTTTGACCAGCATAACCCTTTCCCGCTTCCCGACCATGGGGCTTTGAATATCACTTTTTTATGTGTTGATGCATATTCATCTGCTTCACATGCCGATGTCAGTTCTTTTGCAGGTGCAGGCAGCTGGTCGCGAAATTGGATGTTTTGGCGGATATATTCTAGGGCGCGTATGGAAATGTTTCTGTGGGACAAGCGTCGAATATCTTCCAATTGAACAGTACTTGGTAGCAACGCACTATCTGCGCCCAAAAGAGAAAAATGTTTACAAACAACGTTGTCCCATCCCCAGGGAAATAAGGTGGTGATCGACGAAAAATCAGGTGCTGATGTCAGTTGTGAATTATTCAGCTGAGGGAATAAAAGTTGCATTTCTTCAAGCCAATTGTTGTCGGAATTTGTATCCAATACGATGCTACCCGGCGTGGCATACCAAAGAGGCAGGCCGGCCAGATCGTGAGCCAGCTTTTTTGCTTGAAGCGGAGCGTTGAAATTCCGGTCGCTATTGGCCAATGCCAGGTCGTGTTCGGGGTTGAAAAAATATAACGGGCGATTCATTCTGCAAACTTATAGTTAATCTGATAAATGTGCAAATCAGATAAAATTAACTTCTTGAAAGGCAATATAAACATTTGTGAATTTTACCCGAAAAAATAGAATGAATCCAATTAAAAAAAGAGATAAAAATTTTGTTCATTCATAAATTCGATATACCTTTGACAACGATTTTGTTTTCAGAATGACAAATAGACATCAATCACTGATCGATGGCTTTGAGAAAAAGCTCCGCAAACTGTTGCAATTACATGCTGATGATAGAGCCAGAATTCAGCAGCTTACAGAACAATTGCAACGGAAAGAAGATGATTTGATGCAGGCGCACAAGGTCATTCTTGAATTACGTTCTGATTATGAGAGCCTGAAAATGGCACAAATGTTTGTCGGTGGAAATGAAGGAGAAAGAGAACTGGCTCACAAACGAATCTCACAATTAGTGCGGGAAATTGACAAATGTATTGATTTGCTGAATCAATAAAGCAAATGAACGACGAACTATTTACCATAAACGTCAATTTGGCAGGGCATCGGTTCCCGTTGACAATCAACAGGAGCGACGAACAATTGTATCGTGATGCTGCCAAAAATCTGAAAGAAAAAATAGACTCTTATCGGGAACGACATGCTCAGTTACCTTATGAAACAGTATTGGTGATGGCAGCTTACCATTTTGCAATAGAAACTCAGGAACTGAAGTGTAAGGAAGATGTCGGACCGGTGGTAGAGAAAATGGATCTGTTGAATAAAGAATTGGATAAATATTTGAAGGAACTTCAATAAGTTCGTCAATACTTTGGAAAGAACAATATTCCCGCATTGATCTTGCTGCAAATGGTAGTGAGTCAATGCGTTTTTTATATTTAACACCTTAATAATTCTATGAGTTCAATATTGTTAGTTGTACTGACCATAATAGTTACCGTGGCTACCACATGGGTTGTCATGCGTTTTGTATTGAATGGTCGATCGCAAAAAATTCTCAAAGATGCAGAAGCTGAGGCTGAAGTGCTGAAAAAGAATAAATTGCTTGAAGCTAAAGAACAATTTGTTTCGATGAAGTCGGAATACGAAAAGGAAGTTGCGTCGCGTAATGCTAAAATGCAACAGGCCGAAGTTCGTATTCAGCAAAGGGAAATGAACCTGAATCAGAAGCAAGGTGAACTTCAGCGTAAAAATACCGAAGTAGATGCGATCAAAGAAAATCTTGAATCGCAAATTGACTTGGTAGACAAGAAGAAAAAAGAGTTGGAAGCTCTTCATCGCAAAGAGTTGGAACAGCTCGAAACTATCTCGGGTTTGTCGGCCGAAGAAGCTAAAGATAAGCTGATTGAATCGTTGAAAGATGAGGCTAAAACAGGAGCCATGTCTTATATCAATGAGATCATGGAAGAGGCTAAGATGAACGCCAATAAAGAGGCAAAGCGAATTATCATTCAGACAATTCAACGTGTTGCTACCGAGGCTGCTATCGAAAACTCGGTGACTGTATTCAATATCGAATCTGACGAAATAAAAGGCCGTATTATCGGTCGCGAAGGTCGTAATATTCGTGCGCTGGAAGCCGCTACCGGAGTGGAAATTATAGTTGACGATACTCCTGAAGCTATCGTTCTTTCTGCATTCGATCCTGTTCGTCGTGAAATTGCTCGTCTGGCACTTCACCAACTGGTATCCGACGGTCGTATTCACCCTGCCCGTATCGAAGAGGTGGTAACCAAGGTGAAAAAACAGGTGGAAGAAGAAATTATCGAAACAGGTAAACGTACTACCATCGACTTAGGTATTCACGGCTTGCATCCTGAATTGATCCGTATGGTCGGTAAGATGAAATACCGTTCTTCTTATGGTCAGAACCTGTTGCAGCACGCCCGCGAAACGGCAAATCTCTGCTCCGTGATGGCTGCCGAACTTGGTCTTAATCCGAAAAAAGCAAAACGTGCCGGTCTGCTCCACGATATTGGTAAAGTGCCTGATGACGAACCGGAATTGCCACACGCATTACTGGGTATGAAACTGGCAGAGCAATACAAGGAAAAACCGGATATTTGCAATGCTATTGGTTCTCACCACGAAGAAACCGAAATGACCAGCTTGCTGGCGCCTATTGTTCAGGTTTGTGATGCTATCTCGGGTGCACGTCCGGGAGCACGTCGCGAAATCGTTGAGGCTTATATCAAACGTTTGAACGATCTTGAAAATCTGGCATTATCGTATCCCGGCGTTCAGAAAACCTATGCTATTCAGGCAGGTCGCGAATTGCGTGTGATTGTGGGTGCTGATAAGGTAGACGATAAATCAGTAGAAACACTCTCGTTTGATATCGCTAAAAAGATTCAGGACGAGATGACTTATCCGGGCCAGGTGAAGATTACTGTTATCCGCGAAACCCGTTCGGTAAGCTACGCGAAGTAAAGCTATTCTTTCAAATAGATTTCTGAAAGCTCTTGCATTTGCAGGAGCTTTTTTGTTTTTGTACAATGTAATGCATTGGTTATATTTGCGGTACGAGAACAAAGAGAACTGCTATGCTTTGCCGAATGTGGCAGAAATACATTGATAATAGTGTTTCTGTCGGGGTGTTGAAGAGTAGACCGCAGTAGAGAATGAATCAAACGGCTTATTTCAATATCTATGGAGATACAATTAATACAGAGTAAAATTTACACAATTAGAGGTCAGCGGGTAATGCTTGACCGAGATTTGGCTGAGATGTATGGTGTCGAAACCAGACGTTTGAATGAACAAATCAAACGAAACATAAGACGGTTCCCCGATGATTTCATGTTTCAACTCAAAAGAGAAGAATTTGAAATCTTGATGTCGCAATTTGCGACATCAAGTTGGGGAGGAACAAGGAAGCTTCCCTATGCGTTTACAGAGTTAGGCGTAGCCATGCTTAGTAGTGTGTTAAATTCAGATACTGCCATAGAGATAAACATGGGTATTATGCGGGCATTCGTTACGATACGTCAGGCTTTGGCATATCCACAGGCTGACCGGTACGAGGAGTTAAAGCAATATATGGATGAGATACTGATCGACCAGAACGACATTAACGAAGATACCCGTATGCAGTTGGAACTTATTAATCAAACGTTGGCAGAGTTACAAACCGACAAGCGGTTCTCCGATAAACCACGTAGACGGGTTGGGTTTCATAGAGAAGATTAGTCGTTGTGTTAAATAAAATGAGTAATGTTTGGTAGAGAGAATCTTCTTTGTGCCAACTTTAAATAGCTTTTATTTTGCCTGAAAATGTTGTATCTTTGCAGTTGATAATTATGAGGAATCTTGTCGATTTATCAACCTTGAATTGGCACAGGTTTTACTAACAAATAATTGTCAATTATCACCTGTCAATTGTGCATTAAAAACCGGGGTCGCTTGGTTTTGACAGCGGGTAGAAGAGGTATGTAAGCATGTCGAGCGCTGGGATGTCGGCTCGTAAATCTCGATTCTCAAAATTGTAACTGGCGAAAATAACTACGCTCTTGCTGCTTAATCGAAGTATAGTAGATTCTAGCTTTATCCCGGCCATAGTGTCGGGACGAGACATCTCCCAAATGCCGTGGTCTCGAGGCTCTTTGATCAGGAGGTGCAGCTAAATCGGGAATAGTCGAACATAGCCTCGTGCGTTCGATGAGATTCAGAGGATAAGGTAACGGTTGGTGGCTTCGGTCTTGCCGGTACTCGAAAAATGAAGGCGAAGATAAACATGTAGAAAGCGTATTGCTTCCTCGTTTGGACGCGGGTTCGACTCCCGCCGGCTCCACAAAACGATTAAAACGGATTGTTATCATAGAGGATGACAATCCGTTTTTTATTTGATTATTACCCGAATATTCATGTTCTCTTGTGGGATATGCACCGGAAATGTCGTACCTTTGCATCGTAATTTTTAATCCTTCGCATATAAACTACTTCAATGAACGAAAGATATAGTCAACGAGGCGTTTCTGCCTCTAAAGAAGACGTTCATAACGCTATCCGTAATTTGGATAAAGGTATTTTTCCTCACGCTTTTTGTAAAATAATCCCCGACATTTTGGGTGGAGATCCCGAGTATTGCAATATTATGCATGCTGATGGTGCTGGAACAAAGTCATCACTAGCCTATTTGTACTGGCGCGAAACCGGCGATATCTCTGTTTGGAAAGGGATTGCTCAGGACGCATTGATAATGAATATCGATGACCTGCTTTGTGTAGGGGCTACCGATAATATCCTGGTGTCGTCAACCATTGGGCGTAATAAAAACCTGATTCCGGGAGAAGTAATTGCAGAAGTGATTAACGGTACGGAAGCTTTATTGGCCAAATTGCGTAGCCTGGGTGTGAATGCCCATCTTACCGGTGGCGAAACTGCTGATGTGGGTGATTTGGTTCGTACAATTATTGTCGATAGTACAGTTGCTTGCCGCATGAAACGTGCGGATGTGATTTCGAATGATAAAATTAAGGCTGGTGACGTGGTTGTTGGTTTGTCTTCTTGTGGCAAGGCTAGCTACGAAGATGGCTACAACGGAGGAATGGGAAGTAACGGACTTACTTCTGCCCGTCACGATATTTTTGCGTATTATCTTGCCGAGAAATATCCGGAAAGCTATGATGCAAGCATGCCTTCCGGTTTAGCTTACTCAGGATCGAAGAAACTGACAGATGAAATAGCGCATGTGGGGATGGATGCCGGTAAACTGGTGTTGTCGCCTACCCGTACTTACGCTCCGATTATCCGTGATATTCTGGAACATCATCGCGAACATATTCACGGAATGGTTCACTGCTCGGGCGGTGCACAAACTAAAGTTTTGCACTTCATTGATAATCTACATGTTATAAAGGATCATCTCTTCCCTGTACCTCCGCTGTTTGAAATGATACAGGCAGAATCGGAGTCGGATTGGAAGGAAATGTACAAGGTCTTCAATATGGGTCACCGTATGGAAGTATATCTTGACCCGGAATGGGCCGAAGATATCATTATCCTTTCTGAAAAATATAACGTTGATGCTCAGATCATAGGTCATGTAGAAGCTTCAAAAGGAGCTAAGGTGACTATCCGTGGTGAAAAAGGGGTGTTTGAATACACGAAATAAGAGCAGTTGTTCATTTGTATTGTTCCGCGTCTAATAGAAGTTTCATGGAGAAAATGAGTTTAACCATATTGGGTTGTAATTCGGCACTGCCTTCTATTAGTAGCTTTCAGACATCGCAACTGCTTTCATTACGCGAAAAGCAGTTTATGATTGACTGTGGCGAAGGGGCTCAAATCCGGCTTCGTCAGTTGAAAATCAAAGCTTCCCGTCTGAATCATATTTTTATTTCTCATTTGCACGGTGATCATTGTTTTGGCTTGATAGGTCTGATCTCATCGATGGGAATGTTGGGACGGACATCCGATTTGGTCATTCATTCACATCCCGATCTCGAAGGAATATTGCAACCGCAAATAAATTATTATTGTGCTGATGCCGGTTACAAGGTAATATTCGAGCCTTTCAATCCAAGGCAACATGCGCTTTTGTACGAAGACCGATCGTTGCAGGTTTTTTCTATTCCTTTGAAACACCGTGTTCCTACAGCCGGTTTTTTGTTTTCCGAACGGGAAAAAGAACGTCATATCATTCGTGATATGATCGATTTTTACCAGATTCCGGTGAGAGACATTGCCCGTATCAAACAAGGTGCTGATTTTGTACGGGAAGATGGTGAAGTGATTCCTAATGAGCGTTTAACCACAGCTCCTTACCCAGCTCACAAATATGCTTATTGCTCCGATACTGCTTATTCGGAAAAGATAGTGCCTATTATCGAAGGTGTAGACCTTTTGTATCACGAGGCAACTTTTATGCAGAGTGAGATTGTCAGGGCAAAAGAGACGGCTCATTCTTCAGCACAACAGGCAGCCGAAATTGCAAAAATGGCTAATGTAAAGAAGCTTATCATTGGGCACTATTCAGCTCGTTATGACAATCAGTCAGGGCTTTTGGCTGAAGCTCGTGCTGTTTTTCCGGAGACACACCTCGCATTTGACGGAATGAGGTTAGATGTCTGATTTTTTATTCCAAAAATTCAAATTCCGAAATTCAAATATCGAAAGGAAACGGAGTATCTTTGTTGTTCCGGAATTTTGAACTTGTAAATTTTGAACTAATTATTTGTAAATCTTTCAAACGAAATATTATCTATGGAACGTAATCCTTTTCAACGTCGGTCACAGCCGCCGCGCGGCAATTCCAATCCTTTTCGCCCCAAATGGGAGCATCGTCCTCCAAGTTCTGATCTGATTTTTGGTATCAGAGCTGTGATTGAAGCACTCGAGGCAGGGAAAGAGGTGGATAAAATTCTCGTCAGAAAAGAGTTGTCAAGCGACTTGGCGAAAGAATTGTTTGCTGCTTTACAGGGACGTAATGTGCCGGTGCAACGTGTGCCGGTCGAAAAACTGAATGCTATCACGCAAAAGAACCATCAGGGCGTAATTGCTTATGCGGCTGCTATTGAATATCAGCAGATATCAAATATTATTCCAGCGTTGTACGAAGAAGGTAAGAATCCTTTTGTGGTGGTGCTCGACGGTGTAACCGATATTCGTAATTTCGGAGCAATAGCCCGTACTTGTGAATGTGCTGGTGTCAATGCCATTGTGGTTCCTTCGAGAGGAGGAGCAGCAGCTAATGCCGATGCTGTGAAAACTTCTGCGGGAGCTCTGCATGTGATTCCTGTTTGTCGTGAAAATAGCCTGTTGGAGGCCGTGAAATTTCTGAAGGGTTCAGGTCTTAAAGTTATAGCAGCAACAGAGAAGGCTGTGAAAAATTACACGGAAGTGTCATATAAAGAGCCTGTTGCTATCGTGATGGGTTCCGAAGATGTGGGAATTTCGGATGACGTTCTTCGCTTGTGTGACGAGTTGGTGGCCATTCCTATTTTGGGAACTATCGCATCGTTAAATGTGTCTGTGGCTGCCGGTGTTCTGGTGTATGAAGCAGTAAAGCAACGTCAATAAAGAGCTATCGTGATAAAAAATGGTGGTTACCCTCAAAGTAACCACCATTTTTTTTATTCGTTTTCATCATTGTGCGGACGGTTTTGTTTTGGGATTAATATCCCGTGCATAAATGCGTTGATGATAAACCGTTTGTTGTATTTCATTTTTTCACTTACCCTGTCGCGAACATAAGGCGTTTCGATACCACGCAGAGCATAGTGGAAAATTTGTGCAGATAGCTCAGCATCATGCAGGTTGAAATAGCCTTTCTCTTTTCCTTCCTGAAAAATACCGACCAGCAGTTTGATTTCTTTGATGTCGAAACGTCGACGGGCTTTTTCTACCTCATAAATATCGCGGAAAAAATCAGACTTTAATGAGCCGTTTCGGGTAATGGATTCTTTCACTGCGTCTAATCGAGTGAATATGTATTCCGCCAATTTCTTGTCGGGTGGTATATCCATGGCCGCAACTTTTTGTAATTTCTCATTCAGGATATTCAACTCTTGCTCGATAACCGCAAGATAAATCTGATCTTTATTGCTAAAGTAAGTGTATAACGTGCGCCTGCCTTTGTTCGAGGCATTGGCAATGTCGTTCATTGTGGTGTTTGCTTTTCCCCACTTGGCAAAAAGCATTCGGGCGACATCAATGAGCATGGTGCGCGTTTTTTGTCCTGTAAGTGAAGCGATTGATGGCATTGCGAAATGTATTGTTGTTTCTTGCGCAAAATTACTAATTTTGAGCAGGAAATCATCGTTTGAACACTGAAATTTTTAGTTAAAAAAGATTGAAGAGGAGGCGGTTGTGAGGATTGGTTTACCACTCCGTCGGTAGTGATTAAAAATGCCGCCATTTTATGTGTTTTATGACGTGATTTCCGTCTTTGTTCTGAAAATAAATTACTATTTTTGTGAACTGGAAAACCAATTTTTCTTGCGGTAAAACGATGAAAAAAAGTTTTCCTGCATGAAATCGGACTTTTATATCAAAAAAAATAACTCATGAAAACAAATTATGAAATTCGTTATGCTGCTCATCCTGAGGATGCAAAGCATTACGATACCGCACGTCTCCGCAAAGAGCACCTGATTGAAACAATTTTCGCACCCAACGAAGTGAATATGGTTTATACCATGTACGACCGTTTGATTGTGGGTGGAGCAATGCCTGCCGGAGAAAAATTGTCGCTTGAAGCTATCGATCCGCTTAAAATGCCCTATTTCCTGTCGCGTCGTGAACTTGGAATATTTAACGTGGGCGATAACGGAAAAGTTACAGTGGATGGAGTAACCTTTGAATTAGGTTATAAAGAGGCTTTGTATCTGGGTATGGGAGATCGTGAAGTCTATTTCGAAAGCGCCGATGCCAAGTCGCCAGCTAAATTCTACTTCAACTCAACTCCGGCTCATCAAACCTATCCCGACAAAAAAGTAACTAAAGCCGATGCCGTGGTTGCCGAAATGGGAGCACTGGAAACTTCGAACCACAGAAATATCAATAAAATGCTTGTAAATCAGGTGTTGCCTACTTGTCAGTTACAGATGGGTATGACCGAATTGCAACCGGGCAGCGTGTGGAATACCATGCCGGCACACATTCACAGCCGTCGTATGGAGGCTTACTTCTATTTTGAAGTACCCGAAGGTCAGGCCGTGTGTCACTTTATGGGCGAACCTACCGAAACACGCCACATCTGGATGCAGGGTGATCAGGCTGTGATTTCTCCGCAATGGTCGATTCACTCGGCAGCAGCAACCGCTAATTACACCTTTATTTGGGGTATGGGCGGCGAAAACGTGGACTACGGTGATCAGGACTTCTTTAAAATCGAAGAACTCAGATAAAACATTTTGCAGGATTGTTGCCGACCTTTGTCTGCGATAATCCTGTTTTCATACAAAGAATACACACAATTTTACATCAATCACTACAACAATGACAGATCAATTTTTACTTAACGGAAAAGTAGCGTTGGTAACCGGCGCTTCTTACGGTATTGGGATGGCTATTGCCAAAGCACTTGCCGGTGCTGGCGCTACCATCACTTTCAACGATATCAATGCAGAACTCGTTGAGAAAGGTGTTGCGGAATATAAAAACAGCGGTATCGAAGCTCATGGTTATGTTTGCGACGTGACCAACGAAGATCAGGTAGACGCTATGGTGGCTCAGATTGCCAAAGAAGTGGGCGTGATCGATATTCTAGTTAACAATGCAGGTATCATCAAACGCATTCCGATGATCGAAATGAAGGCTTCTGAATTCCGTCAGGTGATCGACGTAGACCTCAATGCTCCGTTTATCGTTTCGAAAGCCGTTATTCCCGGAATGATTCAGAAAGGTGGCGGTAAAATTATCAACATTTGCTCGATGATGAGCGAACTGGGACGCGAAACTGTTTCGGCTTACGCTGCTGCCAAAGGTGGCTTGAAAATGCTCACTAAGAATATCGCTTCCGAATATGGCGAATACAATATTCAGTGTAACGGTATCGGTCCGGGTTACATCGCTACTCCGCAGACTGCTCCTTTACGTGAAGAGGGACACCCCTTCAACTCGTTCATTATTGCCAAGACTCCGGCTGCACGCTGGGGAACTCCCGAAGATCTTCAGGGACCGGCCGTATTCCTCGCTTCGAGCGCTTCTGACTTTGTAAACGGTCATGTGTTGTATGTTGATGGTGGTATTTTGGCTTACATCGGTAAACAACCCAAATAAATTTGTTTTATAAATTTCAATCCTGTAGAATCAAGCAACAGCCGGTATCGCCCGGTTGTTTGTCTTGATTCTTCTGTTTTTGAATTAACAACGCACGATGATGAAGAAATTAGTAATCGCATTAATGGCAATTGTCGTTACGTCAACCGCATTTGCCGCTTCGCTGAAGGTGACGGTAGCCAACACGCTGGGTTTCGACCGCAACAAAGAGATCGTTTCGGTGAGCATGGCTGTGGTGAAGCAAAAACTGGGGACAGATGCCAAAAGTTTTATTGTGGTGGATGCCAAAGGAAATCAGGTGCCCTATCAGGTAACGGCGAATAAACTGACGCTTATTTTTCCGGCAACGGTGAAAGCCAACGGTTCGGCGGTGTACGAAATCAAAGCCGGTACTCCCGAGAAGTTTGCCGTGAAAACCTTCGGACGCTTTGTCCCCGAACGGAAAGACGACTTTGCCTGGGAAAACGACCGCATTGCTTTCCGCATGTATGGTCCGAAACTTGCCAACGAAAACCCCAGTAACGGGGTGGATGTTTGGTTAAAAAAGACTGAAGCCCTGATTGTGGATAAATTCTACTACAACGATCTTCAAAAGGGAATTCACTATCACGTGGATCATGGCGAAGGGATCGACTGCTACAAGGTGGCTCACACGCTGGGTGCCGGAGGTATTGCTCCTTACACCGATTCTACGTTGTGGGTGCAGAACCAGTACAGTACGTGGAAAGTGATTGAAAACGGGCCGTTGCGCACCACTTTTCAGTTAACCTATGACTCAGTGAAGGTGGGAAAAACCTGCTTGAAAGAATACTATACCGTTTCGATCGATGCCGGTTCGCAGCTGAACAAAGCCGTTGTGTCGTATGTGGGTAAAGTTCCTACCGGAATGAAACTGGCTGCCGGATTGTTCCTGCACGATAAAAAGGGTGTTTCTAAAATAGATGCCAAAGCCGGTTGTATTGGTTACGGCGAGGTGGCAACTTCCGATGCCGGTGTTCCTGCCGGACGCGATTATGTAGGAGCTGTTCTTGGAAGCGGGAAGATGCTTTCCGGTAAGTTGCAGGGCGATCATGTGCTCGCGTTTGCCAACTACAAACCCGGCACCAAATTTACCTATTACTTCGGCGCAGGTTGGAGCCAATGGGGTTTCCCCAACGATCAGTCGTGGTTCGATTACCTGCGTGATTTTAGTCTCAAACTCCAAAGTCCGTTGAAGGTAACTGTAAAATAAACTGAGCTGATATTTGTTCGAAAGCCGTGCGGGATTTCCTGTGCGGCTTTTTTGTCTTTGGCGAAATTTGATGTAATTTCGTTGAAGCAAAACGAAATCACGTTGTAAAGAAGTAATCAATATAATATCAAATCATTAAATCGTTTTATTATGACTCCGGTTGTTAGCATTATCATGGGCAGTACCTCCGATTTGCCCGTTATGGAAAAAGCCGCCAAGGTTTTTGACGAGTTCCAGATTCCGTTCGAAATTCATGCGCTTTCGGCTCACCGTACTCCCAAAGAGGTGGAAGTATTTGCCACCGGCGCCCGCGAACGCGGCATCAAGGTGATTGTGGCTGCGGCCGGTATGGCGGCTCACCTTCCCGGTGTAATTGCTTCGATGACTCCGCTACCTGTTATCGGGGTGCCTATCAACGCTTCGCTCGACGGTATGGATGCCCTGCTGGCTATCGTGCAAATGCCTCCGGGTATTCCCGTGGCAACTGTTGGTATCAACGCTTCGATGAATGCGGCTCTGTTGGCGGTACAAATCTTAGCTTCCGGCGACGAAAGTCTGCAAACCAAACTGATCGACTACAAAGAAGGCCTGAAAAAGAAAATCGTGAAGGCCAACGAAGAGTTGAAAGAGGTGAAGTTTAAGTTTAAAACGAATTGAAGCTCCACCAACCTCCCCTCAGGGGGAGGCTTCTTAAATGGTAAATCAGGAAGAGTTGGTAGGTGCTAAGCTGTTGAATTTCTTTATAAATATCTCGCAATGTCAGATTTAATCTCCTCCCCTGTGGGGAGGTCGGGTGGGGCTTTAGTCCAACAACAAATAGAAACCCTTCGTCGCGAATTGCACGATCATAACTATCGTTACTACGTGTTGTCGCAACCCTCGATCAGCGACTACGAGTTCGACATGAAGCTGAAAGAGTTGCAGCAGCTCGAAGCGGCGCATCCCGAGTTTTTCGACCCGAGTTCACCTACGCAGCGAGTGGGTAGCGACCTTGCCAAGGAGTTCGAGCGGGTGGCGCACCGTTATCCGATGCTCTCGCTGGGCAATACCTACTCCGAAAGCGAGGTGGCTGACTTCTTCAACCGGGCTGCGAAACTGATTGACGAACCGTTCGAGATCGTTTGCGAACTGAAGTTCGACGGAGTCTCTATCTCTTTGAGTTACGAAGATGGCGTCCTTGTGCGTGCCGTAACCCGCGGCGACGGCGTGAATGGCGATGATGTGACGGCTAACGTGAAGACGATCCGCGCTATTCCGCTGCGTTTGCAGGGCGATGATTATCCTGCTTCGTTCGAGATTCGGGGTGAAATTTTATTGCCCTGGGAGTCGTTCGACCGTATGAATAAGGAACGCGAGGAGCAGGAAGAGGCTCTGTTTGCCAATCCCCGAAACGCAGCTTCAGGAACACTGAAATTACAGAATCCTGCCGAGGTGGCCAAGCGACAACTCGATACTTATCTCTATTATTTGTTGGGCGAAAATCTTCCGTGCGACGGCCACTATGAGAACCTGCAAAAGGCAAAATCGTGGGGATTCAAGGTGTCCGATGCTATGCGTAAGTGCAATAGCATGGACGACGTATTCGATTTTATTCATTATTGGGACAAAGAGCGGAGCAAACTCCCAGTGGCAACCGACGGCATTGTGTTGAAGATAAATTCGCTGCGTCAACAACAGGAGCTGGGCTTTACAGCCAAGTCACCCCGTTGGGCAGTGGCGTACAAATATCAGGCTGAGCAGGTATCTACGGTGCTCAAGAGCGTGGAGTTTCAGGTGGGGCGAACGGGAACAGTTACTCCGGTGGCCAATCTCGAACCTGTCTTGCTTGCCGGAACTACCGTGAAACGGGCAACGCTGAACAATGCCGCCTTTATCGAAAACCTCGATCTGCATTTGGGTGACTCGGTCTTTGTGGAAAAGGGAGGTGAGATTATTCCGAAAATTGTGGGCGTCGATTTGGAGCAGCGGGCAAAGGCCGGCGAACGGATCCAATTCATTGCCCATTGTCCCGATTGCGGCACCGAACTGCAACGCAACGAAGGCGAAGCGGCCTGGTATTGTCCAAACGAGAATGGTTGTCCGCCTCAAATCAAAGGAAAAATCGAGCATTTTATCAGTCGTAAGGCGATGAATATCGACGGCATTGGTTCCGAAACAGTCGATCTGCTCTATCAGCAGGGTCTGATTCAAAATATTGCCGATCTCTATCTGTTGAAAGTGCCGCAGATTGTCGGTCTGGAACGGATGGGGCAGAAGTCGGCTCAGAACATGATAGAAGGCATTGCAGCTTCCAAACAGGTACCGTTTGAACGGGTACTGTTTGCACTGGGCATTCGCTTTGTGGGTGAAAAGGTGGCTAAGACGCTGGCGCAAGCTTTCGGAAGTATCGAAGTATTGGCGCAGGCCAAAGAGGACGAATTGGCTGCCGTACGCGATGTGGGCGAACGTATTGCTCAAAGCGTGGTTGACTATTTTGCCGACGAACGTAACCGGACATTGATCGAACGCCTGAAGGAATATGGCCTGCAATTGGTTGCTTCGGAGGCTAAACTTGCAGCCAAAAGCTCTTTACTCGAAGGTAAGGTTGTCGTTGTGAGTGGAGTGTTTACCCATCACTCCCGCGACGAATACAAGGCTCTGATTGAGCAAAACGGCGGCAAGGAAACCGGATCTGTATCGGCTAAAACTTCATTTATTCTGGCTGGAGCCAATATGGGGCCTGCCAAACTGGAGAAAGCCAAAGCGTTGGGCGTGGCAATTGTTAATGAAGAAGAGTTTCTGGCGATGATAGGGCAGGAGCCAACCTCTGCAACTCCCGTCAATCCACAGGGAACGCTGTTTTAACTTGCTATTTGGTGTAAAAGTGCGTACCTTTGCACTGCAATTTACAATTCAAAAACAATAGATTATGAAGCGGTGTATTGCACTTTTATCGATTGTACTGACTACGCTCGTAAGTGCTCAGTTTTGTAACGCACAAAGCTTTGAAAGCCAGAGTGCGTCTATTGCAGCTGCCTTCAATGCCAAGAATGCAACCGCACTATCGGCTTATTTTTGCAACAGCGTAGAACTTGTGCTTCCCGGGTTGGATGATACCTATCCCAAAGTTCAGGCTCGCAATCATGTAGCCGATTTTTTTGCCAAACAGCCAACTAAATCTTTTGAGATTCTCCATCAGGGATCTCGTGCCAATGTTTCCTTTATTGTGGGGCAACTTACTACAGTTACTTCTTCTTTCCGGGTAAATATGCTCTTCAAGAAAGAGGGGAATGTGCTGAAAATATATCAACTACGCATTGAATAACAAGTCGGTGACTGCCTATCGGCTTTTTTTTACCGACTATTTTCTACTTAAAAATGATTGACAATTTACAAGAACAGATCAAGATCTGGTTTGCCGAAGATATAGGCGATGGCGACCATACTTCACTTTCCTGCATCCCTGCAACTGCAATGGGGAAATCGCAGCTCATCATCAAAGAAAAGGGCGTTTTGGCCGGTGTCGAAATTGCCAAAGAAATATTCAAAGCCTTCGATCCGGAGCTTAAAATCGAAGTGTTTATCAACGACGGTGCCGAAGTAAATCCGGGCGATATTGCTTTTGTGGTGGAAGGAAAAATTCTTTCATTGTTGCAAACCGAACGTCTGATGCTGAACATTATGCAGCGCATGAGCGGCGTGGCAACCGTTACCCGCAAATACGTGAAACAGCTCGAAGGACTGAAAACCCGTGTGCTCGATACCCGCAAAACCACTCCCGGCTTGCGTTTGCTGGAGAAAGAAGCGGTACATATTGGTGGCGGAGTTAATCATCGGATCGGTTTGTACGATATGATTCTGTTGAAGGATAATCATGTCGACTTTGCCGGTGGTATCGATAAAGCGATTCTTTCGGCGCAAAACTATCTGAAAGAAAAGGGCAAATCGCTCAAAATCGAGATTGAAGTGCGTAGCTTTGACGAAATCAATCAGGTATTGAATTTGGGGGGCGTTGATCGCATTATGCTCGATAACTTCTCGGTTGAAAATACAAAAAAGGCGGTGGAACTGATCGCGGGCCGTTTCGAAACAGAATCGTCGGGCGGCATCACCTTCGACACGCTTCGCGCTTATGCCGAATGCGGTGTCGACTATATCTCAGTCGGGGCGTTGACTCACTCAGTGAAGAGTCTAGATATGAGCTTCAAGGCGGTAAAATAAATTGACTTATAAATAAGAAAATCCGTCGCACACAATCTGTACGACGGATTTTCTTGTATTAGCACGATACGGCGCCAATTATTTTATTTTGCCCTGATAATCCAACGTGTAAACAGGAAATACACGGTTATTACACTCAGAAAATAGACAACATCGCGGCTGTCGATTACTCCCCGGCTCATTGCAATGTAATGACTGTTGATGCCAATGGAGGCAATAAATGCCTGCATGGCGCCGGAAAGGGAGAGTGAAGCGACAAGGTCGAACCCAAAGTAGAAGACAAAGCTTAGAGTTACAGCGCATACAAAAGCGATAATCTGATTGCTGGTACATGCGGAGGTGAATATCCCGATTGCTACATAAACAGAGGCCAGAAAGAGCAGTCCGATGAAAGATCCCCAAAAAGCGCCGGAGTCAATGTTGCCTACCGGTTCAGCCATTAGGTAGACCGAAAAATAGTAGATGATGGTGGGGATAAGAGAGATTGCTACCAGAAGCATGCCTGCAAGATATTTGGCGGCAACGATTTGTAGTTTACTGATAGGGCGGGTGTAGATGAGTTCGATGGTTCCCATCCGTTTTTCTTCGGCAAAGAGCCGCATGGTAATTGCCGGTATCAGAAACAGGTAGAGCCAGGGAGCGAGCGAAAAAAGTCCGTTTAGCTGTGCGTAACCCGAATCGAGAATATTATATTCTCCGGGGAATACCCATAAGAAAAGTCCGGTAAGGGAAAGGAAGATGCCAACAATGATGTAACCTACCGCTGAACTGAAGAAGTTGGCAAATTCTTTTTTTAGTAAAACAAGCATGATGCAATCTGGTTATATAAAATACACTGACAAAGATAGTGCAAATAGATATAGGAGAAAAATGAAAAATAAAAGCCTTGCTTGCAGTAAAACGAAAAATAAATACCTTTGTGTACCTTTTTTATAGAAGAGCCTATATGCGTAATATTTTAATTTTGATATTTACCTGCTTACTGACAGGCTCTCTTTCTGCTCAAACAGATGTTAAATGTTTGAATGTATCGCTATGGAATCCTGTAGCGATTGCCCCTTATACTTACGATAATTCATTGATGGTTTCTGTCGGGCTGTTGCAGTCCAAAGTAAATAATCTCTATGGATTCAGTGCAAATGGATTTAGTGGGATTACGACAGGTAAGATGACAGGCGTACAGGTGGCCGGTTTCTATTCCCGTATTGAAGGAAACGCCAAAGGTCTCACCGTGTCAGGTCTTTACAATATTCATAAAGCGTCTATGAGTGGCGTTGAGATTGGGGGTTTGGCCAATATGAATCTTGTAAATCAGCATGGGGTTCAATTGTCAGGTGTGCAAAATATCTGTATGTTTAATACCGATGGTCTTCAGTCTGCGGCTCTTATGAATATAACCGGACAGATGTTGTCAGGAGTGCAGGTAGCCGGAGGTTTTAACGTGGCTAACGATATGCATGGAGCCCAGCTGTCAGGTATTGTTAACTTTACATTGAATAATGGTAGTGGCCTTCAGCTGTCTGGATTTAATTATGCAACATCCATGCGGGGTGTGCAAGTTGGAGTTGCCAATTTTGCCCGTAGAATGAAAGGTGTTCAGCTGGGTCTCGTAAATTATTCGGCAGATTCTTCTACTCTCAAAATCGGATTAGTCTCCATCTCTCCCAAAACGAAAATACGCCCTGTGATTTATTACAGCAATCTGGCTACCTTGAATGTTGGATTTCGCTTTATGAACCGTATTTCATACACAATTCTCGGATTAGGAACGCCTTATGATGCGCCGCATTCAACTTCTTCGGGTGCGTTCTTTTATCGTTTAGGATTGTACAAACAGATCGGAAGACTTACGTTGAGCTCGGATGCCGGCGCTAGTTTTATCTCCAAATTCATAGATACGGGAGAAAAGACAGCTTTGTCGGCGGAAGGCCGGGTGAATTTTGAACTGGCACTTGATAAGCAGGTATCCGTGATTTGTTCGGGAGGTTATTCTGTGCGTAAATTCTTTTCCCGGAAAACCTCTGCGGATATTAAACCAATTATTGAATTAGGTATTGTGTTGCCTAATTTGTTGAAATCAAGCAGATGATGAAGCGAATAATTTATATATTGCTACTTGCATTAACTTCTTGTCTGCCCGTATTTTCTCAGGGCATCGCAGAGTCACACGGGGTGCCTGCGTATTCTGATAGTATTCAGCAGACTGTAGAGAAATTGAAGAAAAAACCGTTGGTCGCCGCCGCCGAAGTAGTTGGATTGAATCTGGGCGTATGGGGTGTGGATTATCTGGGAGGAGCTGAGTTTGCGAAAATCAGTTTGGCCAGCATGAAGCAGAATCTTACGCATAAATGGGTATGGGATAATGACCAATTAAATACGAACCTGTTTGCTCACCCGTACCACGGTGGTTTGTACTTTGCTGCAGCCCGTTCCAATGGAATGAACTTCTGGCAATCGTTGCCCTATTCCTTTTGCGGAAGCCTGATGTGGGAAAATTTGATGGAGACGGAACCTCCGGCAATCAATGATTTAATGGCGACGACTCTGGGAGGTGCAATGATGGGTGAAATGCTATTCAGGCTTTCATCGTCAGTGTATGATGATTCCAGAACCGGTACTGCTCGTTTGGGACGAGAACTTCTGGGGGGACTTCTTTCTCCGTTGCAGGGCTTTAACCGTATTCTGACAGGAAAAGCATGGAGGGTAAAACGGAATAGCCGTTCGGAGTATTTTCGTTATAACCCTACAGTGTTTGAAGTTTCAATTGGTGAAAGATATGTATCTGAAAAAGGCCATGCTTTTCAGGGCGCATATACGACAGACTGGGGATTTCAGGCAAAACACGGTAACCCGTTTGAGAAAGAGAATTATCAACCGTACGACTGGTTTAATATCCGGATGAATTTTAGTTTCGGGGGTGGTCAACCTACCATTAGCTCTGTCAATGCAGTCGGCTTACTTGCCGGTCGCAATGTCGAACTGTCAAATAAGCAACAGTTGGTTCTTGGCCTTTACCAGCATTTCAACTTTTTCGATTCAAACCCGGTTTTGTCGACTGGTTCTAACGTTACGCCTTATCAAATTGCAGAAACTGTTTCGTTTGGGCCGGGACTGCTTTATAAGCTGGATACCGAAAATGAAAAACTCGGTTTTATTGGAGCAAGTTATGCGAGTGTTGTTTTGTTGGGAGCGTCTTTGTCGGACCACTTCAAACTAATGAACCGGGAATATAGTATGGGACAGGGATTTAGTATTAATCTGAGTGCAACATTGCAGTATAAAGGCGTTGGTGAATTCGGAATTAAATTGTACAATCTAAGTATTTATACGTGGAAAGGCTATCCGAACGGACTTGATTTGACGACCCTTACTCACGAACAGCAGTTGTATTTGAATGCTCAGGGAGATAAGGGACGTACGTCTATCTTTATGATTACGCCAACCTTTGATTTTGACCTGTCCCCTTCATTAGGTCTGGCATTTGAACAGCGGAGTTTTATCCGTACATCCAATTATGTACATTTCCCTTTTGTGAGCTATGCTACATTTGATGCCAAAGTTTCATTGAAATATAAGTTTTAAGCTATTATCCATATGAATAAATTTACAACCGTATGTTGTCTTCTGCTTTTCGTGATTGGTTGCAGTTCTGCCAGCAAACAGTCGACTTCCACCGATCAGACAGCACAGGTAGCTGTACCGCAATTTGATTCCGATTCATCTTTTCTTTATGTGAAAAGCCAATGCGATTTTGGTCCACGGGTTCCTAATTCAAAGGCGCATGATGCTTGTGCGGATTATCTGGTGTCAAAGATGGAGGCTTTTGGTGCAAAGGTAATTCGGCAAAAAGCCGACTTGAAAGGATATGACGGAACTATTCTGAAGTCGACCAACATTATTGCTTCATATAAACCTGAGCTGAAAGAGCGGATTTTACTCTGTGCTCACTGGGATTGTCGTCCCTGGTGCGATCAGGATAAAGATCCGGCAAACCATCACAAGCCTGTTATGGGTGCTAACGATGCTGCCAGCGGGGTGGGGGTGCTGATGGAAGTAGCCCGGCAACTTAATAAGCAACAGCCGGCGGTCGGGGTTGATATTATCTTTCTTGATTCGGAAGACTATGGAACTCCTGAATTTTATCAGGGTACGCACGATGAAGATTCGTGGTGTCTGGGTACCCAATACTGGGCTAAAAATCCGCATGTAAAAGGATATAAGGCTCGTTTCGGAATTTTACTGGACATGGTGGGAGCCCCTGGAGCTGTCTTTTATAAAGAACAGGAATCGTTGAATTTTGCCCCTTCAATTGTAGATAAAGTCTGGAATAAGGCTCGCGAATATGGTTTTACTTCCAATTTTGTCGACGGAACCGGTGGCGCAATTACCGACGATCATATTTATGTCAATCGGTTGGCCGGAATTCCCTGTATTGATATAATTCATTTCGATCCACACAGTCAGACCGGCTTTGGCAGTTACTGGCACACTACTCATGATACAATGGATAATGTCGATAAACAAACCCTTCTCGTGGTAGGACAAACATTGCTTGGCGTTATTTACGGCGAAAAATAGATTGTCGCACTATATAAAACAACAAAGGCAGTCTCAAACGGACTGCCTTTGTCATTTATTCGGGTAAAGTTACTTCACTGTTTTCCCAAAAGCTTCTTTGTCGGCTAATGTTTCATCGCCCAGATAGCTCCATTTGATACCATCAGCATATTTGGTAAATACCGCCTGCATCTGAGGAAGTGTTACTGCATTGATTTTGTCTAAGAGCGAGATTTCATTTTTCCAACTGCCCTTGATTTCTGCAATCCCCAATGCCATAGCGTTGGCTGAGGTGGATTCATTTCTCATGAAATAAGAAGTGGATAACTGACTTTTTGCATCTCTGAGATCAGTTGCAGTAAAGCCTCCGTTTCGCAACCGTTTAATTTCATCAGTCATGGCAACAACAGCATCTTTGGGTTTGGTGGTTGTGACATATATGCGTGAATATGGAATGAGCCCGCTTGATAATGAGGCTGATGGTGCATAAGAAAGATTTCTTTTTGTTCTTATTTCTTCAAAAAGTTTGTCGTACAGGATAGTGAATGCTAATCTGTAAGCATTGAAATCGGGATCGGCAATAGACGGAGCTCCCATGATTCCGGCCATGTAATTGGTCGCAATTTTGCGGCTTTCAACGTTTAGCGAATTCGAATCTATTTGAGTAGCAACCGGAGCATTGACGTTTGCAACCGGAGCTGATGGTAATTGTGAAAATGCAGCTTCTGCCTTTTGTTTTACTTCCTGTGCAGTCATATTCCCCACGATAACCAATAATAAACGATTTGCGTTCAATAGTTGGGTGTAATATTTCTTGATATCTTCCTGTTTGAAAGCGCTAACGGTTTCTACCGAACCTTCCGGGCGAATGGCATAGCGCGTGTTCTTAAATGCATCGAGCATAGTGAGTTTTGTGAGCGCATTGTCCGGATTGCTCTCCATGGATTTAAGGTTTGCAATCATTTTTTGTTGAAGTAACGCCAACTCTTTCGTGTCGAATACCGGATGTTTTACTGCTTCGG
This sequence comes from Paludibacter jiangxiensis, assembly GCF_001618385.1. Lineage (NCBI taxonomy): Bacteria > Pseudomonadati > Bacteroidota > Bacteroidia > Bacteroidales > Paludibacteraceae > Paludibacter > Paludibacter jiangxiensis. The sequence goes on along the minus strand of NZ_BDCR01000001.1, from coordinate 139,679 downwards.
TGAACAAATCCCATCCTTCGTTAAAGTAAGGTTTGACACAGCTCATGCTGATATAGCCAAAATCGAATGCTGAGTTATTCCCCAGGCTAATGCCATATTTGTCGGCCATATCTTTGAATGCATCTTTCGGATATTTTTCAGTGCCACATTCTATCGCTGCGCTTAAGGCAAGTGATTCGATACCTTGTTCCTGTGCCGAATAATTGGAAGTTCCGCCTCTGAAGAACAGATAAGCGCTGACAGTTTGTTTGGTTGAAGGCTTGAAAATCACCTTTAACCCGTTTATGTTGATTTCTGTGACACCATCCTGAGCCTGTATGTAAAAATTGCAGGCCAATAATATCATCAAAGTTCCAAATATCTTGAATTTCATTTGTTTAATATTTAGTAGTTGATAATTTTGTTAGTTGTTCAGTTATTCTTTCCAAAAGGTTTCCGGCTTTAACTGATCTTTTTGTGCTGGATTGATTAATAATCCCGCGCAATAGTTTTTGCCTTTAATATATTTGCGAACGTAGTTCTGGAGGTCGGTTTTGGTTACCTTCTTTACATTGGCAACATAATTGTAGAAATAGTCCAGATCGGCAGTACACCAATTGTAAGCCAGACTGTGCGACAACGATGAGGTTACATCAAATTCCTGAAGGTTCTGAATTTCAAGCTGACGTTTTGCATTTGCCAGTTGTTCGTCTGTGATATAATCGGGAGAATCCCACTGGGCAATTTGTTCTTTCAACGCTTGAGCACATGCAGCGACATTGCCCGGGTTGGGCACTACAATTACACGAATAGGGCCTACATGGCTCAAGGTCTGATAATTGACCTGGGTTTGCAAAGCGATGCCTTTGTCTACAAGCTCTTTCTGGAATTTATTCGAGTTTTGAGACAGGATAAAAGAAAATACATCAGCAGCGTAGGTTGCCGGACGGTCGTTGCGGGTGTCCGGGCCATGCCAGCCAAGCATAAACATAGGTACTCTTGCGTTTTTTGACTCAACAACAAAATAGTCATTCTTTGTCAGAGGTTTGAATTCGGGAATCGGCCACTTTTTGAAAGGATCAAAGCCGGATGCTTTCCACGAACTGAAGATTTCTTTCACTTTGGCAAAAACCTCCGAGTGGTTCACATCTCCCGAGATAATAAGCATCGAATTGTTTGGCCAATAGTATTTGTCTTTGATAGCCTGCATTTTCTCAGGAGTGGCCGTGTTGATGATTGTATGGTCACCAATCACATTTTTGCGACTGAAAAGATCACCCCACAAGGCCTTGTTCATTGCCATATACAGAGGAAAATAAGGGTTGGATTCATTTCTTTGAAATTCACCATCAACAACAACATTTTCTTTTTTCATTTCTTCCGGCAAAAACAATGGATAACGGATAGCCGAATTCATGAATTTAAGGCCGGCTAGCCAATTATTCTTGGGCAAGGTGAAAAAATAATTGACCTTTTCTTCTGAGGTTGTTCCATTGAATATGATTCCAAGTTCACGTGTTTTGGCCATATAGACTTCCTGACTTGGATAATCCTTATTCGCTTTGAAAAACATATGTTCATACAGGTGACTCAGTCCGTTGAACTCCGGAGATTCTGTGTAAGAACCATTCTTGGTCGTAATTTCAACGGTGGCAAGAGGAACGCTTTTGTCTTCAACAACCAACACTTCCAGTCCGTTAGCTAATTTTGTGTTGAAAAAATTGGCAGGTTTTTGAGCAACCCCAGGCAGGAGCACAGCAAACATGCTCATGCAAAAAAGCATCTTTTTAATCATAAGGTGTAATTAATAAGTAATGATTTTAGTTGACAAATTGGTTTTGTCTGTTGCCAAACAAACGGTACAAAAATAGCTATTAGTTTTTTATTTTTACTCTTTTATGTATTAAATAAAAAAATGTTTTAGAATGTATTGTAACGATGACTGCTCATCTGAATGAATCCGGGAATGCTAAAAATAGGGGTTGCTTGGTAGAAAAGGTGTATCTTTGTAGGTCTAAAAAAATAAATTGATTTTATGTTACAAAGCGTTGTTCGGTTTTTTAAGAAACCTGTTTTTTCAGATTATCGCTTTATTCTGGCTGTATGGTCAGTTCTTTCAGTAGGTGTTATTGTTATCAAGCAACTTACGCATGGTATACACGGGAATTACAAGATATATAAATATGCATTTTTGAATCTTGTAGAGCAATATCCTTTATACCAACCCCGCCCTGAAGCGTATGGAGATTTAAATCATTACGGCCCCATCTTTAGTGTCATTATGGCTCCGTTCGCTTTGTTGCCCGATATTTTGGGAAGTGCATTGTGGCTGCTCTGTCTTTGTTTGCTGTTGTTTGTAGCGTTAAAAGAACTTCCGTTGAAGAAATGGCAAATAGTGGTCGTGTGCTGGTTGGTTACCAATTCGTTAATAATCGCCCAAACTAATGTGCAGTTTAATACAGCGACTGCGGCATTAATTGTTCTGTCATATACAATGGTCAAAAAGGAGAAAGACGGCTGGGCAGCATTTATGATAATGTTGGGAACCTTCGTAAAGATTTATGGGATAGTAGGATTTGCCTTCTTCTTCTTTTCAAAACATAAAACAAAGCTTGTGTTGTGGAGCGTGATATGGGGAATTGTCTTTTTTGCATTGCCAATGTTATTTTCTTCTTTCGATTTTGTAGTAAGCCAACACAAGGAATGGTTGCAAGGTCTTATTATGAAAAATGGAGACAACAATACGGCATTGATGCAAAATGTTTCTCTTATTGGAATGATCAAAAAAACAACCGGTCATTTTGAGTGGTCAAGCTTGCTTGTTATCTTGCCCGGAATCTTGCTTGTCGCTATATCTTTTTTGAATTTCAAAGCATATAAAAATGAAGGATATCAATTACGGATGTTAGCTTCAGTGTTGCTGTTTGTTGTGTTGTTTAGCACCGGGAGCGAACCGAATACTTATATAATTGCCATAGTGGGAGCTGCCATTTGGTTTGTCGTCCAGCAACGTCCGTTTTCGTACTGGGATTGGGGATTGTTAATCTTCGTGATGTTGCTTGCTAGCTTCGGGCCGTCCGATTTGTTCCCTCGAACTATTTATAAACAATATATACTGCCGAATGCCCTTCAGGCTTTGCCATGTTCATTGTTATGGTTACGAATCATTTGGGAGATGGTAAGCGTTAGGAAACAAGATCACGTTTAACCTGTAGTTTTAAAAAAAGGGGATAACATTCAAGCATTATCATGCCAGGAACATAGGTGCATGGCTTTTAAGAAGTAGGTGGTTAAGTAGATTCTTTCTACTCATATGGGGGATGGCAAAGGACCGGAAAAGATTTCGAACACGATAGATGCCATGATAAGGCATGTGATTATTTTACAAAATAGAGAGGCGTCCATTTGTATAAACAAAGGAGTGCATATTTTGATAAATATTTGAGCGTGTGTTAAGCCACCAAATGAGCTTATATATTATTTAATTGTTTGTATTCTAAACTTTGGATAATCGAGGATGTGCTTTTCCCAAAACAAAGAATGAGACTGCTTATGCCATCCATGGCATCCAAAGGGAAGCTTGTGATTGGCATATTTATATGCCAGATGAGGCCTTACATCAAAAGAGAAGCCCAAAGCCTCTTCCCATTTTGGAACTTTGAAGTTTTTATGACGTTTTGCCATATCAACACCCCAAAAGATATCTTCATGAAATCGGGGTCCCTTCTTCGATAAGTAATAATTGATGTGGTTTTCTTCTAACTGTGTTATTTTTAGGAATGTATCTACTTTTCGCAAAGAGAACCCTCCGTTTCCGACCTTGTAATAGTTCTGAGCTCCCGTTTTAATTCTAACCATATCTCCTAAAAAATTCATGACACGAAGCCCCAGCTGGTAGGAAGCTTGCTCATATTTTTGAGCTGGAATCCAGGGAGCACCCACATAATCATAGTTTCGGTCGCACCAGCTTAAAAGTTCGTCTTCGAAAATGTAAGCATCTAACTGGTAGATAAGTATGTATTCGTATTGGGTAAATGCTTCGTAAAAACAACTGCTCAACATCAGTTGGTTATATCCTGCAATTCCTTTGAAGAAATAGTTGGGGAAACGGATGATCTTTGATCCTGTCTTTGTATTAACAATCTCTTCAATATGCAACGATTTAGGAGCTACAAAATAAATCGGATAGTGTCCCAATATGTTCACACACTTGTCGAGAGCCACCTGTTCAAAAGGAGTAAGTGATGTCTTGTATATTGGTATTACGATAGCTACTTTTTCTTTCATGAGTGTGTAATGTTTTTCTTTCATTAAGCAATATGGAATAGTCCATAGTCTGAAAAGCCTTATAACAGAACTTAGTTGCAATATTTATGATACAAACAGGTTTGGTCAGTGTGCAGTGTAAGGTCCTTTAATCCCTTTTCTGTAGTCAAGAATTCCTTTTATCATAAATCGCAATTTGATCCATTTATTACAGTTGTCGTAAAGAACTACCTTTTTGATTTGTTTTAAAAGATATTTTCTGTACTTCTTGCTTTGCTCTTTATGCAGACTGGCCACGTAAAGAGAATTGCGGGCAATATAATATTTTCTTAGAGGAGAATGATTATAAAACGATTTTTTGAATCCCAGAAATGTGGTTTGATATGTTCCTCCTCCCAAAAAATGATGTAATGTTACATCATTAATCATGACAATTAAAAATCCGTTTTTCTTAATTCGAATGCAATATTCAAGATCAACCAAATCAATAAAAAAATCGTCCAAAAAATCACCAGTGGCTTGAAATGCCGCTAAAGAAAGTAGGTTGCCAGAAGTCATAACATCATTCTCTATTGTATATTCTGGTTTTACCTTGTCTTTCGTTATCTCATCTTCGATGTTATGCCGGGGCGAAAAAATAGCTGTTTCATTAAAATTACAGTAATGGTTGGCTTTCTGAATGAGAGATTTTACTCCGTCATTATCAAAAAAACTATCTTGATCCATGGTTAGAACCCATTGAGCCCCCTGTTCAAGTGCAAGCCTGCATCCCTGGTTTAACGCCGTTGCAATTCCTTTATTTTGACGATTGGGAAGGTAGATCGTATTTTTCCAACCCTTTTGTTCAATTAAATGGGAATTGTCTCCATCAGAATTATCTACGATAATCAGTTTGTTGACTTCGTTTACATAGCTGTCTGTGGCCGATAAATTAACTTCGCAGGGATTATACCATACAACTATTCCGAATAAATCGTCTTTTTGAATCATTATGCCCTTAGATGTGATTATTAGCAGATATCCTTGTTATTTTTTTTCAATAACTTTCGATGTTGAGTGTGATGTATCGTTTGATCGTTAGTCGATTGTGATATACGTAGAGATTTAATAACCGTTCACTCAAAAAACCAAAGACTCTTTTTTGGTAGCTATCTTCCGGAATGGTTATTCTCGTGTTTACTTCAAAAAGAATTTCAAACAACCAGCTAAGGTAATTATCCCAAATCGTCCAGGAAGTGATCATCATATTGGCATAATACATTCTTTTATCTTTTTGGAAAAGATGAAAACTTTGTTCGTAATCCGGGAATTTTTCGCGAATCACCTGCAGAGTAGCTATCCAATGTTCGGTAATATGCAGCATGTTGAACTGTTCTTCCATCGTCATATTTTGCTCATCCACGATCAGCCTTCGTCTGTAGGGCATGATGACATCGTAGCGTTGCAGATCTTTGTCTATTCTTGCTTTAGTCTTTTCACCAAGATATTTATCTAGTTCATCAGACTGGATGGAGCGTGATTTCCGCATTCTGATATAATCATTCAGAGTCGGGGGTGCCAGATAACGCCTGTAGTGCATGAGCCCCCAATAGTTACAAGCCGATCGGTCAGCATTCTTCCAGATCCAGTAAGGCATTGTTAGTTCGCAAAACATTGGATTAAGAGCTGAGATGTTATCTCCCGTATCGTCGCCCGGGTATCCTAAATCATCGTCAGATATAGCTTTTCCAACATGAATGGGCTGTATCCATTCGGCTTTAGGTTGTATATAAGCTTTGTGGAATGCTGAGAATAAGATGGTATTAAATTTCATGGTTGAATTCTTTCTGCACCGATTTTAATGCTGCACCAATCACCTGATGCATGTCGTAATATTTGTATTCTCCAAGCCGTCCACCAAAAATCACATTGTTTTCAGCGTTTGCCAAATCTTTATATCGATTGTACAATTGAGTGTTTTTTTCGTTGTTTATCGGATAATAACATTCCATTCCCCTTTGCCATTGCACCGGATACTCTTTCGTAATAATGGTTGTTTTTTGTGTACCAAATTCAAAGTGCTTGTGTTCAATGATTCTGGTATAGGGGATTTCTCTATCAGTATAATTAAAGACAGCATTTCCTTGGAAATTCTGCATATCAAGCTGTTCGTGTTCGAATTTGAGTGAGCGATATTCCAATTCACCCAATTGGTATTCAAAATATTCATCGATACAGCCCGTATAAACTATTTTATGAGCCAACTTAGTTAGTTGATTCCGATCGGTAAAAAAATCGATATTCAGCCGTGTCTCTATGCCGTCCAAAAGTCCTTCTATAATTTTATTGTAGCCTCCAACCGGTACGCCCTGATAAGTGTCGTTAAAGTAATTGTTATCAAAAGTAAATCTAACTGGAAGCCGTCTAATAATAAACGGTGGAAGTTGCGTACAGGATACTCCCCATTGTTTTTCTGTATATCCCTTAATTAGCTTTTCATAGATATCTTTTCCCACCAGCTTCAAAGCTTGATCTTCAAGGTTTTGCGGCTCCTGAATATTTAAGTCGGCTATTTGGCTGGCTATTATTTGTTGGGCTTCTTTGGGTGTTTGCACTTTCCATAACTGATAGAAAGTGTTCATGTTGAAGGGTAAATTATATAGCTCGCCCTTATAATTTGCAATGGGAGAGTTTATATAATGATTGAATTGTACAAATTGTTGAATATACTCCCAAATTGTTTTGTCGCTGGTGTGAAAAATATGGGCACCATATTCATGTACGTTGATGTTGTCTGTTTGGCGGCAATAAATATTTCCACCGGAGTGATTCCGTTTGTCAATGACCAGACAGGATTTTCCGTTCTTCTTTGCCTCGTGGGCAAAAACAGCTCCAAAAAGGCCGGCTCCAACAATCAAATAATCAAACATAAAAGCGAATAATTAGGGCAATTTCTTTATAACACGAGCTGTTTTTCTATTACAACAGGGAGTTGTATGTTTTATATAATTGTTGTGACACTTTTTCGTCTGTGAATTTGTCGGCGTGTATCAATCCTTTTGTAATCATTGTTTTACGTTGTTCTTCGTTTGAAAGTACTTTGCTTAACTTGTCAGCAACGTCTTCTGCTTTGTTCGGATTGATATATAATGCCGCGTCTCCTCCTGTTTCTGCGAAACAGCTTCCTCCCGATGTTATAACTGGCGTTTGCGAACAGAGAGCTTCTAAAATCGGAATTCCGAATCCTTCAAATAAAGACGGGTAAATCATGCATAATGCTGCATGATAAATTGCCGGTAAATCTTCGGTAGAAACGTTGCTTAGGACAACTATTTGCTGATCAAGAGAATATTTGTTGATTTTTTGAGCGATTTCGTCTGAATATTTTGTTTTACCTCCGATAATTACTAAGGGAATATCTATTTTTCCTTGGTGCAATGCGTCAATAATAATGCCCTGATTCTTTCTCTTCTCAATAGCACCGACCGTGACGATAAAGTCATTCGGAAGGTTGTATTTCTGCTTTACGGCATCAACCTGATCTTTTGATACGGGTTGTCTGAAGATGTTGTTGCATCCTTGATATACAATGTCAATCTTGGATTCATCGGCCCCAAAGAATTCAATTATGTCGCTTTTTGTCTGTTCGCTGATAGCAATAATCCGGTCGGCAACTTTACAACTATAACGGTTTTTCCGGGTGAAAATTGTTCTGTAGAAGGGATCGTATAATTCAGGATAACGTACAAAAATCGCGTCGTGCATGGTGACGACCGATTTGGCTCCTGTTTTATCTATCCCGGCTGGCAATTCCTGGCTTAACCCATGGAAAATGTGAAGGTGTTGATCCTTGATGTCATTGCAAATTCCGCTACTTCTCCAAAGTGCAGGGATTTTCTTATCCAGAAAACGATGTGGAAGTATAGTATGGGTTGACGAGGTATCGGGTACGAAAAGTCCTTCGCTGATGCAGGGCGTGAATAAAAGATACTGGTTGTCATTGTAGTACTGTGACATTAAACGAATAACATCGCGACTGTAATTTCCTAATCCACGACGATTGCAAAAGGCCCTTTTGGCATCGTATCCGATTATCATTTCTTCAGAAATTTATTGATGTAGGGTATTTGAGTTAACGGGAAATCGCGGCGTGTCATGTGCCAAACATATATTGCCAGTAAAACGGTTCTGAACAACAAGTTGAGCAGAAGGTAATGCAGGTTGATATACCAGCCCAGACAAAACAGAACAAGTGACAGTAAGGTATATTTCCCGATAGTCTTTAGCTGGTAATTAATGGGGAAGTATTTTTGTCCAATAAAATAAGAGACCAGCATTACCACAAAATAACACCCGAAAGCTGCCCATGCAGAACCCATATAGCTGTATTTGGGAACAAGGAGTACGTTGCCAACTACTATAATAATAGTTCCGATCAGAGAAAACCACGCGCCGTACATTGTTTTGTCAGTCAGTTTGTACCATACCGATAGGTTGAAAAATATTCCCTGAAAAATGAATGATACCAAAACCAGCGGCACAACATTCAATCCTGTCCAATAAGTGTGTTTGATAATGAATTTGAACACGTCGATATATAATGTCATGCCCAAAAAGATAAACCACGAAAAAATAACGAAATATTTCATGGCATCGGAATATGCTGTCAGGCTGTTCTCGTCTTTTTTTTGTGCAAAAACAAATGGTTCGTAAGCGTATCTGAATGCTTGAGTGAACATGAGCATCACTAGTGCAATTTTTGACGTGGCGCCATATATACCTAATTCCGAAGCTCCTTTTGCACCGGGTAAAAGGAAAGGAAACAGAATCTTATCCAGCGTCTGGTTCATAATTCCGGCAACACCAAGCACCAGCAATGGAAGCGAATATCTCAGAATCTTGCGAAGAAGAGCCGTGTCGAGCCTGAATTTAACGGCAAAAATGTAAGGAGCCAGAAATGCTGTTTGTATGGCTGTTGCAAGGATGTTGGATACAAACACATAGCCTACGCCATAATTCGGGTTGTAAAACCAGTCAATCGTATGCGGTGCGTGTTTCATCAGCCATGGACATACAATCAGGAAAAAGAGGTTAAACGGAATGTTCAGGCAGATGAAGAGCAGTTTGTACGCTGCAAATTTCAAAGGGCGTTTCAGGTAGCGCAGGTATGCAAAGGGGATAGACGCAAAAGCATCCAGGGCGACTGATAATCCCAGCATCCATATGTATTCGGGATGATTGTCATAGTCGAGCCAGTGCCCGATTTGCGGCGCAAAGAGTACACACCAAACTGCGAATATGAGCGAAGTGATGCCGACCGAAATCATGGAGGTGCTGTAAACCAGGTCGGGGTTGTTTTCTTCTTTGTTGACATAGCGGAAGAAGCCAGTCTCCATGCCGTAAGTCAGAATAACCAGCAGTAAAGCCGTCCATGAATATAAATTGGTAACCACGCCGTAATCGGCCGAGCTTGCTAATACATACGTGTAAAGAGGCACCAGTAACCAGTTCAGAAATTTCCCCAAAATACTGCTGACTCCGTAAATGGCGGTGTCTTTCGCCAACGATTTCATTTGTTTTCCCGCCATGCTTTCCCTTTGAAACTATAGAGGTTGATTGATGTACTTAAAAAAGAAATCCCTGTTCGTCAGGACTTTTTCTTCCTAAATGTTTATATGCTAAAGGGGTCACTTCCCGTCCACGTGGTGTGCGTTTCAGAAATCCCTCTTTTATAAGGAACGGTTCGTAAACCTCTTCCAGTGTGCCGGAATCTTCTCCCAATGCTGTTGCAATAGTGGATAAACCCACGGGGCCGCCCTGAAATTTATCGATGATCGTTAATAATATCTTGTTATCCACTTCATCCAGACCGTATTTGTCAATGTTGAGCGCTTCAAGAGAGAAGCAGGCAATTTGATGGTCGATGGTGCCATTGCCTTTTACCTGGGCAAAATCGCGGACTCTGCGCAGCAATGCATTGGCAATACGCGGCGTTCCCCGACTGCGCGAAGCAATCTCTCCGGCAGCTTCGTAGGTGCAGGGCACGTTCAGGATTTTAGCCGAGCGCTGAATAATGGCGCTTAAGATCGATTCGTCATAATATTCAAGATGGCAATTGATTCCGAAACGGGCGCGTAACGGACTGGTGAGTAGTCCGCTGCGGGTGGTGGCACCTACCAGTGTGAACGGATTGAGCGTTAACTGGATGGAACGTGCACTCGGACCTTTATCGATCATAATGTCGATGCGAAAATCCTCCATGGCCGAATAGAGATATTCTTCCACAATCGGGCTCAAACGGTGAATTTCGTCAATAAACAACACATCGTTCGGTTCGAGTGATGTCAACAATCCGGCCAGATCGCCCGGTTTGTCGAGCACAGGTCCTGAGGTGATTTTGAATCCGACGCCTAATTCATTGGCAATGATATTGGAAAGTGTTGTTTTTCCCAAGCCGGGAGGGCCATGAAGCAAGACATGGTCGAGCGATTCGCCCCGCATACGGGCAGCACTCACAAACACAGAAAGGTTCTCGACGACTTTCGTTTGTCCGCTGAAATCCAGGAAGGAAAGGGGACGAAGAGCGTTTTCGTATTCTTTGTCAGTGTCTGAACGTGGTTGTTGGTCGCGAATGTCGAAAGATTCCATTGTTAAACTATCGGATAAAGTGGTGCAAAGGTAGCGATTTGTATTTAATGTGTTGCAATTTCGGGAGGTGAAGCGGGAATTCCGTATTTAAAAATTTAGCAAAGGGATACTTCTCAATTTGTAAATGTTGCTATGTCAGATTAGGAACGGCCTTGCTCGATGAACCAAAAAACAAGTAAGAAAGCGGATAGAACCGTTCTTGTTTGAAGTTTCCGACGAAAGGAGGAAACAAGTTTGGACGTTTCCCGCTTCCGAACGCCAGTTTTTTGAGTGAAGCGAGCATCGCCTTGAATTTTTTGCTTCCTTTTTGCTTCAAGGCAAAAGGGAAGTCGGGGGTTTAGGGGTGGAAACCCCTTCCCAAATTCATAAATGCATAATTTTCGCTTGGTGAAGCTGTCTGTTTTTAAGTAATCAATGCCGGTTTTGGAGCTAAAAGTCGGCAAAAAAATGTATCTTTACCTGTTCAAAGTTTGAAAAAATTCTAATATCTAATACATCTATTCAAATGACTCGTTTTTCACAATCAGTCAGTGCGTTGCGTTCATCGGCCATTCGCGATCTGATGAGCCTGGCCACGCGTCCCGATATGATTTCATTTGCAGGAGGAATGCCCGATAACGAGCTTTTTCCCATTCATGAGGTGCAGGAAATAGTCGACAATTTGTCGGTGAAGGAACAGCAGGTTGCCATGCAATACGGACCTACAACCGGTTATCCTCCATTGCTGGAAGCACTCGGAGAGTGGCTTCGCAAGAAAGGCTTTCCGATGGATACCAATAAGTTGATTATCACCACCGGCTCATTACAGGCCATTAATATCTGGGCGAAGATGTTTATAGATCCGGGAGATGTGGTGCTGACCGAAAATCCGGCTTTTATCGGGGCTTTGTCGGCATTTGGTTCTTACATGCCAACTATCCACGGTATCAATATGGATGGTCATGGCATATTGATTGAACCGTTGAAAGAAGCATTAAAATTAGATCCCAAGTTTCTGTATATTACTCCGACGTTTCATAATCCTGCAGGTTTGACTTATAGCCCGGAACGGCGCAGGGAGCTGTTGGACGTGATGAATGCAACAGAAGTGCCTATTCTCGAAGACGATGCTTACGGCGAGCTTTGGTTTGATGAAGAGGATAAACAACATATTGTGCCGTTGAAAGTTCAGTCGGAAAAAGAACAACAAATCTGTTATACCGGTTCATTCTCAAAAATTTTCGGACCAGGTATGCGTCTGGGTTGGATGCTGGTAGGGGAGGAATTTTACCGTAAAGCGGAACTTTGTAAACAGTGCATCGATGCCTGCTCACCAACATTTACGCAGGTGTTGGCTCACCGTTTCCTTGTTTCAGGACAACTTGACAGTTATGTGGCAAGCGTTCGCAGTATTTACCATAAACGATGCGAATACATGGTTGATGCCATCAAACGTTACTTCCCGTCCGAAGCTTCATTTGTAGAACCTAAAGGTGGATTTTACATCTGGGTAAAACTGCCGGATGGAATTGATGAGATGGAACTGCTCAAGGAGGTTATTGCCGAAGGAGCTGTTTTTGTCGTTGGTTCAACATTCGATCCCCAGGGGGCATCAAACGGATATATCCGGGTTTCTTACTGCAATACGGCGGAAGATAAAATTGAGAAAGGGATCAAAATTATTGGCGATGTGATGAAAAAGATGATGAAATAATCTCTCAATCCATTGCAATCCAAGTTCTGATTATTGTTATTTAAGAAATTAATAGTACCTTTGCAACGTTTTTGCTGTTGGAATGTTCGTGCAACTTCACCGCAAAAGCAATTTAAGCATCTACCCAAAGACCCGTTTTTCAATGAGATATGTGTCTTTTGTGCTTAAATTCAAAGGGATAATAGTTTTACACGATATACTGCCGAGGCAGTGACCGGGAAACCCTTTTGAAGTCCTTTCAATAGGGTTTTTTTATTCTTCAGAGTGATGTGTCGAGGGTGATAACCGGTTGTAATTCAATGAAAAATAATTATCTTTGCAGCTAATGCACTATCCGGATAATTTATGATACAAAAGGAACAGATATATCAATTTGTTGAGGCATTTATCGCTGATACAGAGAATTTTATTGTCGATGTCAAAGTGAACCCCGAAAACAATATCGTGGTGGAGATTGACTCTGAAAAAGGCATCGATATTGAATATTGTGCGGAATTGAGTCGTTTTATAGAATCGCAACTTGACAGAGAAATTGAAGATTATGAGCTGGAAGTTGGATCTGCAGGCCTTGGTTCTCCGTTCAAAGTGTTAAAGCAATATCAGAAAAATATCGGCAACGAAGTGGAAGTGCTTACAAAAGGCGGTAAAAAATTCAGCGCGATATTAAAAAATGCAGCTGAAGATGCTTTTACAGTGACGGTCACAAAGCAGGTAAAGCCGGAGGGAGCTAAGCGCAAAATCACGGTGGAAGAAGATGAGGTTTATTCCTATAACGAAGTAAAATATACAAAATATCTAATAAGATTCAAATAGCTATGAGCAAAGTTGAACCTGTCAATTTAATTGACACCTTTTCCGAGTTTAAAGAGCTGAAGAATATTGATCGTCCTACGCTAATCAGTGTACTCGAAGAGTCTTTCAGAGGCACTTTAGCTAAAATGTTCGGGTCGGATGAAAATTTTGATGTCATTATCAATCCAGATAAGGGCGACTTTGAAATTTGGCATAACCGGGAGGTAGTTGCAGACGATGAAGTGGAAGATCCTGTCAGCCAGATTTCGTTGACCGATGCTAAAAAAATTGACACGGATTACGAAGTTGGTGAAGAAGTGACCGATGCGGTCGATTTCCTTGGGTTTGGTCGTCGTGCTATTTTGACTTTGCGTCAGACGCTGGCATCAAAAATTCTGGAACTTCAGAAAGATTATCTCTATAACAAATACAAAGATCGTATCGGTCAGATTGTTACAGGGGAAGTTTACCAAATGTGGAAAAAGGAAATCCTGCTTTTGGATGATGAAGGCAATGAACTGATTCTTCCTAAAACAGAGCAAATTCCGGCCGACTTTTACCGTAAAGGAGATACTGTTCGCATGGTAGTAGTGAAGGTAGATAATCGTAATGGTAATCCTAAAATTATCGTTTCGCGTACTTCACCATTATTCCTGCAACGTTTGTTCGAACTGGAAGTTCCTGAAATTCACGATGGCTTAATTACGATTCGCAAAATTGCCCGCATCCCCGGCGAAAGAGCAAAGGTGGCTGTGGAAACTTATGACGAACGCATCGACCCGGTTGGGGCTTGTGTCGGCGTAAAAGGTGCCCGTATTCACGGTATTGTTCGCGAGTTGCGTAATGAAAACATTGATGTTATCAACTTTACGGCTAATGTTTCTTTGTTTATAGCAAGAGCATTGAGTCCGGCTAAAATATCTTCAATCCGTTTGGATGAAGAAAATAAAAAAGCAGATGTTTACCTCAAGCCCGAAGAAATATCAATGGCTATTGGTAAAAGTGGTATGAATATTCGTTTGGCTTCGATGCTTACCGAATATACTATCGATGTTTACCGTGACATTGAAGGCGAAGAGGAAGAAGACATTTATCTCGATGAATTCACAGATGAAATCGAACAATGGGTAATCGATGTGCTTAAGTCTATCGGCTGTGATACGGCGAAAAGTGTATTGGCTATTTCTCGCGAGGAGTTGATTCAACGTACCGACCTTGAAGAAGAAACCATTGATGAGGTGCTGAATATTATCAAAGCAGAATTTGAGGAGTAATAGGGCGTTTTCGAAGTTCAGGAATAGAAACGTTCTGAATTGTCTTTGGGTTTATCGGCTATCACTTTTGCTTATCTTTTCAAACACACTAAATATAAACTATGTCGAGTATCAGGTTAAATAAAGTAGTTAAGGATTTGAACGTAGGACTTTCGACGGCAGTCGAATTTTTACGAAAAAAAGGTCATGTTGTTGAGGAAAATCCCAACTTCAAGATTTCTGAAGATCAGTATACTATTCTTGTAAAAGAGTTTAGCAACGATAAAGACCTGAAAATTAAGTCGGAACGGGAAACTCAGATGCGCCAGGAAAAAGAAAAGGCACAAACGATTACTGCTGCCGGTTACGAAGCTTCTGTGTCTAAAGATAAGCCCAAGGTTGAAGCAAAACCGGAACCGAAGCCTGTGACGCATGAGATCAAGGTGGTTGTGTCGGATGAAATTCGTCCACATATTACTACTGTAGGAAAAATTGATCTGGATGCACTGGATAAAAAAGTTGCACCGGCTCCAGCTACCCCGGCTCCCGAAAAGCAACCGGAACCTACGCCAGAACCAGAACCAGTTCCGGCACCAAAACCAGAACCTGTAGTAGAACAGAAACCTGAAAAAATAGAAGAGCCGGCACCAGAACCTGTAGTTGTTCCGGAACCCGAATCTCCAAAAGCAGAGCCAGTTGTGGTTGAAAAGAAAATTGAAGTAGAAGCCGTAAAAGAAGTTGTGAAAGAGCCTGTGGCTGTAGTAGAGAAGGTAATCGAAAAACCTTCTGAAGATAATAGTTCCAAAGAGAATGCAGAACCGGAAGTGCAAAATGAAGGTGAAGTATTCCAGTTGAGACCTACAGTGATAGAACAGAATATAAAGGTGGTTGATAAAATTGACCTTTCTGCTCTCAACCAACAAACACGTCCGAAGAAAAAATCGAAAGAAGAAAAACGGAAAGAACGTGTACAGCGCGAACAACAAAATACGCCGAATAATCAACAACGTCCGGCAAATCCTTCAGCGGCATCTCCTGCAACCCAGCAAGGGTCAGCGAATGCTGACCAGCGAAAAGAAAAACGGAAACGTATTCACAAAGAAAAAGTGGATCTTTCAAAACCGAATGTTCCACAAGGCAATAATCCGGCAAGACCCAATGATAACCGTCATAAAGGTCAGGGAAATATGCCCAAACGTCCTTTCAAACCGGAAGTGAACGAAGAAGACGTTCAAAAGCAGATCAAAGAGACGCTTGCCCGTTTGACTGAGAAAAAGATTAAAGGCTCAAAATATAGAAAAGAAAAGCGCGATAGCGTTTCAGCCCGTCAGCAGGAACGTGAAGAAATGGAGCGCGACAGCGAAAATGTACTGAAGCTTACTGAGTTCGTAACAGTAGCAGAATTGGCAACCATGATGGATGTGCCTGTAACCAAGGTTATTGGTACATGTATGAATCTGGGAGTGATGGTGTCTATCAACCAGCGTCTGGATGCTGAAACCATCAATATTGTTGCTGATGAATTCGGTTACAAAACAGAATATGTGAGTTCGGAAGTTATTGACGCGATAGCACAAGATCAGGAAGAAGACCGTGCGGAGGATATGGAAGCCCGTCCGCCTATTGTAACTGTGATGGGTCACGTTGACCACGGTAAAACTTCACTGCTCGACCATATTCGTAAAGCCAATGTAATTGCAGGTGAAGCCGGTGGTATTACTCAGCACATCGGAGCTTACCACGTAACGTTGGAAAGCGGTCGTGAAATTACATTCCTCGATACTCCTGGTCACGAAGCATTTACCGCCATGCGTGCCCGTGGTGCTGCTGTTACCGATATTGCCATTATCATTGTTGCTGCCGACGATAGCGTGATGCCTCAGACAATTGAAGCAATCAACCACGCATCAGCTGCAAACGTACCAATGGTGTTTGCTATCAATAAAATAGATAAACCGGGTGCAAATCCTGAAAAAATAAAAGAAGCACTGGCTAACATGAACTACCTGGTGGAAGACTGGGGAGGCAAGTACCAGTCGCAAGAAATTTCCGCCAAAAAAGGCGTTGGTGTGCACGAGTTGCTTGAAAAAGTGTTACTCGAAGCCGATTTGCTTGAATTGAAGGCGAATCCGAACAAACGCGCCACTGGTTCAATTATTGAATCGTCGCTCGATAAAGGACGTGGCTATGTTGCTACTGTTCTTGTAAAAGACGGAACGCTCAATATTGGAGATGTGGTTCTTGCCGGTACTCATTTTGGTCGTGTAAAAGCAATGTTCAATGAGCGTAATCAACGCGTAACAAGTGTTGGTCCTTCAGAACCTGTGCTGATTCTTGGTCTGGATGGAGCTCCTCAGGCCGGTGACACATTTAATGTGATGCCGACAGAGCAGGAAGCCCGTGATATTGCCAACAAGCGTGAACAGTTGCAACGTGAACAGGGATTACGTACCAGCCGTCACATTACACTGGATGAAATCGGTCGCCGTATTGCTATCGGTAACTTCCAGGAATTGAATGTGATTGTGAAAGGTGACGTGGATGGTTCTATCGAAGCGCTTTCGGACTCATTGATTAAGCTTTCTACCGAAGAAATTCAGGTAAATGTGATTCACAAAGCGGTCGGTCAGATTTCCGAATCGGATGTAATGCTTGCCGCGGCTTCAAATGCTATTATCATTGGCTTTCAGGTTCGTCCTTCAATGTCTGCTCGTAAACTGGCTGAAAAAGAAGAGATCGATATTCGTCTCTACTCGATCATCTACAATGCTATTGAAGAGTTGAAAGCTGCTATGGAAGGAATGCTTTCTCCGGAAATCAAGGAAGAAGTGGTGGCAACTCTCGAGGTACAGGAAGTCTTCAAGATTACCAAAGTGGGTTCTGTTGCCGGATGTATTGTGCGTGAAGGTAAGATTAAACGCGGATCCAAAATACGTCTTATTCGAGATGGTATTGTGGTGTTTAGTGGTGAGCTCGGCTCTTTGAAACGTTTCAAAGACGATGTCAAAGAAGTTGGGAATGGCTACGAATGTGGTTTGAATATAGCCAACTACAATGATATTAAGACGGGTGACCTTATTGAAGGCTACGAAGAAGTTGAAGTTAAGAAAACCCTCTGATTGTAACTAAATTAATTGCAGCATACATAAACGGCTGCGGATGAAGACCTGAGTCGTTATCCGTGGCCGTTTTTTATATTAATACCGTTTTATGTCGACATTGGATTGTTTTTTTCTTGTTCTGATGGGTGTCGGAATGATTTTCGGCTTTATAAAAGGAGCTTTTCGGTTGCTGGCAACTCTGGCAGGAATTGTTCTGGGCATCTACTTTGCCCGTTTCTTTTATCAACCGGTTGCTTCGTTTCTGGAAATGTTGTTACATCTCTCTCCGAAGGTGGCATTGCCCCTGTCGTTCTTTATTTTGTTTGTGGGAGTCGGGTTAGGCTTGTATTTATTAGGGCGAATGATGACCAAGGTGTCGAAAGCTGTAGCACTTTCGTGGCTCAATCGTTTGTGTGGCGGTGCCATTGGTGTCTTACAGGTGGCGTTGGTGTTGGGCGTTTTGATAAATGTATATTCGTCGGCGCACCATAAAGTGACCGGTAAAGAGGCCGAAAATGCCCCCGGATCGTTGCTGTATAAGCCCTTGAAGCAGTTTCCGGATCTTGTTCTTCCATACATGGATTTTGACAAATGGAATAAGCCCCCGACGGCCGGGAAGAATGCAAACGATGCAGCTTCTGTGTCGTGAAAAAATGTTATTTTTCTGGGATTCCTTGCTTAAAATGAGTATCTTTGCACTCGTAAAATTCAAACACAATAAACAATAAATACTATGGTAAGCTACAAAGAATTAGGATTAGTAAACACGAAAGAGTTGTTTAAGAAAGCGATCGAAGGTAAATATGCTATTCCGGCTTTCAATTTCAATAACCTGGAGCAAATGCAGGCAATTATTGCTGCTTGTGTTGAAACAAAATCACCCGTGATTTTGCAGGTTTCAAGCGGTGCACGTAAATATGCAAACCAGACCTTGTTGCGTTACATGGCTCAGGGAGCTGTTGAATATGCAAAAGAATTGGGTTATGCAATTCCGGTTGTATTGCACCTTGATCATGGCGATAGCTTTGAATTGTGTAAAGATTGTATCGATATGGGCTTCTCGTCTGTAATGATCGATGGTTCACACTTCCCATACGAAGAAAATATCGCTTTGACAAAGAAAGTGGTAGAATATGCTCATGCTCATGACGTAACTGTTGAAGGTGAGTTAGGTGTGTTGGCAGGTGTTGAAGATGATGTTGTTGCAGAACATCACACATATACTCAACCAGAAGAAGTAGTTGACTTCGTAACACGTACGGGAGTTGACTCTTTGGCTATCTCAATCGGTACTTCTCACGGTGCAAACAAATTTACACCTGCACAATGTACACGTGATGCAAACGGTGTGTTGATCCCGCCTCCATTGCGTTTCGATATCCTCGAAGAAATCGAAAAACAAATTCCTGGATTTCCTATCGTATTGCACGGCTCTTCTTCTGTACCTCAGGAATATGTTGAAACTATCAACAAATTCGGTGGTGCATTGAAAGATTCTATCGGTATTCCTGAAGAACAATTGCGTCACGCAGCTTCTTCAGCTGTTTGCAAAATTAACATCGACTCAGACGGTCGTTTAGCTATGACAGCTGCAGTTCGTGAAGTTTTGGCAACAAAACCAGGCGAATTCGATCCTCGTAAATATTTAGGTCCGGCTCGCGACGAGTTGAAAAAACTCTACATGCACAAAACTGTTAACGTTTTGGGTAGCGCAGGTAAAGCTTAATTAGATATTCCTTAAGTTCCCTGCTTTATGCAGGGAACGGATAAAAGCCGTCTCGAAACAGACGGCTTTTTTGTGCTTTCACTAACAAGAAATTATGCCTAATTTTGCAGGTAAAACAGACATGACCGCTTTCCCTCGTTTACATCCTGATTTTTTCAGAAGAGATGCCGTTACCGTCGCCCGCGAGTTGCTGGGAAGAACCATCGTGCGTCGCTTTGAAAGCGGAGAGGAGAAACGTTTTGTTATAGTGGAAACCGAAGCATATCTGGGTGAAGACGATTTGGCCTGTCATGCAAGTAAAGGGCGTACGCCACGTACCGAAGTGATGTACCACGAAGGCGGCAAAATTTACGTGTATCTTATTTACGGCATGTATTGGATGCTCAATTTTGTTACCGGTGGTGATGGTCATCCGCAAGCAGTACTCATCAGAGGTGTCGATAAGGTGATTGGTTCGGGCAGGGTAGGGCGTTTGTTGCAACTCGACAAATCCTTTTATGGAGAGGACTTATGTGCTTCGAACCGATTGTGGGTGGAAGATACACCGGTTATAACCACTTTTGCTACAGCCCCGCGGGTGGGGGTAGATTACGCCAAAGAATGGAAAGATATGGAATGGCGATTTATTGCTAATGATTAATGTGAGATAATAATCCGAAAGATCAATGACACGCGGAAATGCCGGTGTGGAATCTGAAATTTTGGAGCTTTGAAATAAAAACAAATTATGGACAGTACAAGACAAGAAAAAATAGGACGGATGTTGCAAAAAGAGCTGAGTAGCATGTTTCTCGGCATCGCCCGCAACTATCCGGGTGTGATGATTACCGTTACCAATGTACGGATTACACCCGATTTGAGCATAGCTAAGGTGTATTTGAGTATCTTTCCCGGAGATAAGGCCGAATCAACTTTGGCGCTTATCAAGGAACATTCCAAAACAATACGTTACGAATTGGGCGTAAAGATTCGCCATCAGATGCGTGTGGTACCGGAGCTGGCATTTTATTTGGATGATACACTCGATTATCTTGAAAATATCGACAAGTTGTTGAAGAAGTAAGAGAGGTTAGAGCGTATTCGAATTTTCAAACTTAGATCCCAGTGAATTTAGCATTTCATATTGCCCGTCGTTATCTGTTTGCCAAGAAATCGCATAATGCGATCAATATTATTTCCGGTATTTCTGCAGGAGGTGTGTGTGTGGGTACCATGGCAATGATTTGTGTGCTTTCGGTATTCAATGGTTTTGAAGGGCTGATTCAGCAGCTTTTCAGTGCATTTGATCCTGATTTGAAAATTGAATTGGTGCAGGGTAAAGCCTTCGATACGCATACCAAAGAGTGGGATGCGGTGCGTCAGCTCAAGGATATTGCGTTTTATGACGAAGTAGTGGAAGATAATGCCATGCTTCGGTATAAAGATAAACAATTACCTGCCACCATCAAGGGGATTGGAAGTCATTTTCAGGCAATGACCGCAATTGACAGTCTGCTTGTGTCGGGCAGTTTTGTGTTGAATGATGGCGTTTTTGAAAATGGTATTATGGGTGTGGGGCTTGCTGGTGCTCTTGGTACCGGCTCTAAAGCGCTCGATCCGGTTTTGGTGTATGTGCCTAAACGTACATCTGCGATTAATCTGGTAAATCCGGAAAATAGCTTCAATAGCGATAAGATATTTGTTTCAGGCGTTTTTGCCATCAAACAGGCCGCTTACGATGATAAATATTTTTTGGTATCACTGCCTTTTGCACGTCGTATGTTTGATTATCCTGATAATGTGGCGACCTCGGTAAGTCTGAAGCTGAAGGCGGGAGTAGAGCCCGACGTTGTAAAGAAAGAGGTACGGGATATTCTTGGCGATAAGTTCTCCGTGTTGAATCGCTATGAACAGCAAAGCGACTATTTTCGTATTATGAAAATAGAGAAGTGGATGACTTACCTCATTTTGTCCTTCATTCTGTTGATAGCAGTATTTAATATTATCGGGTCGTTGTCTATGCTGATTATTGATAAAGAGAATGATATTAAGACTTTACGAAATTTAGGCGCAGACAATCGTTTGATACAACGAATCTTTTTGTTGGAAGGTTGGATGATCTCCGTGGGGGGTGCTTTACTAGGCGTTGCGCTAGGTGTTATGCTTTGCTTGGGCCAATATTATTTTGGATGGATCAAACTGCAGGGTTCCGGTTTTATTATCGATTCCTATCCTGTGGAAGTAGTCTGGACGGATCTTATAATTGTGCTTTTAACAGTCAGTGTAATGGGATTCCTGGCGGCGCTTTATCCGGTACGTTACCTGAGGAGAAACTTGCTTGAAAAGGTGAGATAAGCGAACTGAAAATTAATAACAAAAAAGGATGCCTTGCAGAAGACATCCTTTTTTGTGTTTTAGAGCTTAATGGTGTTTATTGCCTGTTGAATACGCCGCAGCGTCTCTTCTTTACCGATAATCGTTGTCAGATCGAAGATGTGAGGTCCTTTAGACTCTCCTACCAATGCAATGCGGAAAGCATTCATCACGTCGCCCGTTTTATACTCTTTGGCGGCAATCCATTCCATTACCTTTGCTTCTGTATCTGCTTTGTCGGTTACAAAGGTATCCAGCGTTTCAATATAGGCAGACAGTTCGGTAAGCTGTTGCGCGGTAAATGGTTTCCAGCGTTTTTGAACCGACTTTTCGTCATAACTTGTCGGAGCGGCAAAGAAATAAGAGGTCGTGTCCCACAATTCGCTGATAAAGTTGATGCGCTCGCGCATAAGTGCAATTACGCTCGTGATAGTTTCGTCGGTTGCAACTACACCTTTTACCTCTAATACTTTCTTGAATTTAGCAGCAAGCTCTTCAATGGGTTTTAGTTGCAGGTACTGGTGATTGAACCATTTTCCTTTTTCGAAATCGAATTTGGCACCGCTCTTACTACAACGATCCATCGAAAATTCTTTGATTAACTCTTCCATCGAGAAAATTTCCTGATCGGAACCGGCATGCCATCCCAGCAGTGCCAAGAAGTTGATAACCGCTTCTGGTTCGTAACCTGTTTCGCGGTAGCCGCTCGAAATGTCGCCCGTTTTCGGATCTTTCCACTCCAATGGGAATACAGGGAATCCGAGACGATCGCCGTCGCGCTTGCTGAGTTTACCGTTGCCATCGGGTTTGAGCAACAGGGGTAGGTGCGCGAATTGCGGCATCGTATCTTCCCAACCCAGCGCACGGTAAAGCAATACGTGTAGTGGAGCCGAGGGTAGCCACTCTTCGCCACGGATAACGTGTGAAATTTCCATCAGGTGGTCATCTACCACATTTGCAAGATGGTAAGTCGGTAGGCTATCGGCAGACTTGAAGAGCACCTTATCATCCAGAATAGATGAATTAATCACTACTTCGCCGCGGATCAGATCCTGTACATGTACCTCTTCGTTCGGTTCTATCTTAATGCGGACAACATACTGTTTGCCGGCATCGATTCTGTTTTGAACTTCTTCTGCAGATAAAGTTAGTGAATTCTGCATCATGCCGCGGGTGGAAGCATCGTATTGAAAATTCTTGATTTCGTTGCGCTTGGCATCCAGTTCCTCGGGGGTGTCGAATGCAATATAAGCCTTGCCGTCGTTCAGTAACTGATCAACATACTTGCGGTAAATATCTTTGCGTTCGCTTTGGCGGTAAGGCGCATGAGGGCCTCCCTGTTGCACGCCTTCGTCGATTTTGATTCCCAGCCAGGCCAGCGATTCTTCAATATACGCTTCCGCTCCGGGAACGAAACGGTTGGAGTCGGTATCTTCGATACGGAGAATCATGTCTCCATCGTTTTGTTTGGCAAAAAGATAGTTGTATAACGCGGTGCGTACGCCTCCGATATGGAGCGGGCCTGTAGGGCTAGGGGCAAAACGAACTCTTACTTTCATTTGTATGGTGTTTATTATATGATTGATTGTGTAATTGTCTGTTTTATATTGATTTAATTGTTGTTTTTGTGTTTCAAACAGACCTGCAAAGATAACAAAAAGGGTTGACCCCCGAAAGATTTACTTTTGTATATCATTAGCTAATTTGTAAGTATGGGTGGAGTCAATATCTGAAAAATAGGCATTTGCCAGTCGGCCCAATATGTTTTGTGAAATATAATGCTGCGAAAAATGTATCTTTGCATGACGATTTTTAAGCAGCCGTCGGGCTGATCTTGTTGGATAAACATTCTTCTTATTTGTCCTGAGTTATGAATCATCTACTGTATGTCTTGTTGACAAATGCATTAGCAGCTTCCTGTCTGATTCTTGCTATCATATTTATCACTCTTCCATTGCCGGGAAATGCGGGTTTGAAGAGCTATCGCATCTCATTACGTATTTTGTTTGTTGCTTATGTTGCTTCCGCTCTTATTGCGATTGTCGATAAAGTATTGGTGAATGTATTGTCCATGGTACTTCTTTCCATTTGTTCTTTTCTTATCATGCTGTTTTCTATGGCATTGATCAATTTGTTGCATCCTGAACGCATCACCCGAAAGTTTATTCTCCTACATCTTTCTCCTCTTGTGTTCTGCAATCTTTTGTATTGGATTGGTGCAATAAAATTTGGCAATCCTATACTTGGAAATTTGTCTCTGGTGATGCAGAATCTGACTCATCCTCAAATTTTAATCCGGATTGCCACCTGGCTGATGTGTGTTACGCAATTAGTCTATTTTTGTTGTTCTTTTCAGAAGGAAGTAACATTGTATAATTCCCGCCTGGATGAGTGTTTTTCTGAAAATATGAAGTTGCATTTGACCTGGGTTCGCATTTGCTATGATGTAGCTCTGTTGTTTGGAGGATATGCGTTGGTCATCAGTTTAATCAGTTCTCCGCTTGCGTTGATGACTTTCTTCTCAGTTCTTGTTGTTTTCTTTATTGCGTTTGGTGTATGCTATATCCAATATCCCCGCACATACGTGCAGATTGAACAGGTGTTTCATCTATTGACGCCGGAAAGTGGTCAGGCTCCAAAACAACGACATTCTTGGGTAACGCTAAAAAAACAGGTGTTGGATCAGAAATATTATTTGACCCCTGGCGTTAGCATAGAAGAAATGTCGCAGTTTCTGAAAATAGGCCGGGCAACGTTGTCCGGATTTATAAATAAAGAAGAAGGGGTGACTTTCAATGCATGGGTAGGGTTGCTGAGAATAGAAGAATCAATGCGGATTTTTCGCGAAAATCCTCAGTTTTCCATAGCTCAGGTGTCTGAAATGGTAGGCTACAGCGAACCGTCTAATTTTAGCCGGCAATTTAAAACTATAACCGGCGTTTCCCCTTCCGAATGGTATCGCCAAAAACAATAACCTCTGTAAATCAGAATTCTATAGTTTGGTGATAAAATTCTGTTTTTTGTGTTTTTATGTAAACTTATCAATTTTGATAGTAGTTTTGTATGAATTGATAAGTGAGCATATGTGCAAAAGGCGTACTTTTGTTGTCGAAAATTGAACAAACATTTCAAAGAGGCATTAGAACCAGATGTCTTTTGTGAAGTTGGAATTTTTGAATCTAAAGAGAAAAGTAAGAGAGCTGCCAGCCTCCGGAATGAGTCCGTGAGGCTGGCTTTTTTATGAAATGATTCGATCAATATAGATGGAAATCTGAACCATTTTGGTTGGAAAGATGTTTCGGAGATAAATGACTTTGTAATTCTTCTTGCAAGACATAGACTCTTTTTCTTGCATGGATATTGCCTGCCTGTCCTTAACTAGGCGGATTATGTCAGGAGTTAAATCTTCGCTCAATGATAAATGCAGCACAATAAAAAAGTTAACCCTTGTGAGGTCAACTTTTTTATTGTATGATATTCCAAAGAAAATTAGATCGATAAAATATGCAATACTTCCATCAGTGCCGAGTTGACAGGTTTCTCGTCTTTAATAGCTTTGACAAAAGGAACGTAAACGATCTCGTCGTTTACGATGCCGATCATTACGTTACGTTGGTCGGCCAACAGAGCGTCTATAGCTGCCGTGCCCATGCGGCTTGCCAGTATGCGGTCGTTGGCAGTAGGCGAACCTCCGCGCTGGATGTGTCCCAGAATGGTGACGCGACAATCGAATTCGGGATGCGCTTTTTTTAGCTTTTCGGCAACGCCCATAGCCCCACCGGTAATGTCGCTTTCGGCAACCAACACAATGCTACTGTTTTTCGATTTCCGGAAGCCCTGTTCGATCAATTGGGTTAACTGATCCATGCTGGTGGAAATCTCGGGAATGATGGCCGCTTCGGCGCCAGAAGCGATTGCTCCGTGGAGAGCCAAAAATCCGGCATCACGTCCCATTACTTCTATAAAGAAGAGGCGTTCGTGTGAGCTGGCCGTGTCGCGAATCTTATCGACCGCTTCTACAATGGTGTTCAGTGCCGTGTCGTAGCCGATGGTGTAGTCGGTTCCGTACAAGTCGTTGTCGATTGTGCCGGGAATACCAACGATGGGTATATCGTTATATATCTGTCCAAAGATGCGGGCTCCGGTAAATGTACCGTCACCACCAATCACTACTAAAGCATCAATTTCTTCACGTTTCAGAGTTTCGTAAGCGGTCTGCATTCCTTCATCGGTTTTGAACTCCATGCTACGTGCCGATTTGATAATGGTGCCACCTTGCTGTACAATGTTACTTACATCCTGAGTCTGGAACTCTTTTATCTCTCCTGAAATCAGACCTTTATAACCGCGATAAATTGCTTTTACACGAATGCCATGATAGATGGCTTTACGAGTTACTGCTCTGAGTGCAGCATTCATGCCAGGGGCATCGCCTCCCGAGGTAAGTACCCCGATACATTTTAGTTGATACATGACCGTTTTGATTTAATCGTTTGTTACACTTGCAATCTTTTCTAATTCTTTGGCAACTTCTTCCATCAGCCATTTGGGTGTGGAAGTGGCCCCACAGATTCCTACTGTGGTTACGCCCTTTAATAAAGACGGAGTGATATCTTCAGGGGTAGATATTAGATGTGAGTTGGGGTTAACAGCTTTGCATTCGTCAAACAGAGCTTTGCCGTTTGAACTTTTTTTGCCGCTCACGAAAAAGACTATATCGTGTCGTACGGCAAAGGTACGAATATTTGGAATACGATTTGATACCTGACGGCAAATTGTATCGTAAAATTCAAACGAAACGGTCGGATTAATTTTCTTTTTGATAGTTTCTACCAGTTTGTTGAACCCTGCGATTGATTTTGTGGTTTGAGAGAAAAGGCAAATGTTTTTGTTCAAATCAACTCGATCGAGGTCTTCAATGTGTTCTACCACGATAGCGCTGTTTTCTGTTTGTCCAACCAGGCCGTTTACCTCTGCATGTCCGATTTTTCCATAAATAACAATTTGCCAATCCTCTTTGGGATGGGATTTATAAGCATTCTTGATGCGTTGCTGCAATTTTAGTACTACCGGGCAGGTGGCGTCAATCACCTGAATATTATTGGCTTTTGCAGCCAGGTAGGTAGCCGGGGGTTCACCATGTGCACGAAAAAGAATTCGGGCATTCTTTAATTTGGAGAATTCTTCGTGTTCAATAGTCCGTAATCCCCTTTTGCTAAGGCGTTCTACTTCGCTGCCATTGTGTACGATATCTCCCAGGCAAAAGAGGGAGTCGTCTTTGTCCAGTTCCTGTTCGGCTTTGGTAATGGCATTGACAACACCAAAGCAAAATCCGGATCCGGAATCCATTTCTATCTTTATCATTGCGTTTTTTCTTTTAGTAAATAAATCGGGAACCGTCTCTTACTTTAATGATTTTGCCTTTTCAGGCAATCGAATTTCAGGAGAGAACTTGTTCCCATACAGTTTGGAATGAGCGCTTTTGCACTCTAAACTTGTGCAAAATTAACACACAACGCACAAAAATGAGCATACACATCCTCATTTTATTGATTATCTTTGCGTAGCTTTTTAATATTTTGTAAAATCAGTCAGTGCGTTGATACTGACGGTTCAAACAACAAATCATTCATTATGCTTACAATAAAGAATTTACATGCCAATATAAACGGAAAAGAGATTTTGAGAGGAATTAACCTGCAAGTTAACGAAGGTGAGGTTCATGCTATCATGGGGCCCAATGGTTCAGGAAAAAGCACCCTGTCTGCCGTACTAACGGGTAATCCCCTTTTTACTGTTACCGAAGGTGAAGTGATTTTTAATGGGAAAAACCTATTGGAAATGGCTCCGGAGGATCGTTCACGTGAAGGAATTTTTCTTAGTTTTCAGTATCCGGTCGAAATTCCGGGTGTCAGCATGACCAACTTTATGCGTGCAGCTATCAATGAGCATCGCAAATACAAGGGGATGGATCCTATTTCAGCTTCAGACTTTCTCAAACTGATGCGCGAAAAGAAAGAGTTTGTGGAATTGGATAGTAAACTGGCCAACCGTTCGGTAAACGAAGGATTTTCTGGCGGAGAAAAGAAACGGAACGAAATTTTCCAGATGGCAATGCTTGACCCAAAACTCTCGATCCTTGACGAAACCGATAGCGGACTGGATATCGATGCGTTGCGTATTGTGGCAAGCGGTGTCAATAAATTGAAGACGGATCACAATGCCTGCATCGTGATTACTCACTATCAGCGGTTACTCGACTATATTAAGCCTGATATTGTGCACGTTTTGTACAAAGGGCAGATTGTGAAAACAGCAGGTCCGGAACTGGCTCTTGAACTTGAGGACAGAGGTTACGACTGGATTAAGCAGGAAATTGATGCCCAGTAGTCATTGACAATTTAACCATTTACAATTTGCGATTAGGTTGGTTTGCGAATCGGGCCTTATTGCCAAATTGTCGAGTTTCTAAATTTTCAAATTGAACTTATGTCGATAGAACAATCCTATATAGAATTATACAAGGAACACCATGCCGACCTTAAAAAGCCTTGCGCCGATGTGCTGAATGCCGGTCGTGATGAGGCGTTTAACCGTTTCGAGAGCCTGGGGTTTCCAACCACACGCAACGAAGATTATTTGTACACAGATTTGAGTAAGTCCTTTTCAGTCGATTACGGTTTGAATCTGAATCGTCTGTATATCCCGGTGGCGTTTCGTTGTGACGTGCCAAGTATCAATGGCTACCTCTATTATGTTGTCAATGATAGCTTTTATGCGACTCAGCCGCAACCGGCGTTGCCCGAAGGGGTTATTATCTGCGGACTGAATGAGGCTGCTCAGAAATATCCCGAACTGGTAGCTAAATATTACAATCGTCAGGCCGGGAAGTCAAAAACGGCTACAATGGCGTTTAATGAAGCTTTTGTTCAGGATGGCTTTTTTAT
Organism: Paludibacter jiangxiensis; assembly: GCF_001618385.1. Classification (NCBI taxonomy): domain Bacteria; kingdom Pseudomonadati; phylum Bacteroidota; class Bacteroidia; order Bacteroidales; family Paludibacteraceae; genus Paludibacter; species Paludibacter jiangxiensis. The sequence goes on along the minus strand of NZ_BDCR01000001.1, from coordinate 110,943 downwards.
GTACGTGCCGAAAGGTGTAGTATTGCCCAAGCCTGTTCAGTTGGTGGATATTATGCGTGCCGATGTTGATTTTATGGCTAACAGCCGCAATCTCGTCATTATTGAAGAAGGTGCAAAAGCTCAACTCCTCGAATGTGCTCATACGCAGGATCCTGTACAATTTCTTTGTAATCGCGTTACCGAAGTCTTCGTGGGCGAAAATGCTTCGTTTGAATATTATTCGTTAGAAAATACGCATAACAAAACGACCAATATCAGTTCGTTGCTGGTGAAGCAGGAAGCCTCTTCCAATGTTTTGATTAATGCGGTTACACTTCATAACGGATTAACCCGTAATAATGTACAAGTGGATTTGGATGGCGAAAATGCTGAAGTGATGCTTTGCGGAATGGCCATCGGAGATAAAAATCAGCAGGTTGATAATTTTACGCTGATTAATCACAACACACCGCATTGTCGCAGTCACGAGTTGTTTAAATATGTGTTGGATGACTCTGCTGTCGGAGCTTTTGCCGGAAAGATCTATGTTGCTCCGGGCGCTCAGAAGACAGAAGCGTTGATGACCAATAAGAATTTGTGTGCTACGCCTACGGCTAAAATGAAGGCCAAACCACAACTGGAAATTTATGCCGACGATGTGAAATGTTCTCATGGCGCCACGGTAGGGCAATTGGATGAAGCAGCTCTCTTCTACATGCGTTCGCGGGGTATTTCGGTCAAAGAGGCCAAATTGTTGCTCAAGTTTGCGTTTGCGGCCGATGTAATTGAAAATATTCGCATCGATGCGTTGAAAGACCGGATTCACTTGCTGGTTGAAAAGCGCTTCAGGGGAGAACTTTCCAAATGTGCCGGTTGCGTTATTTGCCAATAAGACATCCGATATTTCCCTCACAACAAAAGCCCGTGACAACAGGATTATCTCCTGTAATCACGGGCTCTTTTATTGTAATAGAATACTAATCTGCCACTGGAAATTGAATTATCTGAATATGGCTTGTCGTCGTTCGTAAGATGCCACCGCAAATACAATGGCGGCAGCGATAGTACAACTGACAACCGGTAAGATCCACCATCCTAAAGTATCCAATATTGCCATGAAAACGCGGAATACCCGATAATAGTTGCCGGAGAAGATTACCACCAGCGTACTGATGATTCCAAATATCCAGACTAAGCCCGGAACGCGTTGTTTTTCCGGCAGACGATGGATTACCTTGTCGGAAAATCCTTTGTCGGCAACATCCATCTTGTGTTCTGCAAAAAACTGTTGCAATTGTTTGTCGTTCATGTTCGTCATTTTTGTCTGTCTTATTATTGCAAATGGTGTGCCAGTTTGGTTTTGCCGGCAGAAACATATGATTTGAGAGTTCCCAGTGGGCATTTCATTACTTTTGCTGCCTGGGAGTGGCTCATTCCTTCCATGTAGCAGAGGAGAATGGCCGTTCGTTCTTCCTGACGCAATTTACGCAAAGCATCGTAAAGATCGCTTTTTTCAGCCGAAAAATCATTATCAACCGAATGCCACCGGTCTACTTCGTCCAGAGAAGTCTCGTTTAGATGCTTTTGAGCCCGTACCGAATCATAAAATACGTTGTAAGCAATGCGAAACAACCAGGTGGAAAAACCAGAAAGCCCTTGAAACGACTTCAACTGTAAATATGCTTTGATAAATGTTTCCTGCGCCAGATCGTCACTCAGAGATGAATCGCCCATCGTCAGGTTCAGGAAGAACCGGCGAATAGGCGATTGATATTTTCTGACAAGCGGATCGAAAGCATCTTTGTTGCCAAGCAATGTGACTTGCATGATCCACTTCAGGTCATCCGCATTACTCATCTTTAGCTGAGTTCGCTTTGTCTTTCTTTTCTACAAAGTAACTGATCATGTAGGCAATTCCTATGAATAAAGGGATTAGCCCGAAGCCCCAGGGAGAATGTTCTCCCATCAGATAAAGTGCACCTATGGAGACTCCCAATCCGGTACCTATCCAAATCGCGCCTTTCAGAAAGTGACTTTTAGGTTCTTCGTCAGGACGGCGGAAGAAGCTTTCGGGGAGGTCTTTGCCTGCTTCAAGTGCTTTTTCATACAGCTGAATCATGCGTAACTCTTTCATGCGTTTGTTGCGAACGACGAAGAATACGATAAGAATGGCTGTGATAAAGGGCATTAAAGAAATTAATACAATTCCAGCACTTGTTAGTTTTGGCTCATGATCGTCGTACGACTGTCTTTTTTCATTTTCATAAAACTGTTCAGATGCTTGTTCCTGACGTTGTTCTTCATTGATCGCCTGACCGCTTTTATTGGCCTGATATATACTGTCTTTAATTGCTGCATCGGTGCTTGTGGAAACCGGAGTAGCATTGATGCTGAATACAGCCAATAAGGTGAATAATAATAGAAATCCAAGTTTTTTCATAATAGTAATCTTTTGAGAATGTAACTTTTACTCATTAGACGTAATTCAATGTCGGTTTGGATGAGCAGAGGTGATTTTTTTTAGAAAATAATTTTATTGCAATAGAGCAACCGCTTTTTTCTTGAATTCCGTAGGAGTAATTCCTTCCCGTTTAGAAAATACGCGGGTGAAATATGATTTTTCGTTGTAGCCGACTTCAAAACCAATTTCGGATATGGTTTTGTCGCTACTGACTATTAATTGCTTGGCCTCTATTAATTTTCTGTCCTCTATGATTTCGGACACACTTTTGTCGAAAACTGAGCGACATATCAGGTTAAGATTACGAGCTGAGGTGTTGAGTTGATCTGCATAAAACTGAACACTCTCGTCTTGTTTGTAATTAGTTTCAACCAGCTTGAGAAATTTGTCGAAAGTGGAAGTGTAACTGTTACTGACCGTTTTAGACTCTGCTATTTGTAGTGTATGATCAGAATCTATTTGGGTCAACAGAGCCAGTAAAAGGTGTTTTATTACCTGATAGCGCGGAGGATTGGCAGTGAAATCCTCATAAATTAGCGAGCATAAGGTGTCAAGCCGATTATGACAAGTGTGCTGAGAAAGTGAGTAATGAATGGTGTCGGCAAAATTGGAATAAAAATGAAAGCTGCTTTGAGGCGCAAATTCATTCTGATATTGTATGAGCCAGCCGCGGGTTTGCAGGTCTGGCATAAACTGATGAATTTTTCCTTTCGAAACGTAGATGATAGCGGGCGACTGAATCGTCTGTTTCCTGAAATCAATAAAATGTTCGGGCGTTCCATCCAGTAAAACGATCAGTTCCTCGTATTCGTGGCGGTGTGGGGCCGGAGGATCTTGTACTATCTCACCGATGGTTGCGGCATCAAGCTTGTATATCAGAAATGGTTTGTCCATAAGAATATAGTAAAATCCGGCACCTGTTCAGATGCCGGATTTGTGTTTATGACAAAACTGTCTTTAATTGTTCCGAATGCTCTTTTGTGTTTACTTTTTCAATAACATGCGAAATGATTCCTTGTTCGTTAATCACGAATGTGGTGCGGACAATGCCCATATATTTTCGTCCATACATGCTTTTTTCAGCCCATACGCCAAATGCAGAAGCCAATTCTTTTTCTGTATCTGCTAAAAGTGTAAAGTTCAGACTGTATTTGGCAATGAATTTTTGATGTGATGATGGGCTGTCGGGGCTCACTCCCACGATTTGATAGCCTTGTTTGGCCCATTCGTCCAAGCCATTATTAAGACTGCATGCTTCGGCAGTACATCCCGAAGTATTGTCTTTGGGGTAAAAGTATAAGATGGTTTTTTTGCCAATCAATGAACTCGTGCTGAATGGGTTCCCGTTTTGATCCTGTACTGTTACAACAGGTAATTTATCTCCTTTTTGTAGCATAATCGTAGCATTTATAAGTTAAAAAATAACCGTTCCGGATTTTACCGCAAACGGTTACAAATATACTATTTCGGAAACAGGTTTTACAACAATAATTAAGCAAAAATGTTGGGTGGGTTGGTTAGAAATACCAATCGCGTTGATAGTCACAACTTCCGCAAATAGAACTGGCCTTGTTCGGAATGCGGTATTCCAGCATAAATTCATGAGTTCCGGATTGATTGGTATTCAGCTTGAAATCATAATCATATGAATATCCAACCCTGAAATTACTCGTGATATTTACGCCTAACAGTAACGATAATTGTTTGGTTGTCCGGTAGCTTAGGCCAAAGTCGAAAAGTTCACGGGGGCCGTCAGAAAGACCGGTGGGATGCTTAAAGCGTATCATGGAGTTAGCTTCAACAACGGTCAGGTTGTTTCTGTTTACAATTTCGGAGCCAAGACTGAAATTAAAATAATCAGAGCTGGTGTTTTTGTAAATTGCATATAAGTAGCGATGGTTGGTGTTTTGAAATAAATCGCTGTTTTTTGAAATGGCAAAAAGGTGCGTGGTCGATAATCCCACTATAAAATTTTTGGTTTGGACTTCTATCCCGAAGTTGGCATCCGGTTTGTAAGTTGTCAGGTCTGAATAAACTAATGTCGGGTCGGTAGTGTCCGTCGGATCATATTTGGATCCGTTGATAGTTCGGGCAAAAAGTCCTGCCGATAGGCCCAGAGAAATAGACCAAGAGTCGAGATCTTCGTTGGGTGACATGCGGTATGCGTAAGTAATCGTGGGATTGAGTACGTTGGTTAATCCTATGTTATCGTTGATGATGGAAATTCCAAAAGCGGAACGAAGGTCATGAATGTATTCCGAAGCTTGTACGTTAATGACCGTTGGAGCCCCACTGATGCCTGTCCATTGATGGCGAACATTGCTGAAAAGGTATATGTATTCCGTTTTGGCAATAGAAGCCGGATTGTAGTTGGCTCGGTTATTCCAATGAGTAGTCATGCTAATGTCAGCCTGGGCAAGTGCACTACTGCTATAAAATACAGCCATAAGGGAAATTGACGTAACCAGTAAAAATCTCTTCATGTTCTCTTATCGGATTAAGGTGATGTACCCTTTGATAGTTTGTTTCTGATTGTTATAATCAGTGTAATGTATAATATAAAAATAAGTGTCCGGTTCCAATCTCTGCCCTTTGTAGGAACCATCCCAACCGTTGCTTTCCTTTGTTCCTGAATAAAGCAAAATGCCGTAACGATCATAAACGTCCATTTCGTAATTGGGCATAAAATAATCGTTGTGTTCGTCTCCGTTTGGCGTAAATACATTCGGAACGAACGGTTCTAAAAGGATTGACGTTGTTCCTGAATTTGTGCAACCGTAGACGGTGTCACTGTCTTTGAGCGCTATTGTATAAAGAGCTGACGGTAGATTCTGGCTATAGTAGTGAATAACTGAATTGCCCGTCGATACACCAGTGTTGTCTCCAAAAGTCCAGTTGTATAATACGCTTGGCTCCTGATTGATGGAGCACGAGACTAAGTTTCTCTTAGAATTTATGGTGTTTGGTGAGACTGTGAAATTTATCAAAGGTAATACTTTTTCTTTGACATTGTACGAAGAGGTTCGGGAACAGCCCCATTTGTCTGTCGCGATAACGGTATAGGTTCCAGCTTTGTTGGTGTTGATGGTGTCAGTTAAAGCTCCATTGCTCCATTGATACGTTAGTGGTGTTTTTGCAATGCCTGTCTGTTTGTTCATGTTTACATACCAACCGGAGGCGTATAGTTTAGTGCTATCGCCCGAGCAAAACCAGTTGTGTCCCTGAATTGAATCCATCCATTCGCTTTCTTCAGAAATGGTGGTGTAATGTTTGTTGGAGGTGCAATTATGCGTAGAGTCGTATCCCTTTACCCAGTAGGTTCCTGCCGATAAGCCCGATTTGATACTGTCAAGATTAAACGTGCCGGGATTAGTACTCCATTCATACGTCCAAGCACCGTTTGCGCGTAATTTTCCAGTTGAACTTCCGATGCAGATTGAATCTTGGTCTGCTTTTAAGCCTACTAAATCAACGTCAATGGATTCAACGTCTTTAACCGTATCTATAGAGCAGGTAGACGGTGGATTATACACCGTCAGGGTAACCTTATGATGTCCTGATGTGTTGTAATGATGCAAGTGGACTTTGCTGGAAATAGTGTCTGTTGTGCCATCTCCGTAGTCCCAAAGGTAAGTAAGTTTCCCTCGGTTTGTGGTTGCAAGATTCGAGAATTGAACGCTGTCGGCAGTACAAGACCCAACCATTTTTGCGGTGAAAGAAGCGACTGGTTTGTATTTCAGAATAGTTGTGGAAAGGGAGTCTATACAGCCGGTGGCCGACCGCATAATGCAATGATAGATGACACTGTCTTTCCCAATCATTGGTACCGCTAGCGTTGACAGAGTTGTGTCCGTGTTTACTATTTTGTGAGTGTTTACATCACGCCACCGATAGCTTTCAAATCCGGTCGGGGCAGTCAACTTCGCCGTATCGGAAGAACCACAAAAATCGGTGGAAATTTTCATCGGTTGGTAATCGGCTACAAAATAGGCGTAACCAAAGTGAAATCTTCCGGTACAGTCGGTAGACATGAATTCGAGAGTGATAGTCTGTCCTTTGTATGCGGACAGATCAGCACCTACTGTTGTCCAGTCTCTCCATTGGATTTGTGGCGCGATTGAATAGAGGGAGTTGGTTGAATTGTAGGTCTGAAACCCTTTAACCGAATTGCTTGAAGAATACACGTCATAGTTGGTGCAAGTGTTGATCTCATTGCCAGATGAATCGTAGAGGGTGAGTTTGAAGCGGGGTTCCACTAAAGTTGAGTGGTCGGATGCATATTGCAATACACAGGCAAATTTCATTATCAGAAGAGAATTAGTCGAATCAACAGCTAATTTGTATTGTAATTTTTGTTGCCAGCATCTAAATCCCATATTATTACCTTGCGTGACATCAGCAGATCTAATAACATCACCTAATCTGGCTGAATATTTATAGCCTTTAGGGATGATCTTTAGCAAATTGCCTACCGTTGGATCATATGCTGTCGTATCCGTCATGATTACCTGTCTGCGACTGTTGGGTAATAAGACCTGAATCCACGGGGTGTTGTAAGTCGGTACGTCAGTGCTATAAACTCTTGTATATCCGGTCCATCCGTTAAAATTTCCGTTCTCAAATCCCAGGTTAATCAGATTGGGATTTGCACCGAATAAACCTAACGAGATAATTGTTAAGCAGATTATAAGTCCAATTATGAGATTGTGCCGTTTGTTCATAATATTGGGAGTCTTTGGTCCAATGAAAGCAGATTGCGTTTGTATTATGAATCTGCCCGTGTTACAAGGTAAATAACTAAATTGAACAGGTTAGTATTGTTGTTAACTGTAAAGAGGGCACATTTACAGTTTGTTTGTCCGCAAACTATTCACTGATAGTTTAAAACTCACCAGAGCGCTATGTTATTGTTCGTTTATGTGTAAAAAACAAATTTTTATTATCTCACTAACATTACAAAACCTTTGGCTGTGCGTTGTGTGTTTGTATAATCAATATAGTGTAGAATATAAAAATAAGTATCGGGGTCGGCTTTGATGCCTTTGTATTTGCCGTCCCAACCTTCACTATCCTTGTTCCCTTTATATACTAAAATGCCTTGCCGGTCAAATACTTCAAGGTCATAATTTGGCATAAAATAATCATTCATGGAATCTCCATTGGGAGTAAACACATTTGGGATAAAAGGTTCCATGATGATGCTTTGGCTTGCTTTGCTCCTGCATCCATAAACATTGTTGATGGCCGTGAGCATAATATCGTACTTGCCTATTCCACTATTCCCCGAGTAATAGTGAGTAAATAGAACTCCCTTTTCAGTAGTTTTGTCCCCCATGTCCCACTCATAAGTCATATCATCGTTTTCCGGAGTAATGGAACAGACCACCTGATTATGTTTGGTATTTATTACTGTTGGATCAACGCTGAATGATGTGCTTGGAAGCGGTATTTCTTTTACATTATCTGACCACGAAAGCTGACATCCTCTTTTGTTGGTTGCAACAACTTCATAAGTGCCTTGTTTGCTGATTGTGATTGCTGGGCTGTGCAGATTTTGAGAATTCCATAGATAGCTGATTCCCTCGCCCGAAGCCACTAAAGTGGTGCTGTCGCCTGTGCAGAAGAACGGATCTCCACATACATCTAAATTCCAGATTGGTTCTTCACTGATGTTAAGATATTTTGTTGTGTAGCAAGCGTCATTTTTTGAGTATCCGATTAATCCGACTTTTCCTCCGGGGCTTCCTACCAACAGAGAATCTTGTAAGCCTGTCTGAGAGCCATCTATCTGAATCCATTTGTAATGATCCGCGCCATAGCCTTTAAGGTTGGTGACCTGGTTCGGACAATAGGTAGTGTCTCCTTTTATCCCGATTAATGGTGGATAAAAAACCTCAATCATTGTGTCTTTGGATGCTGTGCAGGTAGATGGATAGCTGGTGACCTTGAGGTTTACCTTTTGCATGCCGGAGGTGGAAAAGGTGTAAGTAGTGTCAGCTGCAGCCGAAGTCTTTCCATCTCCAAAATTCCATTGATATGAAAGGGATGCGGATGCGTCGGAAGGATGTAGCGCGTCGGCTATCGAATTGTTAGTGAATTTAACAGTGTTGGTTTGGTTTGTGCAGCCGGTTGTTGTGAATTTGAAATCGGCAATTGGTTGTATTCTTTTTATGGTGGTGGATAAGCTGTCGTTGCATCCGGCTTCGGTTGTGAAAATGCAGGAGTATATTTCCCCTTCTTTGGCGTTGGGGACTTTGCATTCATAGTTTGATCCGATTATGGAGCCATTGTGTTTCCATGTGTAAGACTTAAATCCATCTGGTGCTGTCAAGGTGGCATCTTCGTTGTTTCCACAGAATTTTGTAGTTATATATAATGGCTGAGAATCCACCACAATGTATGCATAGCCGAAATGTCCTCCCGGGGTGCAATCCATTGTGGTGAATTTAATCGTGACGTCTTGCCCTTCCTTCTCTTTTAGATTGGCAGATATTGCTTTCCAGTCACGCCATCTGACAATTTGTTGTGTTGTGGGTAGCGTAACTTGTTGCATGTTGTCAAGTGTCAATGTGTTTTCGTCAAATTTGTTGCAAAAATTTGGAATTTCATTCCCGTTTTTATCTAAAATAGAAATGATGAAGCGAGGCATTTGTTCTTCAGTGTGTGTCGATTGCGTTGGTTTCGGCATTTCAAGCACAACTGCAAATTTAATGGTAAGTAATTCGTTCGAAGGGTTGACATTAAGCGTATATTCGAGACTTTGATCTCTCCCATTTGGGCTTCCATTCTTGTAAGAACCAAGTCGGGCACTGTATTTGTAACCAGAAGGAATAGTTTTTAATTGGCTGTTTGTGTAAAGGTCGTAGGCGGTTTGGTCTGACATGAGGACAATACTGGGGTCATAGGGTAATGTCACTATAGTCGGAGTCGTTTTTACACCTCCATTAGAAGTATAATAAATCCAGGTTTTACCTATCCATCCTGTAAATCCGTTTTCAAAGCCAATATTTTTTAAGTTTGGATTTGTAGCAGACACAAAGTTGGATAAAAGTAAAAATAAAAACAGGATTTTTCTCGTTGTCGATCTTGGCAGAATCATGAACCGTGCATATAAATAGATGCACAAAGTTAAGTTTTTTGTTAGATTCGACAAATCAACAAGAGAATGTCTTTTTTATTGTCAGCAAAATGAGGTCTACCTTACCAGCATGACACTGCCTTTTTTGACTTGTGCTATGTTGTTGGCATCAACATATCGTAAGAGGTAGAAATAAGCATCGGGATCCATTTTTGCACCTTTGTAAGTGCCATTCCATCCCTGATTGCCATTGTATAGAAGGATTCCGTTGCGATCGTAGATCTGAAGGTCGTAGTCAGGCATAAAGGTATCATTGTGCCCGTCGTTATTAGGAGTGAAAACGTTGGGAACTTTCAAGTCAAGAATTATGTTCTTTGTCAGCGAGTTGGCACAGCCATACTGATCAACTGCATTTAAAGTAATGGTATATCCGGTGCCGGAATTGGAAACATTGTATTTATGAGTAAAGGTGGGGCTGTTGGTAATCGTACCATCGCCAAGTTGCCATTCGTAATTAATCTCTTTGTTAGTGGCAATGTCGCCTGATATGACAGGATTCCGTAAGTCCAACTTGTCAGGTGACAGTTTGAAATTTACATCCGGCAATGGAATTTTGGAAACATGCATAGAAGATTGAGCTTTGCATCCGTTTTTATTTGTTCCGGTAACTATATAGGTGCCTTCCGTGTTTATTGTGATTGATTGTGATGTGCTTCCATTGTTCCATTGATAAGCTGCTGCCCCTGACGCCGTAAGAGTGGTGTTTGCGTTTGTGCAAAATAAAGAATCTCCGGTGATGGCTGGTTTCCAGTCAGTATCCTGCGTTACTTCAGCATAAACGACATCAGATTTGCAACCTTCGGTGGTAATTCCAGAGACAGAGTAAATGCCTGCAGCAGAAATGCTTATGGATTCAGATGTTTCGTTTGTGTTCCAGGTGTAAGTCTCTGCCCCTTTTGCGGTTAGAGTCGTGGAATAACCGTGGCATAATGTTTTTGATCCGGAAATAGTAACTGTAGGCAATGCTTTTTCTTTGACTTTTACAAATGCCGTGTCTTGAGATCCGTTTTCTTTCCACCCAACTACGAAAAAAGATCCGCTTCTGGATATGTGAACTGTTGGAGTTGTTTCGCCTGTACTCCAATGATACCGGATTCTGCCGCTAGCGGTTAGGGTTGCATTTTGACCGTGGCAAAACGATGGATCTCCGTTAATGGAAAGTGGGACAGATTCTTTGTCGTCGATCTCTATACTTTGGCTGCTTCTGCATCCGGAAGGCGATGATACGATTTCTAACGTCACATGGTGTATGCCTGAAGATATGTATGTATGGGTGGGACTCAGCTCTGTTGATGAAGTTCCGTCTCCAAAATTCCAAGAGAAGTCAGAGATCGTTCCGTTACTCGTAGTAGAGGTGTTGATGAATTTGTATGTTCTTTTTTGAGCATCAAGCAATGAACATTTGAAGGATGCGTTTGGTGTTGTCCTGACTATTGAGGCGGAAAGCTCAACCTGACAACCCATAACGGAGTTGAAAGAACAGTTGTATTGATTTCCAAGTGTGGCATTATTTACTGTGAGAACCCGGCCTTTTATGTTGCCCGGTGTCCATACATAATCGGAAAACCCTTCCGGAGCTTCGAGGCGGGCATCCGTGTCGTCTTTGCAATAATTGACGGATATTATCATAGGGTGGCATTCGGCTACGAAATAGGCATAACCAAAATGTCCTTGTTTGGTGCAGTCTTCAGAGGTGAAAGTGAGGGTTACCTTCTTGCCGTAAAATGGCATGAGGTTTGCGGCTGCTGTAGTCCAGTCTCGCCAGACAATCATCGTGACATTGTCAGAATCGCGTGAAAATCCTTCAGGATAATAGGTCTGAAATCCGGGGATGTGTTCAGCCGCATTGACGTCATACTGACTGCAGGACGATATGATATTTCCGTCCTGATCTTCCAGCGTTATTTTGAAGCGGGGTTGTTCGTCGGATAGGTGGTCATGTAGCGGATCTTGTAGCACCACTGCAAATTTCCAGATAAAAAGTGCGTTGGTAGAATCGACTGTCAGTGTGTAGGAAAGACTCTGAGAAAGGCATCCGCTGATCGAATCGCCCAAGCGTGCAGCATATTTATATCCCGGGGGAATCAGTTTGAGTTTTCCTCCAGTATTTTTGTCGTAAGCTGTAGTATCAGACATGATTGTATGTCGTCCTGGCTCAATCCCGGTTGCCGGATTGAGAATTTCTGTGTAGAAATGGAGCCAGGTCTTCCCTGTCCAGTTTGTGAAATCTCCTCTCTCAAAACTAAGATTGTCGCAATTATTAGTTTTTGCGAACAAGTTTTGATTCAGAAAACACAACAGAACAATGACAATGGAACAAATGAATTTGTTCATCTATATAGAGTTAAGTTACAGCCTTACAGTTGATTAAGTGTAAAGTGCAGATCTCGTAAGAGTGTATGATTCCTACAAGACCATACACGGCTCGAAACAGGGCGTAGAATAAACGCTCTCGTTCAGAGTTGGTGTAAAGTCCTCTTTAGATTGAAATTGACCTGGAAGTGGTTGCGAGCATGCACAACATTGTCAGATCGACAGAGAAAGAACATCCTGTTCTTAGGATGTCATCGTTGATGAAAGAAAAAGATCAATCGGAGATATGGTATCCGAAATTCCGTAATTTAGTTTCACGGTTTCTCCAGTCTTTTTCTACTTTAATAAATAGTTCAAGATATACTTGCTTACCAAAAAAAGCTTCGATATCTTTTCTGGCCTCCATGCCGACTTTGCGGAGGGATTTTCCCTGATGTCCAATCAGAATTCCCTTTTGCGAATCTCTTTCGGCATAAATTACAGCATTGATACGAATTAATTTGGTTTCCTCTTTAAATTGTTCGACTACGACTTCGACAGAGTAAGGAATTTCTTTGTCGTAGTTCAAAAGGATTTTCTCTCGGATTATTTCTGTTACAAAAAAGCGCTCCGGTTTGTCCGTTAAAGCGTCTTTATCAAAAAATGGAGGCGAATCTGGCAATAATTCTTTGATGCGTTTTAACAACGGATCGATGTTGAACTTCTGAGTGGCAGAAATTGGAATTACTTCTGCTTCAGGTAAAATTGTATGCCAGCTGTCAACAATCTCAATAAGCTTAGTTTCGTCTACCAAGTCAATTTTGTTGACTACCAAAATGATCTTATAATCGCCTGCATGCTGCTTTACCATCTCGATAAAATCAGCATTTTTATCACTCGAGTCTATTACGTCTGTGACGTAAAGCAGTATATCAGCATCAGTCAATGCTGACTGGGAAAATCCCAGCATTGATTTTTGAAGTTTGTAGTGCGGTTTTAAAACACCAGGGGTGTCAGAATATACAATTTGAAAATCTTCGCCATTTACAATTCCCATTATGCGATGGCGGGTTGTCTGTGCTTTGGAGGTGATGATAGAGATGCGTTCTCCCACCAGTGCATTCATTAATGTTGATTTGCCTACATTGGGGTTCCCTACAATATTTACAAAGCCTGCTTTATGCATAATTTTTTGGATCAAATGACGTGTTTCAAACACCTCCTTTAAAAAAAGGAAATGGGTTGCAAATATAGTACCTTTTTGAGGAAATAAAAATGTAGTACAACTAAATGTTAAATTAGCAAATAAAACATAACAGGCTGATTTTTAATTTAAGTGAGCGTTTGGGTATAGGGCGTAATTAATTATAATATACAAAATGTTGTTTTTATTTGCTATATTCGATTTATTATTCACATATAATATTAAAAAAATGCCTATTTTTTGATTTTGACTATGATTTGTCTATATTTTAAAAATTACATAAACCTCTGTTCGAAGCAATACGAAATAAGTAATAGTCAAAAATGGCTACATAAACAAAAATAAAAATTAATAAAAAAGGCGGGAAAATAAACAATAATTAAACATTTTGGTTTGGTCTAAATAATGTGGAATTTGACCTCAAATGAACATTGCGTATGGCTTTGGGAGGTGATTTTGTCGTGGAACTTTAAGTTTTTTCCAACGTTTATTTGACCGTCAGGTTGACTATGCCTTTTGGCTCTGTATTCGATGATTCTTTCGTCAATTCAAAATATTGCAAGCAGAAGGTCTTTCGCATGCTCAGATTGAAAAGCTTGATAGTAGGGCTGTTTTGTGTCAAAATGCAAAGTCAAAATATCAAAAAAATCATTTCAGCCACAGGCTTAATCTTTACTTTTGTATTCCCTGAAACTTATGCAAATACTCATGAAATTATTACTGAATTCCAAATGTTTATTATTCACCCTGTGGATAGTTCCGAGTTGTCTATGGGCGGCTATGAACAGGCAAGCTCTTGTTGAACGGAATAATCCGGTTGTTCATTCCTTCGATTCTCTCTCTTCGTTGTCGGTAGGTAATGGTAATTTTGCCTTCACGGCCGATGCTTCAGGACTTCAAACCTTCCCTGAGTTGTATAAAAATGGAGTTCCTCTGGGCACTCAGTCGCAATGGGGCTGGCATAGTTTTGCCAATCCGAACAACTACCGCTTTGAAGAGACACTGAAAGACTATGACTTTCACGGTTGGAACGAACCGTATTCGACCGAATTTAAGGAAGGGCGTCAGAAAGAGGCTTCCGAATGGTTTCGTGAAAACCCGCATCGCCTGCATTTGGGTGTCGTAGGGTTGGAGTTGCAAAATATTCAAGGACAGAAAGCAACTGTTTCTGATTTTACGAATATCAATCAAACCCTCGATTTGTGGAACGGAAAACTAAACAGCTCCTATTTGTTGTTTGGTAAGCCGGTCGCAGTTCAGACTGTTTGTCATCCGGCAGAAGATATGATTGCGGTATCCGTCAACTCTGCCCTGATTCGTTCGGGCAATCTGAAGTTTAATTTGCGATTTCCTTACCCCTCGGGTAAACATACCGACGATGCCTGCAATTGGTCGAAACCGGAGGCTTTTGCGACCTCTATTGTGGAATCCGGAGCCGGTTATGCGATCATTTGCTGTCGGTTGGACGCAACAACCTACTACGTAAAGCTTCAATGGCAAGGAGCTGCATCCTTGTCCGAAACGAAGAGTCACTACTATGTGCTTGCTCCCGAAGGCACTGATAAATTTTCATTCTCGTGTGCGTTCACGAAAGAAAGACCCCAATTGAGTTTGAAAGACTTTGCTGAAACACAAGAGGCATCTGTATCGTATTGGAATAATTTTTGGATAAAAGGAGCTGCTGCCGATTTTTCGCAATGTAAAGATGCCCGTGCCAAGGAGATGGAACGCCGCGTGGTGCTGTCGCAATACCTGATGGCCATACAGTGTGCCGGCAATGTGCCTCCGCAGGAAACTGGGCTTACCTACAACAGTTGGTTTGGAAAATTTCACCTCGAAATGCACTGGTGGCATGCTGTCCATTTTGCATTGTGGAATCGTATCGATCTGCTTGAAAAGAGCATGGACTGGTATAATGTGGCATACAATAATGCTAAAAAAATTGCCGAACGTCAAGGGTTTAAAGGCGTTCGCTGGATGAAAATGACGGATCCTTCTTCTATTGAGGCGCCCTCCAAAGTGGGTTCTTTCCTAATCTGGCAGCAACCTCATTTTATCTACATGGCCGAACTGATTTACCGCGATCATCCTTCGAAAGTGGTGATTGAAAAATACAAAAAACTGGTGTTTGAAACGGCCGATTTTATGGCTTCGTTTGCAACGTACGACAAGGCAAAAAACCGTTATGTGCTGAAAGGTGCCATTCCGGCTCAGGAGACCCTGCGTGCAGCCGAAACTACCAATCCGCCTTTTGAACTAGCCTACTGGCATTATGCTCTGAGCGTGGCTCAGCAGTGGAGAGTGCGTGCCGGTTTGCCCGAAAATAAAGAATGGAATAAAATATTGAAACTGTTGTCTCCTTTGGCACAGAAGGATGGACTGTATCTGGCAGCAGAAACGGCACCCGAGACCTATCACGATGTTCGGTTTACTTCCGACCATATGGCGGTATTGGGTGCGTTGGGCATTTTCCCACAGAGCCGCCTGGTGAATCCGGCTACAATGAAAAATACCTTGAATTGGGTGTGGAAAAACTGGAATTGGGACAAGACCTGGGGATGGGATTACCCGATGACGGCCATGGATGCCGCTCGTTTGGGCGATGGTGAAAAGGCCGTGGGTGCGCTGTTGATGAACAAACGCACCAATACCTATCTGGTGAATGGGCATAATTATCAGGACGAACGCTTGCGTATCTATCTTCCCGGAAACGGTGGTTTGTTGACTGCCGTTGCCATGATGTGTGCCGGTTGGGATGGAAGCAAAGGCAATAATCCGGGCTTCCCGAAAGACGGCAACTGGAACGTGGTGTGGGAAGGGTTGAAAAAAATGCCGTAACCAGAATTTGAAAATTTGAGAATGTGGAAATTTGAAAATGGAATTTGAAACGACACATTTTTATTATCCATATTTCTTCTTTCAATTGTTAATCGTAAATATTAAATCATATCTCAGATGAAGCGTTTTTCCCTGTGTATTCTCTTTGCCGGTTTTTCACTCTTTACTTTTGCCCAAAATGGGGGATGGAAATTTAGTTTCGGAAGCTCGAAAGCGGAAAAAGGCACGAAAGTTGTTCCGGTAACGACTGTGTATTCTTACGCATTGGGGTATGGCTTCGACTTTGGAACGCATCCGCAGGAATTTACCGCAACGAATGGAAAAAAGATGCTTACGGGTTGTCGTAGCGATAAACCGTTCTATTTTTCGGTGAAATTGCCGGAGGGAAATTACGATGTGAAACTGATTTTGGGCGGAACGTCGGAACCATCAATGACAACTGTTCGAGCCGAGTCGCGCCGGTTGATGCTGGCCCATATCGCTACCGCAGAGGGGAAAACAACGACACAATCGTTTACCGTCAATATTCGGAATACACGAATCAATGACTCGGTTTCGGTGAAGATTAAACCCCGCGAAAAGGCAAAACTTAACTGGGATAATAAGCTGACTCTGGAGTTTGGTGACAAAAATGCGGCGGTCACTGCCATCGAAATTACGCCGAACACGACAGCACCGACCATTTTTCTTTGTGGAAACTCAACGGTAGTCGATCAGGATAACGATCCGTGGTGCGGTTGGGGGCAGATGTTCCCTTCGTTCTTCAAAAAAGGAGTAGCCATTGCCAACTATGCCGAATCGGGCGAAGCTGCCAACACCTTTATCTCGGCTCGTCGCCTCGAAAAGTTGTTGACACAAATGAAAAAGGGCGATTTCCTCTTTATGGAATTTGGTCATAACGACCAGAAACAGAAAGGCGATGGTATCGGTCCCTGGAGTTCTTATCAGCAGTCGTTGCAGAAATATATCGATGAGGCGCGCAAGCGAGGTGCTTATCCGGTGATCGTTACTTCGATGCACCGTCGCAATTTTGATGCCGCCGGCAAGGTAATCAATACCTTGGGTGAATATCCGGAGGCTGCTCGTCAGTTGGCACAGAAGAACCAGGTGCCGTTAATCGATCTGAACGCGATGAGTAAAATTTTGTATGAAGCTTGGGGGGCCGAACAATCGGTTAAGGCTTTTGTGCACTACAAAGCCGGAACTTTTGCTGGTCAGGCCAGCGACCTTGCGGATAACACCCACTTCAATGCGTATGGCGGCTACGAACTCTCCAAATGTATCGTAGAGGGTTGCATTGCCAATAAACTCGATTTTATAAAGTACCTGCGACCGGAGTACAGCCGCTTTGATCCGGCGCATCCCGATGCTTTCGAGTCGGTTTCGTTCCCGCTGAGCCCGTTTACTACGGTGGAAAAACCGGACGGAAACTAACCGATTTGCAAATTTGAAGATGTGGAAATTTGGGAATTAAATCTGGGAACAAAGATGTTGCAACGCTGCTATTCAAATTGATGCCTGATGCATCTAAAAATAGAAACATGAACAGACGAATATTAATTTTATCAGTTTTCTTGTGCACTATCGCAGTTGGATTTGCGATTGAAAAAAATCCGGCGTGGCTGAAAGAGGTGGGCGCAAAAGTGGTTCCAACTGGCACAAAACTCTATTGGGTGAATAATTACGGTGCAATCGGAGACAGCGTTACCCTCAATACCAAAGCCATTCAGAAGGCGATTGATGCTTGCGCTGCAAAAGGTGGTGGAATCGTGGCTTTCAAGCCGGGAAGATATTTGTCGGGTTCGATTTTCGTAAAAAAAGGGGTTTGCTTGCGGGTCGATAAAGGTGTAACTTTGTTAGGTTCCCAAAATATAAAAGATTATCCGGTTATCCGTACCCGGGTGGCGGGCATTGAAATGAACTGGCCGGCAGCGTTGGTCAACGTGAAAGATCAGGAAAATGTGGCCATTACCGGCAAAGGAATTATTGACGGACAGGGCAAGTACTTCTGGGATTTGTACTGGACGATGCGAAAGGACTACGATGTCCGAGGATTGCGTTGGATTGTCGATTACGATTGTCAGCGGCCACGCACGTTGGTGGTTGACAACTCAAAAAACGTTACCATTGACGGAATACAGTTTCAACGTGCTGGTTTTTGGACGGTTCAAGTGCTTTATTCCGAAAATTGTACGGTAAAAAATGTGTTGGTACGTAACAATATTGGCGGTCATGGACCGAGCACCGACGGCATCGATATTGACTCTTCCAAACGGATTGAGGTGGCTCATTGCGACATCGATTGCAACGACGACAACATTTGTTTGAAAGCCGGTCGTGATGCCGATGGACAACGGGTGAACCGTCCGACCGAATATGTTTCTATTCACGATTGCGTGTCGGCACGGGGCGGCGGTTTGGTGGTATTCGGCAGCGAGACGGCCGGTAGTATCCGCCATGTGGTGGCCTACAACCTGAAAACCAACGGTACTTCGGCGGCAGTTCGGCTGAAATCGGCCTACAACCGGGGCGGCGTAGTAGAGGATGTGGCAGTCTACAATGTCGATGCCCGCAATGCGAAAGCGGCTCTGGCAATTTCGCTCAACTGGAATCCGTCATACAGTTATTCAAAGTTGCCCGAAGCATACGAAGGCAAGGAGCTGCCCGAGCATTGGAAGAAGATGTTGGAAGTGGTGCCTGAGGAAAAAGGCATTCCGACTTTCCGCGATGTGCATATTTCGGACGTTACTGTAAATGACACCCCGATAGGTATTACTGCCGTGGGAATTGCAAAGTCGACGCTCGATAATTTCACCTTGGAAAATTGTACTTTTAATGTGGAAAAAGCCGGTGACATCGATTTCGGTAAAAACTGGACGTTGAAAAACGTTCGATTTAACACGAAAGATGGCAAAGGATTGACGATAACAAACGATGTGAATGTAAAAATAGTTCAATGAGAATGTTGAAAATAATATCGGTTTTGGGGCTCTCGCTGTTGTGGCTTGCCGCCGGGGCTCAGGTGCAATCGCGAACGATTACTCCCAAAAACCAGGGCTCGGTGATTACCGCCGGCGAAGTCCCCGAATTTACCTTTTATGTGCCCGATAAAGCCTCTGCTGCCCGATTTGGTTTGGTAAAAGGAAACCAAAGTATCTGGTTCAGTGCATTGAAAGCAGTGTGCAAACCCGAAGGCAAAGGATTGAAATATACTCTCACAGGTAAGTTTTTGGAGAAAGGAAAACTGACATTCGAGGTATTGCCGCTTTATCAGACCGACGGCGTAATTATTCGTGTCAACGGAGAAAATATGCCCGACAGCCTTTCGTTATTCTGGGCTTTTGGTGCTGCGTGTGGCAAAACACAGAAGGAGGTGCAGAGCGGATTGAACCCTTCCGATTGCAAAAACAATGTATTTGTGGTGGAGCGAAATGGCGTGATTCTCTATTATCCCAAAGGCGGACTGCACGATTTTTCGGTCTTTTACACCATGTTCCCCATAGAGACCTCGGCCGTTTTGTCGGATGCTCACAAACAAAATTCGCCATTGGAGCTGTTTAATTCCGGACATAAAACCGATGCGCAGGCTTTGAGCGGGATGTTTCCCATCAAAAACGGGCAAAATTACTATTGCAGTTTTTACAAGCCAGCCTCCAACTACGACGTGAATTACTATCGTCTGTCGTCTGTGTTCGAGGAGACCAAAGCGGGAAAACCGCAAGACCATTGATTGATTTGAAAATTTGAAAATGAGTCATCTGCATTTGAATAGCAAACTGTTTTTTATCGTAAATCTTCACCTAAACAATGAATAAACTCAATAAACTCGGGTCTGTTGCAATCTGTTTGCTTGCAATAACATTGAATATGTCGGCTCAAACAACCTCGTGGCCAGCAGTGAAAGCCGAAGCCAAACCGTGGGCGCGTTGGTGGTGGCTGGGCAGCGCTGTCGATAAGGCAAATCTTACCTACAACATGTCGGAATATGCCGCCAAGGGGATGGGCGGATTGGAGATTACCCCGATTTACGGAGTGCAGGGCAACGATGCCAACAATATCAGCTACCTCTCGCCCAAGTGGATGGAGATGCTCACCCACACCGAAAATGAGGCTGCCCGTTTGGGGATGAAGATCGATATGAATACAGGCACCGGCTGGCCGTTCGGTAGTCCCGAAGTTACCATTGAAGATGCGGCCTGCAAGGTTGTTTTTCAGGATTATATACTCAAAGCAGGCGAGACACTGAAGGAACCAGTGACAATAAGCGATACCAAACAGCAGGGAGTGGCAAAACTGTCGCGCTTGATGGCTTTTTCTGCTGACGGAAAGAAACTCGATCTGACAACAAGGCTTGATAAAACGGGCAGGCTTCAATGGAAAGCTCCTCGGGGAGAATGGCATTTAACGGCTGTTTTTGTGGGTAAAACGTTGCAGAAAGTAAAACGTGCCGCTCCCGGAGGCGAAGGTTGGGTAATGAACCATTTTTCCAAACAGGCGGTCACGAACTATCTCGGGCGCTTCGATCGGGCGTTCGCTCAAAATAAAACAGCCTATCCGCACTCTTTTTTCAACGACTCTTATGAGGTGTTCAACGCCGATTGGACTCCCGATCTGTTTGAACAGTTTCAGCTTCGTCGCGGGTATAAGCTCGAAGAGTATCTGCCTGAGTTCAGAGGGCAGGGCAATGCGGATGTTGTAGCGCGTGTCGTGTCCGATTACCGCGAAACGCTATCCGATCTGTTGCAGGAAAATTTTACCAAAACGTGGACCGATTGGGCGCATTCGCATGGCAGCACTACCCGTAATCAGGCTCACGGTTCGCCGGGGAACCTGATCGATCTCTACGCAACGGTCGATATTCCTGAATGCGAATCGTTCGGTATCTCCGATTTTCACATCAAGGGATTGCGTGTTGATTCCATCCGTAAAACGAATGATTCGGATATCTCCATGCTCAAGTATGCTTCTTCGGCGGCACATATTTCGGGCAAACCGTTGACTTCGTCCGAAACGTTTACCTGGTTGACCGACCATTTTCGTACTTCGCTTTCGCAATGCAAACCCGATCTCGACCTGTTCTTTATTTCGGGCGTCAACCATGTCTATTTTCATGGCACCACCTATTCACCCAAAGAGGCTGCCTGGCCGGGGTGGAAATTCTATGCAACGGTGGATATGTCGCCGACCAATACCATCTGGCGCGATGCGGCTCCTTTATTCAGCTATATCGCCCGTTGTCAATCGTTTTTGCAGGAGGGAAAACCCGATATCGACTTTTTGGTCTACCTGCCCATTTACGACATGCGGAAAGCCGATCTGAAAAAACCATATCAGGCCTTCACTATTCATGAAATGGCCGAAAAGGCGCCAAAGTTTATCGAGGCTATCCATGCCATAATCAAAAACGGATACGATGTAGACTATATTTCCGATCAATTTGTGCGCAGTACAACGGTGAATCAGGGAAAACTACAAACGATTGGCGGTGCGGATTACAAGGCAATTCTTCTGCCGGATGTCAAAACCATTCCCGACGATGTGATGGCTCATCTCTTGTCGCTTGCCAAAGAGGGTGCGACAGTCGTTTTTGTGGGAGGATACCCGCAGGATGTTCCTGGATTAGGTAATTTGAATCAACGGAAAACGTTGCTGGATAAGTTATTATTAGCATTGCCAAAAATTACTTCTGAAACTAAAACCGAAGTAATGCCTTTCGGAAAAGGTAATATTGTGATTGCTCCCGATTACGCGTCGGCACTTGCAGCCTGTAAAGTACAAAAAGAGAACATGCGCACCGATCTTGGTCTCTCCTGTATTCGCCGGTCAAACGAAACCGGTCACCACTATTTCATCTCCTCCTTGCAGGATAAAGGTGTTGACGGTTGGGTGCCTCTGGCTGTGAATGCCCAATCGGCCGTGCTGTTCGATCCGATGAATGGCAATTCGGGCAAAGCGAAAATTCGCCGCAACAATGGAAAGACAGAGGTTTATTTGCAACTGAAATCTGGAGGATCGGTGATTCTGAAAACCTTTGAAACAACAGATGTGCAAGCTGCCGCATGGCACTATACCGAACCGGAAAAGAGTTCTTTGGCCATTTCCAAAGGTTGGTCAATGCAATTTACCGAAAGCGATCCTGCCATTTCCGGCACCTTCGCCATCGATACGCTTAGTTCGTGGACAATGTTGAATGAACCGAATGCGAAAATCAATAAGGGAACCGCCTGTTACAGCGTGGAATTTGAATTGCCTGCAGCAGCGGCTGCCGATTGGCAATTGAATTTGGGCGACGTGCGCGAGAGTGCGCGTGTTCGCATCAATGGGCAGGATGCCGGAACGCTTTGGGCTGTGCCTTTTGTTGCAAATGTCGGCAAACTGGTTCATCCGGGTAAAAACAGGCTCGAAGTGGAGGTAACCAATCTTCCGGCCAACCGCATTGCCGATTATGATCGTCGGGGTGTGAACTGGCGCATATTTAACGAAATCAACATGGTGAACCTCTTTTACAAACCCGGAACCTATGCCGACTGGGGCACTGTTCCTTCCGGTTTGCTCGGTCCGGTAACGTTGACGCCGTTGAAAGACAAGAAATTCTGATCGGAAGATTTGAAAATGTAATTGGTAGAAGCAGATTGCAATTGTACATCGTAAATTTTCAATTGTAAATAGTTTAAGGTGCTAAAACGAATAATATATATCACGCTGTTGCTTTGCCTGGCGGTATCTGCGAATGCCGACAACGGTCTTTGGCACGGCAAAGAACGGACATTGCGTTACACGCCCGATGGTGACGATTTTGTGATTGTCAACGGCAAGGTGAAGTACAACCGGGCATTGTACGGGACGAATACTGCGTTTCGTGCAGAAACGGGAGATGTTCCCGAATTTGCCTTTTACCTGCCGGGAATGGGAGGCAATCTCCATTTCGGACTGGTGGTGGATGGAGAGACCAAATGGCTGAACGACGCACAGTTTGTTGAAGCACGCTACCGGGCCGGTTCCCGCCTCTACACCATCAAAGATCCGTTGCTGGGGAGCGGGGAACTGCACCTTGTGGCTTTGGCAATGGCCGATGTCGAAGGGTTTGTCTTGAAAGGAGAGCTGAAGAATTGCTATAAAAAGGTCGAACTATTGGCCATTTTTGGTGGAGCTACCGGTAAACGGTTTTCGCGCGAAGGCGATCTGGGTGTCGATGCGGCCGACTGTTTTGATCTGAAGCCGGAATATTGTACCGGCAATAAATACCTGTTCGGTAAGAATGATTTTCAACTGACGCTTCCTCCGACGAAAAAGAGTGCGGCGATAACGCTGACCGGAATCTTTCCGGAGGCGTCTGTCATCAAAGCAGGTAATTCGACAGTTGTTTCGTCTCCGTTTGCCCAATGGAACAGCTCGGTGGCTAACGACCAGCCGGTGGTGATGGCGCGTTTTGACGTGATGCGGCAACTGCCTTTTTATGTGTCTGTTGTTAAGGATAACAAGGATAGCTTCTTATCGTATAAAAAGCTTGAAGCAAAATTTGTGCAGGCGGAAGCTGCGCGTCAGCAATTGGCTTCACGCGTCAAAATAATCACTCCTGATCCGTTTATCAATACCCTGGGAGGCACATTGTCTATGGCAGCCGATGCCATTTGGGAACCGAACTCCTATCTGCACGGTGCTATAGGTTGGCGGATGCGCTTGGCCGGTTGGCGGGGCGCTTACACCGGCGATGTGCTGGGCTGGCACGACCGGGCTCGACTTCATTTTAACGATTATGCGGCTTCGCAGGTGACGGATGTGCCGAATACGATTCCGCATCCGGCGCAGGACAGCGCGCTGCATTTGGCACGTGCGTTGAAGCAGTGGGGAACGCCCATGTACAGTAACGGTTATATTTGTCGCAATCCGCAAAAAAATAACGAGATGCATCATTATGATATGAATCTTTGCTACATTGACGAGTTGTTGTGGCATTTCAATTGGACGGGTGATCTCGACTATGTAAAAAAGATGTGGCCGGTGCTGAAACTGAGCCTTGCGTGGGAAAAACGCAATTTCGATCCTAACGATGACGGACTTTACGACGGTTATGCTGCCATTTGGGCCAGCGACGGCTTGCAATACAACAGCGGAGCGGCAACTCACTCCACTGCCTATAATTACCGCGCCAATAAAATGGCGGCCGACATTGCCCGTAAAATAGGCGAAGATCCGACTCCATATGAACAAGAGTCCGCAAAAATATGGAATGCTCTGAATAAGCAGCTGTGGATGTCCGGCAAGGGTGTGTGGGCCGAGTACAAAGATTTTATGGGCAATAAACAGGTTCATGGGAGCGCGGCAGTTTGGTCGGTGTATCATACCGTCGATTCGGAAGCCGGTGACCCGTTTCAGTTTTATCAGGCAACGCGCTATGTCGATACGCAGATTCCTCATATTCCGGTCCGGGCAAAAGGATTGAAGGATGAGGGCTGGGAGACGATTTCTACCTCCAACTGGATGCCCTATTGCTGGTCGACGAACAACGTGGCCTTTGCCGAAGTGTGGCATACCGCACTCTCTTACTGGCAAAGCGGTCGCAGTGACGCCGCTTTTAAGTTGTTCAAAAGTTCGGTACTCGACGGAATGTATCTGGGGGCAAGTCCCGGCAATTTGGGACAGATCAGCTTTTACGATGCCGCGCGTGGCGAGTGTTACCGCGATTTCGGCGATCCGATCGGGATGTTCTCACGGGCATTGGTACAGGGATTGTTCGGTATTTTGCCCGATGCGTTGAACGACCGGTTGGTGATTCGTCCGGGAATGCCTGCCGACTGGCAGTTCGCTTCGTTCTCCACGCCCGATATTTCGATCGACTACAAGCGCAATGGCAATGTAGAACGTTATAATATAGGTCAGCATCTGCCGAAGTTGCTCAATCTGGAATTGCACTTGAAGGCGTATTCTGATAAAATTACAAGCGTTTCGGTCAATGGAAAACCGGCTGCCTGGCGTGTCGATACGACTGCTGTAGGAACTCCGGCCATTTGGGTAATGTGTGATAAAAATCAGGAAAATAGTATTGAAATTGAGTGGGGAGGAAAGACTGTTAAAACGCCGGAAGAGATTACAGTAGCACGTGGCGAGTCATACATGCAGACTATTGGTGTTCTTGTTGATAAAATCTATGATCCACAATTGGTATTGAAGAATAAGAATATTGAAGAAGATATAATCTCCGGAACAATTAAGGGTGAAGTTGGTCACCGCACTTTTTTTGTTCGTGCGACACAGGGCGATCTGACGTGGTGGATGCCGGTCGGACTTTGGGTGAAAGAACCGTTGGAGGTGCAGCCGGTAAATCCGGGTTCCGGTCATCTCTCTTTCTTTTTGCGCAACAATCGCGTTGTCGCTGTAACTGGTAAGCTGTTGGTGAATGGCGAGCAAATCAAAGCCAAACAGACTATCGCTGCCGCCTCGGTTTCGGAACAGATCGAAATTTCTGATGATATTGCGGTTTTCGGAACCAACTGCATCTCGTTTGTGCAAGACAATGGTCAGCAGGATGAGCTCACATTGGTTGATTGGACGTTACCCGTCAATACCAAAGAGAGAAAAGAAGTGGTCAATATTGACAATCAACTGAACGATAAAGTGACTCAGATTTTCAAAAACGAATACCTTGCTCCGCGTTCACCCTATACCACGCTGCAAACGCCTACGCAGGGTATCGGCGAGTGGACGCATCCGCTCACAACGGCCTCCATCGACGATAGTGGGTTGCGGAAAGCCTCGCAAAACGGCGTTTTCAACACGCCGATGGGCGTTCCGTTCCGCACGGCATCATTGCCCGAAACAAAAAATATTGCGTTTACCTCGCTTTGGAACAACTATCCGGCTTCGGTCACTTTTCCGTTAACGGGGAAAGCGTCTCATGCTTATCTGCTGATGGCAGGATCGACCAACCACATGCAAAGCCGTTTTACGAACGGAGTGGTGAAGGTTTGGTACACAGATGGTACTTCCGATTCTCTGTTGCTGGTCAATCCGCAAACGTGGTGCCCCATCGAGCAGGATTACTACGAAGACGGATTTGCGTTTAATATGCAAGCTCCGCGTCCCTACCGGGTATTCCTGAAAACCGGAGCCGTCAGTCGCGAAATGATGGCAACGAAAGAGAAACAGGCAACCGATGCAACCAAACGGAATGGTGGCGACTATACCGAAACGCCGGTATCACCGGCCTCGGGACGCGAAATTGATGGTGGAGCAGCGGTGATTCTTGACCTGCCGTTGAACAGGTCGAAGCAGTTGAAACAACTGACGCTCGAAACCCGTGCCAACGAGGTGGTAATCGGTTTGATGGGCGTGACACTGATGCGATGAAAAATACTCAGCCTTTGCGGATCTTACGCCATCTTTGTGCACTTTGCGGTAATAATAATTTGAAATTCTATAGAATGTCATGAAGAAATACTTCTTTTTTGTTGTAATGTCGCTATTGGCAACAGCAATGCAGGCAGCAACGTTTTTTAATGTGAGGGATTTTGGGGCAAAAGGGGATGGAAAAACCATCGATTCGCCCGCCATTAATAAAGCGATTGAGGCTGCGGCCAAAGAGGGTGGGGGCACGGTTTGGTTTCCTGCCGGGAAGTATGCGTCTTATTCTATCCGGTTGCAAAGCAATATTACTCTCTTTCTTGATAACGGTGCAACGCTGATAGCCGCATATCCTACCGAAACGGAGGGCTTTGACATAGCCGAACCGAACGCGTTCAATATGTTTCAGGATTTCGGACACAGCCACTGGCAAAACAGTCTGATTTGGGGAATCGGTCTCGATAATGTGACGATATGTGGTAATGGAATGATCGATGGCATGGGGCTGACCCGCGAAGAGAGTCGGATCAGAGGTGTTGGGAACAAAGCCATTGCCCTGAAGTTGTGCCGCAATGTCAACCTGAAAGATATCCGCATGTACCGCTGTGGACACTTTGCCCTGCTGGCTACCGGCGTGGATAATCTGACGATCGATAACCTGCTGATCGATACCAATCGCGACGGACTCGACATCGACTGCTGCCGCAACGTGCGGGTCTCCAATTGTACGGTCAATTCGCCGAATGACGATGCCATTGTGCTGAAAGCCAGCTACGGACTTGGGTTTTTCCGGAACACAGAAAACAATACCATTACCAACTGTTTTGTGAGTGGGTATGATATGGGAACGGTGCTCGACGGTACTTTTCAACGGTTGATTCCGCAGGCTCCCGACCAGTGTTTCCCGTGTGGACGTATCAAGCTGGGAACCGAGTCGAGCGGAGGATTTAAAAATATCACCATCAGCAACTGCGTGTTCGAACGTAGTCGCGGACTGGCTCTCGAAACGGTCGATGGCGGCGATTTGGAAGATATTACCGTTTCCAATCTGGTGCTGCGAGATATTAACGCGGCTCCCATTTTTCTGCGTCTCGGAGCGCGCCAACGCAGTCCTCAGGGTACTCCGGTAGGCCATCTGCGCAGGGTAAGTATCGACAATGTTCGGGTCTACAACTCCGATTCGATGTATGTTTGCCTGATTACCGGTATCCCCGGTCACTCAATCGAGGATGTGAAACTGAGCAATATTTATCTCTACCAACAAGGTGGAGGAGCCAAAGAGCTGGCTACCCGAGTGATTCCGGAAAATGAAAAAAAGTATCCCGAACAGACCATGTTTGGCCCGCTTCCGGCAGCCGTGTTCTATATTCGTCACGCGAATAATATTCAGATTAACAACGTAGAGGCAACGATTATGCGTCCGGATGAACGCCCTTCGGTGTGCCTCGATGATGTGCATAATATCTCGTTTAACAATGTTATTTTCAATCAACCAAAGGCGCCGGCTGCGTTTTCATTGACGAACGTTTCCGATTTTCGAACGTTCAATTGTCGAAATATCAGAGATCTTTTGATTGAAAAAACGGATAAACAAATCGTTGAAAAATAACTAACCTCACATAACTATTTTGTATGAAAAAAAAATGTATTGCTTCTCTTTTGTTGGCAAGCTTTTTTGTAAGCTTGAGCTTTGCCCAATCGTTGCCTTCAAAAAAGGAGGTATTGCAAAAAATGGAACTTGCCAATCATTACTTTATGACCAAGTATGCCGATCCGTCGAAACCTTTGGTGACAGATAGAGTTCGTCCCAGCAATATCTGGACACGCGGTGTCTATTACGAAGGATTGATGGCTCTTTATGCGTTGAATCCGAAGGTCGAATATTTGAAATATGCTATCGACTGGAGTGAGTTTCACAAGTGGAACCTCCGCGGTGGTATCGAAACTCGTAATGCCGACAATCATTGTTGCGGACAGACCTATATCGATTTGTACAAGCTGGATAAGTCGAAGGCCGAACGGATTGTGAACATCAAGGCTTCGATCGATAAGATGCTGGCTACCGACAAAGTGGATGACTGGTCGTGGATCGATGCGTTGCAGATGGCAATGCCGGTTTATGCGGAACTGGGCGTGATCTATAAAGATGATCGCTATTTTCAGCGCATGTACGACATGTACATGGATACCAAGCTCAAACAGGGCGGTGGCTTGTTTAATGCCAAAGACAACCTGTGGTGGCGAGATAAAGATTTTGTGGCGCCTTACAAAGAACCGAATGGCGAAGATTGCTACTGGTCGCGTGGTAACGGATGGGTAGTGGCAGCTCTGGTTCGCGTGATGGACATCATGCCTAAGGATGCTGTAGGTTATTCGGAGTATCGGAAAACATACATGGCCATGATGAAGGCTTTGCTCCCGTTGCAACGCCCCGATGGCTTCTGGAATGTGAGTCTGCACGATGCAACCCATTTCGGCGGAAAAGAAACCAGCGGTACATCGCTTTTTGTATATGGAATGGCATGGGGAGTTCGTCACGGTTGGCTCGATAAAAAAACATATATGCCGGTCATTGTGAAAGCCTGGAATGCGATGGCGAAAGAGGCAGTTCATGCCGATGGCTTACTGGGTTTTGTGCAGGGAACAGGCAAGGAACCTAAAGACGGACAGCCGTTGAGTTACACTAAAATTCCCGATTTTGAAGATTACGGATTGGGTTGTTACCTGCTGGCCGGTAGCGAAGTTTACAAACTGGCTCCTGCTGCAAAAACGAAAAAGAGATAGTTTCCTATAATCCGCTAAATAACCAATCCATGCTCAGATCAATTATCGTTGCTCTTGCGTTTGTCTCGGGGGCTTTTGTGATGATGAATGCTCAGAATGCGAAGCCTGCCCAAACCGATGCAAATACACCGCTTCATCTGCTGGCTCCCGACTATCCGGTTAGATACGGGGTTAGTAAGCCCGACAGCGTGAAGGCGGTGCTCGACCGGGTGTTTCGCTACGTGGAAAAAGAGACTCCCGTCGGATTGATTAATGCCGCTACACAGAAGCCTGTCAAGGATTTTTCGAAAATAGATGAACAGACCCGTTTGCAGAGAGGAGCTTTCCGATTGACGAGCTACGAGTGGGGTGTGGCCTATCTGGGTATGCTGTTGGCCGCCGAAACCACCGGCGACCAGCGCTATAAGAAGTATGTGAGTGATCGATTCGGGTTTCTGGCCGAGATAGCACCGGCATTTTCAAAATTGAAGCAAAAGAACGGACAGGTAAACGACGACTTGATGCGTCGGATGCTCGATCCGAAAGCACTCGACGATGCCGGTTCCATTTGTGCCTCCATGATTAAAGCGCAATTGGATGGTTCGGCGACCAAACTGAAACCGATCATAGATAACTACATCGATTTTATCATGAACAAAGAGTATCGCCTTTCCGACGGTACTTTTGCACGGGTGCGTCCGCAATACAACTCGATGTGGCTCGACGATATGTTTATGAGCATTCCGGCCATTGTTTACATGGGGAAACTGACTGGCGACAAAAAATATTACGATGAAGCGGTGAAACAATTCCGTCAGTTCTCCTCGCGGATGTTTGTGCCCGAAACCGGTCTGTACCGTCATGCCTGGATCGAATCGAGTACCGATCATCCCGCATTTTATTGGGGAAGAGCCAATGGATGGGCTTTGCTTACGGCAACCATTTTGCTCGATGTACTTCCATCCGATTATCCTGGCCGCGATTTTGTACTGGAACGTTTTCGGGCTCATGTGCGCGGATTGTCGGCTTGCCAGTCCGGACAAGGGATGTGGCATCAGC
The DNA here is from genome assembly GCF_001618385.1 of Paludibacter jiangxiensis. NCBI lineage: Bacteria > Pseudomonadati > Bacteroidota > Bacteroidia > Bacteroidales > Paludibacteraceae > Paludibacter > Paludibacter jiangxiensis. The sequence continues at coordinate 80,868 of NZ_BDCR01000001.1, read as the reverse complement.
TGCTCAATCGCAACGATTCGTATCTGGAAACTTCGGCAACCGCCATTTATGCCTACTGTTTTGCAAAGGCGATCAATAGCAAATGGATCGATGCCATTGCGTACGGCCCTGTGGTTCAGCTGGCATGGAATGCCGTTACCGAAAAGGTAAATGCAGAGGGTCAGGTAGAAGGTACCTGTGTGGGAACGGGCATGGGCTTTGATCCTGCATACTATTACTACCGTCCGGTAAGCGTATTTGCTGCCCATGGTTACGGTCCTGTTTTGCTTGCCGGAGCAGAGATTTATCGCATGCAAAAAATGTGGTTCCCCAAGATGAACGACAGTGCCGTTCAATATTACGATCAGGATATCCAAACCGATCGTCCGATTTTCGATGTAAAGGGCTCGGTGCATTATTAATTTCAAATTCAAAATTATAATCTCCGCAATAAAGCGTAGGTTATTAGCAGTTAACTATGAAACGTTTACTTTTCTCAATTGGCTGTGTCTGTTCGGTTGTGTTGGCAATGGCACAAACTACCGTCAAAGATTCGGTCACAGTATCTGAAGGGAAAATTGTCAAAAACGAGGCAATTGTCGATACCAACAAGGTCAATATCAACGACCGGATTTCTCCCAAAACCCGGAAGCCGCTTTTGAAGTCGGGGTCGACCCGCAGAGGCAACAATCCGGTGGCTCTGCTCATCGGTGATTCTACCGTGCGAAACGGTTGGGATGCTGACGGGAGTAACGGCCAATGGGGCTGGGGTGAGTTCTTTGGCGCTTTGTTCGATTCTACGAAGATTACGATTGAAAATCACGCGCTTGGAGGCACCAGCAGCCGAACCTTTTATAACAACCAATGGGCTGCGGTAAAAGGGGGTATTCAACCCGGCGATTTTGTTTTGATTCAATTCGGGCATAACGACGGCGGGCCCTACGATTCGGGGCGGGCCCGTGCTTCTATTCCCGGCATTGGTCACGATTCGTTGCAGGTAACCATCAAGGAAACCGGTGCGCACGAAACGGTTTATTCCTACGGTGAATATCTCCGTAAGTTTGTGGCTGAAATCAGGGCAAAAGGAGCATTCCCGATCATGTTGTCGTTTACACCGCGAAACGCATGGGATGGCAACGGGCATATCGTTCGGGCCAATACCACTTACGGCAAATGGGCAAAGCAGGTTGCCGAAGCAGAGAAGATTCCTTTTGTGGATCTGAATAGCATCACAGCTGCTAAGTTCGATGCTTTCGGACCGGCAAAAGTGAACGAAATGTTTTATGCCGACCGTATTCATACTTCCGAAACAGGTGCAAAGCTAAATGCCGCTTCGGTAGCGGAAGCTATTCAGGCACAACAATTACCTTTGGCAAAATATTTGAAAAACAAACCGAAGGATATTCGGGGGACTGCACGAAAAGGGAATAAACCGTTGGTATTTGTGATTGGAGATTCTACGGTGCATAACAAGGATGAGAAAAGCAGCGAAGATTCCTGGGGATGGGGCTCTTTGTTGGCAAATTTTCTCGACGACAAAAAAATCAACGTAGAGAACGATGCCATGGCCGGCCGCAGTAGTCGCACGTTTATCGACGAAGGACGCTGGGACGCTGTTTGTGCCGCTCTGAAACCGGGCGATTTTCTGTTTATTCAGTTTGGGCATAACGACGGAGCTGCTATCAATACAGAAAAAGCACGTGGAACCATTCCCGGAAACGGTGACGAATCGAAAGTGTACAAGATGGAAACAACCAAGCGGAATCAGGTTGTGTATTCCTATGGATGGTACATTCGCAAATATATCCGTGATGCCCGCCTCAAAGGAGCTGTGCCTATCGTTATCAGTCCTGTGCCCCGTGATCGATGGAAAGATGGAAAAGTGGAACGTAACGAACTTTCTTATGGAAAATGGGCAAAAGAAGCAGCCGAAATGGAAGGTGCGTTCTTTATCGATGTAAATAAACTGGTTGCCGATAAATATGATGCGCTGGGGCATGATGAGGTGACCAAACTCTTTATGACAGATCATACCCATACAAAATTTCAAGGGGCATTGCTCAATGCCAAGACGATAATAGAGGGAGTAAAAACTCTTGTAGAATTGAAGTTGAATAACTATTTGAAATAACCTGTAAGTGCCTGAGAAATGTAATGTTTCGCTGGTTGCTTTTTTCTTTATAAAGGATGAAAATATCTTGTTTCTCGATTTTAGTGACTGTTTCTTTGTTGTTTGCAAGCTTTACGGCTTCGGCAAAACAGCCTGTAAAGAACGCCTATTTGTTTGCCTACTTTGTGGGTAATGGTGAAGATGGGTTGCATCTGGCCTACAGTTATGATGGTCTGGAGTGGAAAGCGTTGAAAGGTGGAAAGTCGTTTCTCACCCCGACGGTAGGCAAGGATCGCCTGATGCGCGATCCGAGTATTGTGCAGGGACCAGATGGCGTGTTTCGTATGGTGTGGACCTCCGGGTGGTGGGATCGGGGTATCGGATATGCTTCGTCAAAAGACTTAGTGCATTGGTCGGAACAGCAGAATGTGCCGGTGATGGAGTATGAACCGACTGCCAAAAATGCCTGGGCTCCCGAGCTGTTTTACGATAAGAAATCGAAAGACTACTATATTTTCTGGGCGTCTACAGTGCCGTCACTGCATCCCGATGCTCCCGATTCGGCAACCGAAAAGGGTCTAAACCATCGTTTGTATTGTGTTACGACTAAAGACTTTCATTCGTTTACACCTGCCAAACTATTCTTTGATCCTGATTTTAGTGTGATTGACGGAGCTATTTTGCAAAAAGGGCGTGAATATATGTTGTTTTTGAAAAACGAGACCTTACGACCGGTGCAGAAAAACATACGGGTGACGGCAACATTCGACTTGCAAAAAGGATTTGTAACTCAGGTATCGCCCCCGATTACCGGAAAATATTGGGCCGAAGGACCTTCACCGTTGTTCGTGGGTAGTTATATATACGTCTATTTCGATAAATACCGCGATCACAAATATGGAGCCGTACGTTCGAAAGACGGCGCAACATGGGAGGATGTTTCCGGTAAAGTTTCGTTTCCTAAAGGAATGCGTCATGGAACAGCTTTTCAGGTAAGTTCAGCTGTGTTGGATACACTGTTATTAGTCAGATAATTTACTTGAGGTAAATTTGCCATGTTGACTACGAAAGTCCTTGGGCGAAACTCCAACATGTTTTTTGAACTGGGTGGAAAAGTGCTCCGAATTATCGTAATGCAGGTTGTATGCAATCTCCTTGATTGACTGGTTAGTAGACACAAGAGAATCTTTGGCAGCTTGAAGTTTTAACTTTTGCATATAAGAAGCAGGGGATAAGCCTGTAAATTCCTTGAAAGTCTTTCGAAACCAGGAATAGCTCATGTTGAGTAAATTGGCGATCTCTTCAGGTGTGATTTTTGAGTAGATGTTTTCGCGGATAATCATTTTTGCCTTGGTCATCTGCAAAACGGTATAATTCTCGAACTGTTGTTCTTTGTCGTACGCCATAGAAAGCCCTAAAAGTAGATTGGCAATGCCGGCTAAAACCTGTTGGTATGCAGTGCTTTCAGTTGTTGCGACGTTTATCGCAAATTGGTAGAGGTTTACCATTTCGTCCCGCATTCCAACCTTGTAAATGCAGTTTTCGTTATTTAGAAATCCGTTTCGGGCCCGAAGATCCATTACTTCACCTTTAAATCCTATCCAATATTCGTTCCAGCCTGTTTTTTTACTGGGATAATAGCAATGCCACAGACCAGGCATTAAGAGCATGATGTCTCCTTCTTTTACATCAACACATGTGTTTTTGCTGGTATAAAACTTTCCTTCTCCTTTGGTGATGTAAACTAACTGAAATTCATCTAGTATACGACCTTCAGTTGGTTGAAAGTAATATTTGTCCGGATGCCCAGCTCTTGGCGGATATACGTCATAATCTTTTTTGATCTGATGCATTCCTACCGTTGTCACAGTAATGCCCCACAATAAGTCTTGTGCGTTTGTCACAAGATATTTAAGCATTATGGAATTGTTAGCTAGTGTGTTCATGAAATAGAAATAGGTTGATGCTGCAAATTTAGAAAGAAATTACAGAACAATTAGCATGAATGTATTATTTCTGAAATTGAATGGTTTGCGCATGTACTTGTTATTCCTTAACCAGTCATTAATGCTTATTGGCAAAGTCAAAATCATTACAACAGATAGTATGTTTGGTTTTTTATTATTTTTGCTTTCTTTTCTTTTTGTCAAAAAGCAAAGCTAAAGTGTCATTTTTTTCAGCTACTACAAAATCAGGATTGTCTATTTTTACATCAAGTTTTACGTCAAGCTATTTAATAACCATACTATAAACCATTGAACTTATGAAAAAGGATGCTCAGATAGAAGCTAACTATCAGGTTGCCAAGGAAAAATATGCATCTGTAGGTGTCGACACAGATAAAGCATTGAACCAGTTACAAAATATCTCTCTTTCACTTCATTGCTGGCAAACGGACGACGTTACCGGTTTTGAAAATGCAGGAGGATCTCTTACCGGTGGTATTCAGGCTACGGGGAACTATCCAGGTAAGGCGCGTACAATTGCAGAAGTGCGTCAGGATATAGAAAAAGTGAAATCGTTACTGGGAGGCGATCATCGTCTGAGCTTGCATGCTATTTATGGCGATTTTGGTGGACAGAAAGTGGATCGCGATCAGATAGAACCCAAACATTTCCAGAGCTGGATCGATTGGGCGAAAGCAAATAGTATGAAACTTGACTTCAATAGTTCAAGTTTCTCTCACCCGAAAAGTGGAGATCAGTCACTGTCGCACCGCGACAAAGGTATCCGCGATTTCTGGATCGAACATACTATCCGTAGTCGTCGCATTGCCGACGAGATGGGTAAACAACAAGGCGACAAAGCCTGCCACAACCTTTGGGTTCACGACGGAATGAAAGACGTTGCTGTTGATCGTTTGCTTTATCGTCAAAACCTGAAAGATTCTCTGGATAAGATCTTTGCCAATAAATTTGAAAACGTAAAAGATGCAGTAGAATGTAAGCTGTTTGGTACCGGCCTCGAAAGCTTTACTGTAGGTTCTCACGAGTTCTACATGGGCTATGCCGTTCAAAATGGTTTGATGGCTACTCTTGATCTTGGACATTTCCACCCGACAGAAGAAATTTACGACAAAATATCTTCACTGTTGCTTTATACTGACGAATTGTTGTTGCATGTCAGCCGTCCGGTACGTTGGGATAGCGATCACGTTGTAATTCTCAACGAAAGTGTTACTATGCTGGCGCAGGAAATCATTCGTGCAAATGCTCTTGGCCGTGTTAATATCGGTCTTGACTATTTCGATGCATCCATCAACCGTATTGGTGCTTACGTTGTTGGTGCCCGTGCTACTCAAAAAGCATTCCTGATGGCTATGCTCGAACCGATTGCCAAGTTGAGAGAATACGAAGCAAACGAACAATACTTCCAACGTCTTGCCTTGCTCGAAGAGTGCAAAGCATTGCCATGGGCCGATGTGTTCGATTATTTCTGTCTGAAAAATAACGTTGCTGTTGGTGTTGATTTCATTAGCGAAATTGAAGCTTATGAAAAAGAAGTTACCGGCAAACGTTAAAACTAATTTTATAAACACTTGAACTGAGATAAGTTTCATCTTCTATTTTTGGGGGTGAAACTTTATCTGTGTTTTGGAAATCAGTACTTTAATAAACCTAATTTTAATACATCAACACGCATAATTTATGAATACGATTATCGGACTTATCATTATCGCCATCGGCAGCTTGGGTCAATCGAGCTCGTATGTGCCTATCAATAAGGTGAAAAGCTGGTCATGGGAGAGTTTTTGGCTGGTTCAGGGTATTTTTGCCTGGCTACTGTTTCCTTATCTCGGTGCTTTGCTTGCTGTGCCCGAAGGTTCAACGTTGGGTGCGTTACTTGCCAGTGGCAATGGAGCTGCGCTCAAAGCAATGGGCTTTGGTATGTTGTGGGGTGTTGGCGGTTTGACGTTTGGCCTCAGTATGCGCTATCTCGGCGTTGCTCTCGGGCAGTCAATTGCATTGGGAACCTGCTCTGCTTTTGGTACATTAATTCCGGCTATCATAGCTGGCGCTGACTTGTTTACCGGCAAGGGGTTTGTTTTGCTGGTGGGAGTTTGTATTGCAATTGCCGGTATTGCCATAATCGGTTATGCGGGGAGCCTTCGTGCTAAAAATATGACAGAAGAGCAAAAAAGAGCTGCTGTAAAAGATTTTGCGCTTGGTAAGGGCTTGTTGGTCGCTCTGTTGGCCGGTGTGATGAGCGCCTGCTTTAGTCTGGGGCTAGAAGCTGCTGAGCCGATCAAAGCTGCTGCTCTTGGTATGGGCACAAAAGCTCTGTATGCAGGGTTGCCTGCAGTTCTGATGGTGACTCTGGGTGGTTTCTTTACCAACGCAGTTTATTGTTTGTTCCAAAATGTAAAAAATAAAACAGCCAAAGATTATTTTTCTGTGCCGGGTTCCGTGCTGGTGAATAATCTCCTGTTTTGCGGACTGGCTGGCGTGCTTTGGTATTCACAATTTTTCGGACTAGCTTTGGGTAAGAGCTTTTTTACCGATGGAAGCATTATGATGGCTTTTTCCTGGAGTATACTAATGTCTCTCAATATCCTTTTCAGTAACTTTTGGGGAATTATTCTGAAAGAATGGGTGGGCTGTGCTAAAGCGACTTTTATATGGTTAGGTATTGGCCTTCTTATTTTGATTTTTTCTTGTATCTATCCTTCTTTATAAATCTCGGACTTCTATCTACTATAAAATCAATTTTTTGAAATGGAAAATAAATCGTTCCTTGCTGTTGATCTCGGTGCAACAAGCGGTCGCGTTATTTGCGGCACCATTGAGAATGGCAAGCTCACAATGGATGATCTACATAAGTTTCCCAATGGTATTATTAGCATTCATGGGAACTATCACTGGAATCTTTTTGAACTCTACAGTCATATTAAAGAGGGTTTGACTGTTGCAGCCCGTAAAGGCATCAAGCCGGTTTCTATCGGTGTTGACACCTGGGGTGTCGATATTGCGTTTTTAGGTGAAGATGGTTCGTTCATGGGGATGCCTTATGCTTACAGAAATTATACCACAAAAGAAAATACAGAACAATTTCTTAGTGAATTTCCACTGGAGGAACTTTATGGGAAAACAGGTATTCAGACGCTTGATTTCAATACAGTGTTTCAGCTTTATGCACTGAAAAAACGTAATTCTTCGCAGTTGAAGGCCGCAAAAGATATTTTGTTTATGCCGGATGCAATCTCTTATTTGCTGACAGGTAAAAAGGTGACAGAATACACTATTGCATCCACGTCAGAAATGCTCGATCCCAATACCAAAGAATTTGATCCGAAAATTCTTGAGTTTCTAGGCGTGGAGCGGGAAAAATTCCCGGGCAAAGTTATTATGCCGGGTCAGATTATTGGCACTTTAACGAAAGAACTGGCTCAGGAAACCGGGCTCGGAGAGATTCCTGTGGTAGCGGTTGCCGGTCACGATACAGGATCGGCTGTGGTGGCAGTTCCTGCGTCAAACAAACATTTTGCTTATCTAAGTTCCGGTACATGGTCACTCATGGGACTTGAACTTCCGGAGCCTGTTATCAACGAAACTTCACGCATTGCGAATATAACCAACGAAGGTGGGGTGGATGGAACCATCCGTTTTCTGAAAAATATTACCGGAATGTGGATTTTGGAACAATGCAAAAAAGAGTGGGATATCGAAAAAGCCTATTCGTACGAAGAACTGATTGCGATGGCTCTCGAAGCTAAACCATTTGCATTTTTGTTCAATCCGGATAATGAGGCTTTTGGAAATCCGGCCAGCATGACAAAAGCGATTGTAGAAGTGTGCAAGGCCAGTGGTCAGGGAGCTCCCGAAACTGTAGGTCAATTTGTGCGTGCGATCTTCGATAGTTTGGCTTTGCGTTACAAACAGGTTTTTGAAGCGCTCAAATCGTTTGCTCCGTATGATATTGCAACATTACATGTGATTGGTGGCGGTTCTCGTAATTCATTCCTCAACCAGTTGACAGCCAATGCAACGGGAGTAACAGTTGTGGCAGGCCCTGCTGAAGCAACAGCAATCGGTAATATGATGTTGCAGGCAAAAGCAGCAGGTTTGTTTGCGGATATTCAACAAATAAGAGACTTTGTCTGTGATTCGGTTGATTTGAAGAGCTTTACTCCGCAGGATGGTGAAGTGTGGAACGCAGCTTATGTTAAATTTTTGACTTACTCAAAAGGTTTATAAATTGTATTCTTCTTATATGAATAGCGGTGACAAATCAGAGATTTGTCACCGCTATTTTTTTGAGGGAATGTTAAAAGTGACAATATGTAGGGGAGAAAAATGGTTTATTGGGATAACAAAAATTACATATTATTAATACAATTAATCTGAACATGATTGTTTCTTGGGGTTTTATTGTTTAAGTCTCATGTGTACAGTTGTTTATGTGTGTTTTTAGGTGCTATTGGGGGCGGAGTTGGTGTGCTGAGCAGCTATCTGGTAGGAGTGGAGTCTTGATTTTTGAAAATCAATATATTATATTCGTGTTGGAATATAAGAAAAACAAAATATATCTTTTTGGATTGTCAGCTTGTGAAAGTGTACGATCCTTAACTAATTTTCTCTTTAGATTTTGGGTAAAGGCGCGATGTTGAATCGCGCCTTTATTATTTTAAACGGAAAAGCAGTGTTTAGATCAGGTGGTTGTTTAGCGCTGTGTATACCGCTTCCGACATGTTTGATACATGAAACTTCTTGTAGATACTCTTTTTGTAATAGCGGACTAAATCCAGCTTGATGTCAAGCTCTTTCGCAATCTTTGTTTCTCCGAATCCCTTTGCAGTCAGCTTTAATATTTCATTTTCAATCTCTTTTAATTCCAGATTTTCTTTTTGGACATATTTGTTGGAAATTGATGAGTAGTAGAGATTCTTGTCTTTATTGTGAAATGAGATTGAAAATCTTTCGAATCCAAGTTTGGTACTTGGAGCTAATAAAGCGAAGCACGCAATAGGAAACGTTGATCCTGAATGAAAGATCGGGTGTATCAAGGCGGAAAAATTTTTGAATTTTCCTTCTTTGGTTTTGAGTTTTATGTAATATTTGGCATCTACGTATGGAATTTGTGCGTTGCTTTTGTATAGTTTTGTGTAGAATTCCAATGTTTTAGTATGTACTTGTTTGATTATGGCCAGCTCTTTGGGATGTAATACCCTGGAGTATATCTCCGCTTGATTGTTCGTGAGGTCTTCGTTGGATACTCCAATCAGCTTAGACAAGTTGTTCGGTATGTACAACGTATTCAGTGTCGAAAGACTTAATAGAGCGATGTTTGTTGACCATATTTCGGAAAATAGATCGCAAAGTCTTTTGTACTCGTTTAGGGAGGAGGTCTCTATATTTAATGGTGTCATAACTTAAATTAGTCCTTGTTGATAGAGAAGAGTAATGGTTTGGGCAGTTGACTGCGTATTGAGATACATCATGATGGATGACTTAATTCGTTTGAGGGTGCCGGTGCTGATAGATAAGTTGTTTGCTGTTTCTGTTTCGGAAAACCCCTGGCAAGCAAGTTCGAAAATTGCGAGATCACTTTGTTTTAGAGTTATAAAATCAGGCAAATGGGAAGATTCGTTATTCAATAAATAAAATGTTTCGGATTTGTCTTTGAGATTATGCAGTGTTAGCCGTCCGGGATTGGAGTTGTTGCTTTCTGAGCACTGATAATAGGTAATCCAGGGTAATTTTGAGGTTGTTTGATCTGTATAGATATAAGGCAAAACTTTAAATTCTACCATGATTCGACGGTTTAAGCTGTTGTCGATCATCGGAATGTTAAAGGAGAAATAAAAAACATCAGATTCATCGTCTTTGTGTGATAAGATGTAGTCGTTAATGATTAGGAATATGTGTGTGAGCAATCCTTGATCTGAAGTAGGTATCTTTTCTATTAGTGTGTGCTCATCGATGTTCTTGTCGTTATCAGTTCCCTCAAAGACACTTTTTAAGATGGGATTGTTGTTGAAGATCCGAAGTTGCTTTTTGTAATGGTCGGCTAATACGAAAGTCTTTTGCAAATAATATGACACTGAACGCAGATTTTCTGCCCGATGGTCAAAGTGTTCGTAAGAAGGAGTGTTCGTAAACTTGATTAAATTATCAAATAGCAAGGGCGTGTTTGTCATATTGTCGATAAGGTTTTTGTGGTGTTGACGCGTTGCAAAAATACAGTATTATGAGTGAAAATCAGCTATTGTTTCGAATTTTTATGTAGTTTATAAAGAAAAAAAATGAAGGTTGAGGAGCTTCGACTGAGGCGTTGAATACTTTGGATTCTTTGCTACATTATATTAAAATTAATTAATGACAAAATAAATACTAATAGAATCACCCTAAATGTTAATATTATAGATATGTGTTTTTTGTCATTGACAAATGGGGGCGCTCTTCGTAATATAAATATGTAGAAAAATGAGTAATTACGGATGATTTGGCCATTTCTGGATTTGTGAGATTGAAATCTTCATATTATTTTTGTACCTGAAATCTGTAGGGAATTGTTCATTTTTTGGAGTTTCCTTAACAGTCTTACTAATGAATTAAATTTTAGTTATTCAATAAACAGAGATGCGTAACTTGTGAAAGTAAAACAGACTCTTTATTTTTCTCTTTAGATTATTGAAAAAATGGGGCGATGGAGATCGCTCCATTTTTTATTTTAAATTGGTGGGCTTGATCGGTGGGTTCAAAAAAAAGAATCACTACTGAAATGAAAGGTATGGTTCTATTTTATTGATAAGATCTTTGTCTAATATATCAACGGATTTCAGATCGTTAATTGATTTAAGAGTCCCTTTGGTGAGTCTTAATTCATAAATCGCTTTTGCGGTATAAAAATTAAGATAAGGATGGTATTTTAGCCTTTCAAGACTGGCCTTGTTTACGTTGATCGTTTGTACGTATTTTTTGTCTATAGAGAAATGTGGAGCCACCGTTGCATACATTTCAGGGGTAATTCCCCATACTTCCCGTAATTGATCAATTCTCACGAATCCTCCCAATCGTTTTCTGTAGCCGGCTATGCGTCGCGCAAATCCCGATCCTATGCCTTTGACTTGTTTCAGTTGGGTGGTGTCAGCGCTATTGAGTTCAACGATAGCCTCAGTCTTTGTCGTTTTATTGTAGGTTGTAGTCGCGATAGGGGGTGGTGTTTCTGCCGGAATATCAATGTAGCGCAATAACGTTTGCATTTGTTCTTCCTTGATCCCCCATATTTTCTGAAAATCTTCTGCTTTTCTGAATTTACCTCCCTTTTTTCTGTACTTTAAGATGTTGGATGCGATTTTGGGCTTGATGCCTAATCGTACAAATTGTAATGAATCTGCGGTGTTGGGATTGAAGCGGGATAAGATCGGTTTGGGTAATTTCTCGGAGCTCCACTCATGCTTGTTTTCGGCATAATTATTATAGCGGTAACTTTGTGGATAATTGCCATGAGGGGTGCTTTTGAGAGAGTCGAGGAATATGTTGGCCTCTGTCTCAAAATTGTCTTTTTTGACTGTGTGGGTGGTCAATGACGGGAGTATCATTCTGGCCGCTAAAAGCGCTAAAATGATAACGATTAAAACGATAAGTCCAATTTGTTGGCTTCTTGAAAAGAAGAACCAATCTTTCCACATAGGCAATGAGTGTTTGACGTTGAAAGTTGGCGTTTTTATCCTGAGATGCTCGATTTATCCCAATGTAAGCTCACCGCAAAGAGGAGTTTGCATCAGTTCTTTGATCTCTGCATGGCTCAAATTTTGTCCAAGCAGGAACATTAGCTTTGTAACCGCCGCTTCGGTGGTCAGGTCGTAACCGCTGATAACTCCGGCTTTGAGCAGGTTCAGGCTGGTTTCGTATCGTCCCATTTGTACCGAACCGGCATCGCATTGCGATACATTGACAATGATAATTCCTCGTTGAACCGCTTCGTGCAAGCTTTCGTAAAACCAATCGTGACGGGGAGCATTACCGGCTCCATAAGTTTCCAAAACAACTCCTTTCAGTCCTTCGGAATGTAAAATGGCCGTCAGAATTTCGGGTGTTAAACCGGGAAACAATTTTATTATGGTAATGTTCGGATTAAATGCGGTAGAAACCTTCAGTGGTTTGTTTGTTTCGTTCTTGTGAATAAACGAGCTTGAAAAGTTGAAGTGTACACCTACCTTTACTAATGCAGGGTAGTTGTACGATCCGAACGCATTGAATAATTCAGCGTTCTTTTTGGTGGTTCTGTTGCCTCTGAAAAGCGAGTTCTCAAAGTAGATACATACCTCATGTACCGTTGATTCGCCGGTACTGTCAACGTTTGCGGCAATTTCTATGGCCGAGAGTAAGTTTTCTTTTGCATCGGTACGCAACATGCCAATAGGAAGCTGGGCTCCCGTGAAAATAACCGGTTTACTGAGGTTTTCCAGCATAAAGCTCAGAGCTGATGCCGAATAAGCCATAGTGTCGGTGCCGTGAAGAATGACAAATCCATTGTAATTGTCGTAGTTTTCCTGAATCAGAGCTGCTATTTTAGCCCAGTGGAAGGGCTGGACATCCGAAGAGTCAATCAAAGGGTCGAAGGCGACGGAATCCAGAGTGATATTCAGCTGTTTGAGTTCAGGAATATACTCTTTCATTCGGTTAAAATCGAGTGGACGCAATGCTCCTGTTTGCGGATTTTCCGCCATGCTAATGGTCCCCCCTGTGAAAATAAGTAAAACGGATGTCTCTATGTTCATGATGAAAATATGGCGTAAAGATCAATGTGATTGAAAATTACGTTAATGTGCCGGATTTGAATTTAATTTCTCCGAAGAACAGTGCAAAGATAATCTTTCCTCTGATATATTTTATTTCTATAGATGGTTTTCTGCGTGATAGGACGAGCGAACCAGCGGTGCGCTTTCTACCTGTCTGAATCCTTTTTCTAAGCCAATGGTTTTGTAACGGGCGAATTGTTCCGGTATAACATATTCTGTTACCGGAATATTCTTTCGCGATGGTTGCAGGTATTGCCCGATAGTCAGTACGGTACATCCGGCTTTCAGAAGATCATCCATGGTTTCAAGAACTTCGGCTTCTGTTTCACCAAGCCCCACCATTAATCCGGATTTTGCAGTAATGCCGCTTTGGGCAATACGTGCCAAAACATGCAGGCTGACATCGTATCTGGCAGCGCTGCGCACCAGTGGTGTTAACCGTTTCACAGTTTCAATGTTGTGGGAAATAATTTCGGGGCGTGCGTTGATGACCAGATCAATGAGCTCGTCCTTTCCCTGAAAATCGGGGATCAGAGTTTCGAGTGTAGTGCCCGGATTTACTTTCTTAATTTCCGTGATGGTTGCAGCCCAGTGTGAAGCTCCCAAATCATCGAGATCATCCCTGTCGACCGAGGTGATAACGGCGTGTTTCAGCTTCATTAGCCGGATTGATTCGGCCACGTTAGCCGGCTCGTTCGGGTCTACGGGTAAGGGTTTCCCTGTTAATGTGTTGCAAAATTTACAACTGCGGGTGCAGATTTCACCAAGTATCATAAAGGTGGCAGTTCCCCGTGCCCAGCAATCACAAATATTGGGGCACTTACCGGAAGTACATATAGTGTGCAGATGATGCTGCTGTACGATCTTTTTTACTTCGGCAAAATTTCCGGTCGAAGCCAATGATACTTTCAGCCAATCTGGTTTCTTTACTCTGTTTGTCATTTATCGGATAGTTATCATTGTGGCTCCAAAACCATATTCACGGAATGATGCGTCCTGAAAGTAGTAAGTCGGATATTTAAGTTTGAGCTCTTTCAGTATTTCCTTGCGCAGAACGCCTTCTCCTTTGCCGTGTATAAATACAATTTTCTGACCCTTTTTGTTCTTGTGTTGTTCCAACGTTTCCCTGAACTTATCCATTTGATAGCTGAGAATGGCTGCGTTGTCCATTCCGGCTGTAGAGTCAAGTAATTTGTGGATATGGAGATCCACTTCTACAATGGGAGAGATGCGTTCTCTTTTCTTTTCGGGAGCTGCTTTTTTCGGGACTGCAGGCGTCTCTTTCTGAAGCATGGCCTTCTTTATCTCTTCGGGATCAGGTTTGATAAACGCGGCAGGCAGATCCTTTTCCATCAGGGGAATGATCATGGCTTGTTCGTCAAAGAAATCATTTTCGGAAAAGCAATGCAGCTTGTTGAAATCGGATATCGGGAGCTTAACAGCAAAATCAAGAGTAGGTTTTGGAGTATAGGTACCGCTTTTTTTGAATGCAATTGCCTGTACCGTCACTTGTCTGATTTTATTCAGCTCTTCTTTTTCCAGCGTTTCCAGAAAAAGTTTGGTGTTAGGATGCATCGTGCCGTTATCTCTGCACGAATGCTCGCTTTTATGGTTGACGGTAGCATAGCAGTACCCGAGGGTATAGTTACTGTCGTTGATTAAAAACACGTCGATAGCGGAATTAAAAAGGCTTTTGATTTGAGTGGGAACAAATGCAAGGTACAGGTTGATTTCATTGCCATAGTCGGTCTCTTCAGATTCATCCCATTCTTCCGGTTCGGGAGCGACGGGTGCCTTGATGGTTACTGGTTCTGTTTTTGTTTCGGTCTGTACGGTGGGTTTTTGAACCGGAAAGTTCATCTTATTTACTTCGGCAACCACCACGCATTCTTTGGTCAATACCGGAATCTCAAAACCGTCATCATCCAAAACGCCGACTAAATCTTTCTTTATAAAGCGTGTCACAACTCCACCGCCAACGGCATTGAGGAAACGAACACGATCTCCTGTTTTTATCATAATTATAATCTTGCTTGCTAAGTAAAAATTCTAAATCGCCCCTGCGGACAATGTCTTTTGTAGTTCTTCGGGAGAAATGTTAATTGAAATCTTGCCATCCACGGCATACGAAATAGTTCCTTTCTCTTCCGAAACAACAATGGCGGAAGCATCAGATCGCTCGGTGATTCCCAATGCAGCTCTGTGACGTAGTCCTAAGTGTTTAGGAATATGCTGGTTTTCCGAAATGGGTAAGATTGAGGCTACCGATACGATTTTTTTATTGGAAATGACCATTGCACCATCGTGTAGCGGACTGTTTTTGAAAAAGATGTTTTCGATAAGCGAGGCATTGATATTTGCATCTATTCGTTCGCCAATGTGAAGAAATTCCTCGAGTTCGCTTTTGTGAACCAGCACGATGAGGGCACCGGTTTTGCTTTTAGCCATGTGGCTGCATGCAATTACCAGCTGGGTGACGCTCATGTTGTCGGTTTCTTCTTCCTTTTTGTTTCCAAAAATCTGTGCAACCTTGTTGATAAACCTCCATTTGTTTCGCGAACCGACCATAAAGAAAAAGCGGCGAATTTCATTTTGGAATATAACGATAAGTGCAACAATCCCGACATTCATCAGCTGGTTCAAAATCGAGCCCAAAAGCTCCAGCTGAAAAATGTACACAACAAAGAACCACACAACAATCAAGGAGAGAATCCCTATGAAAATATTGTTCACTCCGGTGCCTCTGAACAACTTATAAAGTTGATGGAAGAGGATTGCCACCAAAAGGATGTCAATAATATCTTTAATTCCGAATTCTAATCCCATTGTTATAGTGAATGAGTATTTTTGTTATTCTGTTCTCGGATAAGTATGCATGAAAATGTCGATTGTTTCCACGGCTTCCTTTACATCGTGAACTCTTAATATAGAAGCTCCGCCTGCAAGCGCCAACGTGTTTGCGGCAATAGTGGCCGTCAGCGAATGTTCAGCATCTGTATTCAGACTTTTATATAGCATCGATTTTCTGGATAGTCCAGCCAAAACCGGACGGTCGAAAATCCGGAAGTTCGACAAATCTCTGAGCAGTTCAAAATTTTGTTCTATTGTTTTGGCAAATCCAAAACCGGGGTCTAAAATAATATCGCTGACTCCCATTGCGGTAAGAGTACGGATTTTTTCAGCAAAAAAACGCATAATATCCTCCATGAAATTGTCGTATTCGGTTAACGACTGCATGGTTTGAGGAGTTCCGCGCATGTGCATCAGGATGTAAGGGACATTGTATTTTGCAATGACATTAAACATATTGGCATCCAGTGTGCCCCCTGATACGTCGTTGATGATGTCGACCCCGAAATCTTTAATAACAGCCTCGGCAATCGCAGCTCTGAAGGTGTCGACCGACAGAATTGCCTCCGGAAACTGTTTTTTGATGATTTCAAGCGCCCAAAACAGACGTTCCTGCTCTTCGCTTTCGCTTACTGCGACGGCGGTAGGCCGCGTCGAATAACCTCCAAGGTCAATTATTGCGCCGCCTTCCGACAGTATGGCTTCGCATCTGGCCAGAATTTCTTCTTCCGACTGAATCCTGCTCTTGCTGTAAAACGAATCGGGAGTTACATTTAGTATTCCCATTACTACAGGATTTGAGAGTGGATATAATTGATTTTTTAGTCGGATCGAGATACTATTTTGAACCATGATTACGTTATACTGTTTGTTAGTACAAAAATAGGAAAATATATTTGTAGTTCTAATTTTTGGCGGTTGAGAAAAAATTAAATAAAATGAATCATAGCTTGGATAAAAAAAGCTATATTTGCACCCTGAAAACGTGAAATTTTGCAATTTTAACCGTTTCTAGAGATGTCAGGCTGTCAGAATGATAGCATACTTATTTCGTCTGATTTCAAAATAATAATATAACTCAAACTTCTTTCGCATGAACATTCGTAGCATGTCAACTATCGGAATCATAATGGCTTCAGTGGCTGTTCTGGTATCGTGTGGCGGTGGTAGTAGTAATAAAATTTCGACTGCTTTTTCTAACACAACAGGCTGGGCCTTAAATGGTAAGAAAGGTGGGCTGAAGATAAATAACAGATATCACGAACGTATTCCGCCGAATATGGTGTTGATTGAAGGTGGAACCTTTACAATGGGTAGAAATGCAGAACAGGGTGCTCAGACCGCTAACAGCTTCCAACGCCGCGTTACTGTCAATTCATTCTTCATGGACCAGTATGAAATCACAAATGAAAACTGGCGTGAATACCTCGAATGGACCAAACAGGTGCTGCATAACTCTCCGGCAATCATTGAAAAAGCGAAACCCAATGTGGCTGTTTGGCGCGAAAAACTGGCTTACAACGAGCCTTACGTGGAAAATTACTTTGAACACGTTGCTTATCGTCATTATCCTGTGGTAGGTGTTACCTGGGAACAGGCAATGGATTATTGCGAATGGCGTACCGACCGTGTCAATGAAAAGATTTTGATGGATAACAGAAAAATTCAGGCTCCTGATTTGGCTGCTATTAAGAAATCGACCGACCCGACTGAAGTTGCTGCGAAATATGTGTTTAGCACAAAGAAATACTACTACACCGGTTACAATAACCGTAATCCGAAAATGAAGGATACGACGAAAGTAGAGATGGCTGATGGTATTTTGTTCCCGTATTTCCGTCTCCCGACCGAAGCTGAGTGGGAATATGCAGCTTATGGCGTAATTGCCGATCAGAAATTCGGTGAAGCTGAAAACGGACACATGTATCCTTGGGAATCTACCCAGATGCGTAGCAGTTCCAAAAAGCATCAGGGTGCTATGATGGCCAACTTCGCCCGTGGTCGTGGTGACCTGATGGGTGTAAGAGGTAACTCAGACAAGAACATTATTCCTGGTCCGGTTAATTCGTTTTATCCGAATGATTATGGCTTGTACAACATGGCCGGAAACGTCAACGAATGGGTGCTTGATGTTTATCGTCCGTTGAACGACCTGGATGTGGAAGAATACAACCCGTTCCGTGGAAATGCTTATGAGCCGATTCATTTCTATCGCCAAACAGAAGACGCTCCTGATAAAACAGTAGTACAATACCGTGTCGACAGTCTTGGCCGCTTGCGTCATAAAATTGTTCGCGAAGGAAAAGATATTGAAAACTACGTGAATGATGTGAAGAACTTTAAGGATGGTTCGTTGCAGGCTTCCAATAATCCTGATCTCTGGAAAGATTCTACAGCTGCAAAACGGAACATGTCCACCAAGCAAATGTATAATCCCGAAAGCGATCAGCTGGATATTCTGGCATCAAAAGTTTCGGATTACTCAAGAGTTTACAAAGGCGGATCATGGAAAGACCGACCTTACTGGCTGAATCCTTCCACACGCCGTTACCTCGATCAGGGCAAATCGGCCAACGACATCGGTTTCCGTTGTGCAATGACACGTTTGGGAACACCTCTTAAAGGAAGATAAATGGATTGCAGGGTGAAAGTCATGAGAAGATCATTGGAATTACTTTCACGCAAAGAAATAATTTTATAAATAAGAAAAGCACTTACACGAGATAAGTGCTTTTTTATTAAGAATATAACATGGCAAAGTTACAAAGAATCAAAGTAGTGGATGTTATGGCAACACCGTCTCTGGTGTCGCAGGAGATTAACGTAAAAGGCTGGGTAAGAAGCCGCAGAGGTAATAAAAATGTTAGCTTTATAGCATTAAATGACGGTTCGACTATTAATAACCTGCAAATCGTGGTTGATTTGTCTGTTTTCTCAGAAGAGACTCTGAAACCGGTAACTACCGGCGCCTGCATCAGCGTGATCGGTCAGTTGGTGGAATCGCAGGGAAAAGGTCAGACGGTTGAACTGATTGCCAAAGAAGTGGAAGTGTACGGCACTGCCGATCCGGATGTATATCCTCTTCAAAAGAAAGGTCACTCGCTGGAGTATTTGCGCGAGATTGCTCACCTGCGTCCCCGTACCAATACGTTTGGCGCTGTATTCCGTATTCGTCACAACATGGCGATCGCTATTCACCAGTTCTTCCACGAACGTGGCTTCTTCTATTTCCATACGCCGATTGTTACCGCTTCTGACTGCGAAGGTGCAGGACAGATGTTTCAGGTGACTACCATGAACCTTTACGACCTGAAAAAGGACGAAAGCGGTTCTATCGACTATTCTAACGACTTTTTCGGCAAACAGGCAAGCCTGACCGTTTCCGGTCAGTTGGAAGGCGAATTGGCTGCTATGGCATTGGGTTCTATTTATACTTTCGGTCCTACTTTCAGAGCAGAAAACTCAAATACACCGCGTCACCTGGCCGAATTCTGGATGATTGAGCCGGAAGTTGCCTTCAACGAAATTGAAGAGAACATGCAACTTGCCGAAGACTTTATCAAATACTGTATTCAGTGGGCGCTTGACAATTGCCAGGACGATTTGAACTTCCTCGCTTCCATGTACGACAAGGAGCTGTTGGAACGCCTGAACTTTGTGATAGGTAATGAATTTGTGCGTCTGCCTTATACTCAGGGTATCGAAATCCTTGAAGCGGCAGTAGCCAAGGGTCGTAAATTCGAATTCCCGATCTTCTGGGGTGCCGACCTTGCTTCCGAACACGAACGTTACCTGGTGGAAGAACACTTCAAAAAACCGGTAATTCTGACCGACTATCCGAAAGAGATCAAATCGTTCTACATGAAACAGAACGATGACGGCAAAACAGTGCGCGCTATGGACGTTCTTTTTCCGAAAATCGGAGAGATTATCGGTGGATCGCAGCGAGAAGAGTCGTACGAAAAACTTACGCGCAGAGCGCAGGAAATGGGCGTTCCCGAAAAAGATATCTGGTGGTACCTCGATACCCGCCGTTTCGGTACAGCACCGCACTCCGGCTTCGGTCTGGGCTTTGAGCGCTTGTTGCTCTTCGTTACCGGCATGACCAATATCCGCGACGTGATTCCTTTCCCGCGTACTCCTAAAAACGCAGAGTTCTAATCCGAAAGCGATAGATAATAAAAACGAGGCTGATTCAATAGTAAAATTGAGTCAGCCTCGTTTGTTGTTGAAGAATGTGATAACCTCTGCACTGAACGATTTTAGGTTCGCGCGGCAGCGGAGTTTTATTGGTGTAACTTTCGAAATATTTCATTCATGGTTTCTGGATCAATACTTTTCATGTCAATGAGTTTTAATGATTTCACCATGTTGCTTGTTTCGGTCTTGTATTTTAGAAACTGGGGAGATTTAATATGATTTTCATACGCCTCTTTATTCGCGTATATTTCTAATATGCGAATCTGATTAGGATTTTCTTGTTGATACATTGGAAAAATGGCAATAACTCCGGGCTCTTTGCTTACTGATGCTCTCGATTCAATTTGTAGAATATGCTTATATTCTTGAAGATAACCTGATTCAATTTCAATTTCCGCGATGCGGATCATCATTTTGTTTGTCTGTGCTGACATAGTGATCGATGTTAGAAATAATAAAGCACAAAGAATATTTTTCATACGATTGTTCTGTTTCAGGATTAAGCATTATTGGTCTCTTATAAGGCCAAAAGTTTTTCCGCCGCTGGCATTGATTGTAAATACGCGCTTCTGCTTAGGGAAATCCGTCTATCAGTGCAGATTGTTGGGCGTAGTCTGCGACTACGTCCTGTTTAGAAAAAAGGCTCCTGCTTTTGAAGCTGCAAGGCTGGAGCCTTGCTTTTTATCCGACGTAGGTCGGAGCCATACGCCGAACGCCAATCTGCTTTATACGCTATGATGAACGGGGGAAACGACAATTGGCAATAGTTTTTGTTCTCTGTAGCCATTTCATATTGTCGGTGTAAAGTTTTGTGGTAATTGTATCATTAGTTTTCCATTTTGAATCGACTTCGGATTTGAATTCACCTCGAAAGCAATAATCATTGCTATTTTATATTCAGATTTTGGAATATTTAGAATAGAATACTCGCGAACGATACTCTTTCCGAAAAATCTAATCCCTTTATTATTGAGTTGTTTTATAGTACTTAAATAGTCAATTAAGCATCTAGTTCTTGACGAAATTTCTATGTCAGAATAAATATCTCCATAATCTCTTAAGTTATCAAATAGTTCACTTACCTCAATTGATACATCATCATCAGAAATTGATGTTAAGTCGTAGAAATAAAAATGAGAACCTTGTACAACATTATCAATATTGCTTGTGATTTTTATTTCATCAAGAAGTTCAATATTATTCGTTGTTTTGAGATATTCTTCTAAGTCTTTTTCAATTGCGGTTTCAATCCAATTTTCATGATTTGATTTAAGGTTTTCAACAATTTCAACAGTAAATGTTTCTGGAAACTCATCAATAAGTTTATGGTCATTCGCACATAAAAGAACAAGATTATCATAAGTGTCATAATCGCTTAATAATTTATATTTCCCTCGTGGTCCATCTGATTTAGACGAAATAATATGACATTCTTCTCCAATAATAAAATTACTTTTTAGATTAGTTAATCTTTGAACTAATTGTCTTTTACAGATCGCACATCTATTCCCTGATTTAGACCATAATATTTTTCTCGTCTTTACTTTTATCGCCATTGTGTCTATCGTCTTTTATGTTACAGCTAACGTATAATTCTCCTCGTAAATTTACAACATTTATAAATATGAAAATTAAAACGAGAATAAATTATTTTTCAAATGGATAAACTTCCTGGCAAAACCAAAAAAGGCTGATTCAACGCAGGGTCGAATCAGCCTTTTTGCTTTTACGTCAGAGGTTTACAGCCACTTCACGAAGTTGAGATCCTGACGGTGTGGCAGTTCTTCGTTTTTGGGGAAGAGACGGAATCCGATTTTGAAGGTTCCCGCTTTGGTTAAGCGGTAGTTCAATACGAATGTCAGTCGGGTATCTTCTGTTTTTACCAGATTGAATTCCTCGGTATCCAGAATGTGTTCCGTGTTTTTGGCGTCTCTGTAAGTCATCACCAGTTCCAGACCGATGTTTTTGCAGTCGGGTGTCTTTACATCCACTACGGCTTTCAGGTCGTATTCGGAGTTGACGGTTGGCGACATACGGAGTTGCTCCGGTACCGAAAGCTCTATCAGTTCGATGCGATCCCATCCGGCAGCCATCTTTTCTTTCCAGGCCACAATGCTCTTCGCTTTTTCGAAATGGTTGGCAATCAGCTTTTCGTGGCGAGCGCTCAGTTTGTTGTAGAAGCGTTCGATATAGTCGTCCAACATGCGCTTGGTGGTGAATCGCGGTGCAATTTTCGCAATCGAGTTTTTGATGTATTGAATCCACTCGGGAGAGTAACCCTTGCTGTTTTTTGCAAAATACAACGGGATAATCTCGTTTTCGAGTATGGTGTAGATCGTTGCGGCATCCAGCTGATTTTGGTAATCCTGGTTTTCGTAAGTGCGTTTTTCGGTCAGCGCCCAACCGGCACCTTTCACGTAACCTTCGAGCCACCATCCGTCGAGAACCGAGAAGTTCAGAACCCCGTTCATTTCGGCTTTCTGTCCCGAAGTACCGGAAGCTTCCAGCGGGCGGGTAGGGGTGTTCAACCAGATATCCACACCTGCAATCAGGCGTTTGGCAAGGCGCATGTCATAATTTTCGAGGAAGATAATCTTACCCTGAAATTCGGGCATACGTGAAATTTCAACGATACGCTTGATCAATCCCTGGCCTGCTCCGTCGGCAGGGTGAGCCTTACCGGTGTAAAGGAACTGTACGGGATAGTGCGGGTTGTTTACGATCTTGGCCAGACGGTCGAGGTCGGTAAACAGTAGCTGCGCACGTTTGTATGTCGCGAAACGACGTCCGAAACCGATGATGAGCGCGTTCGGATTGATTTTTTCCAGAATAGAAACAATCAAAGAGGGATCGCCCTGGTTTTTTAGCCATGTTTCGGTAAACTGTCCTTTGATATAATTGATAAGCTTGTTTTTAAGCGCGGTACGGGTTTTCCAGATCTCTTCGTCGCTGACGGTGTGAATCTTATCCCATATTTGCAGGTTCGACTCGTCCTCGCGGAACTCAGGGCCGAATGTCTTGTCGTAAAGGCGTTGCCATTCGGAAGCTGTCCATGTCTCAAAATGGACTCCGTTAGTGACATAACTTACATGGAGTTCTTCCGGCAGGTAGCCTTTCCAGATGTTCTGGAACATATCCTGCGAAACTTTTCCGTGTAGCCAGCTTACACCGTTAACTTCCTGACAGGTGTTGCAGGCAAAAGTACTCATGCTGAACTTTTCGTTCCTGTCGCCGGGGTTTTCACGGCCGAGGTCGATAAATTCATCCCAGCTGATGCCTAAGCGTCCGGGGAATTCGCCCATGTATTTGCCGAACAGTCCTTCGTCGAAGCTGTCGTGGCCGGCCGGCACAGGTGTGTGTACCGTGTATAGAGAAGAAGATCTTACAACTTCCATGGCCTGGTTGAATGATAAACCGCTACCCTGGATGAGATCTACCAAACGTTGTGCATTGATAAGGGCGGCATGTCCTTCGTTGCAGTGGTATACCTGTTTTTGGATGCCCAGTTTGTTCAGGGTAAGAATACCTCCGATGCCGAGCAGGTATTCCTGTTTCAGGCGGTTTTCCCAGTCGCCGCCATAAAGCTGGTGGGTGATGGGACGGTCATATTCGCTGTTGCGGTCGTTGTCGGTGTCGAGCAGGTAGAGAGCAATGCGGCCCACCATTACTTTCCAGAGATTTGCATAGATAATGCGGCCCGGATAAGGAACTTCAATCTGTATCTGGTTGCCGTGCTCGTCTTTTACCGGTTCAATTGGCAGCAAACCGAAGTTTTGCGGTTCGTACATGGCCAATTGCTGTCCGTCCATCGACAGGCTTTGCGTAAAGTATCCGTAGCGATAGAGGAAGCCGATGGCTGTCATATCTACCCGGCAGTCGCTGGCTTCTTTCAGGTAGTCGCCGGCCAGAATTCCCAACCCGCCTGAATAAATCTTCAGGATATTGGTAAGGCCGTACTCCATGCTGAAATAAGCTATGGATGGCTTTTTTGTATCGAAAGGAGTATTTATGTATTCCTGAAATGAAGCATAAACAGATTCCAGACGCTGCATAAACGCCTGATCATTTTCCAGCTCTTCCAACTTTTCGTAATTCAATCTTTCCAACATTACGATAGGGTTTCCTTCGCTTTCGTTCCAAAGCTTGGAGTCGATGCTTGAAAACATTTCTGTCGCCTCAAAGTTCCACACCCACCATATGTTACGGGAAATCTCGAGTAGCTTTTGTAATTTTTCCGGAACGTGAGAGGTAACGGTAATTTCGTTCCAGTTGGGGTTGTTCACTTTTGATGTTTGTAGTTTCATACGTGAATAATTTGATTTGTAAATGCCCAATGTAATTCGTTCCGTTTGGTCGGAAGTCGTTACATATAAGTTTGTTAAATGTTGCCTTTTTGCCTATTAGCATCTTGTAGACAGATGCGATGATTATTGTTTCTTTAATTTTGCAAGCATTGCCATCTGCTTGAGTCAAGTGATAAAATATTTTTATCGTTTTAATTTACTCTTTGCCTGCGGCAGGCCTTACTTTTTGTGTCAAGACAAAAAGTAAAAGAGCACATGAAGCTTAGCCCCTAAAAACAGTAATTACATTATCTCTTTTTGCTTAACGCAATTGTATATGCTTTGTCGTAATATTCTATAAAGTGTTCCCAAAGTGCTTTTTCTGCAATTGTGGCCGCTTTCTTTCGTGCCGATTGAACCTGTACCGGCGTCAGTGCTGCAAAGTGCTCGATTTGCTGTACAAGCTCACTCACAACTTCATTGTAGTTGGAGTCGTTGCGGGGAATTACGGCCACTCCCTGATCGATGTCCTGCTGATGGTAGTTGACCCATTGGCCGAACCCTGATAAGCTGGTGGTGATGGTAGGCACCGAAAATGCCGCACTTTCCAGCGGTGTATATCCCCACGGCTCGTAGTACGAAGGGAATACGGTCAGGTCTGTTCCTATCAGCAAGTCGTAATAGCTTTTATTGAAAATGCCGTCATCGCCGGTAAGATATGACGGTACAAATATAATCTTAACTTTAGTTTCTTGTGCATTCGTCAGGTGCGACCAGCTGATCGATGATAAAATCGGATCGTGCCACGGTTCTACCAACTGATGGGTGACAAACGGATTTCCATGCGGAATGTTGTCGTTCCCGCTCAGATGACTTTGCAGGTCTTTCCGTGGTCCTGAAATATAGGCCGGAACCATTAAAAATGCCACAATTGTGCGCGATAACGATTCTGAGGATTCAAGACGTTTCAGCGATTCGATAAAAACGTCAAGGCCTTTGTTCAAAAATTCATAGCGCCCGCCTGTTGCAACGAACAGCGTGTCTTCCGGCAACTGATACGTGAGAAGGCATTCGGCTACTTTTTTCAAAGCGCTGCGAGCTTCCTCTTTTTTTATGTTGAACTGCTTTCCTGTCGGTACAAAATCATCTTCAAAACCATTCGGAGTGACCACGTCCGGAGCTTTGCCCAACAATTGGGTACATTCACGGGCCGTAATGTCACTTACGGTAGTGAAGCAATCGGCATAATGTGCCGCTTGTTTTTCAACGGAATGTTTTGCCTGCATGTTTAGCTCACCCGCCATCTGATCTCCGTCATAATGAGTCAGATAGTCATACAGTGGTTTGTGATTCCCGGCAATTGACCTCCCGATAGAAGTGGCATGAGTTGTAAAAATAGTAGCTACCTCAGGAGTATATCGTTTTAGAAAGAATAATCCGAAAGTTGTCATCCACTCGTTGAAGTGGGCGATGATTTTCTTGCCTTTCAGCTTGTAATAGCGGAAATAACTGTCAATCACAATTCCCACAGCATAGCCGAACATGGCAGAGTCGTGATAATCGCCATAAGCATTCAAAGAGTCTACGCCATACCATTCCCACACCTGACGGTAAAGATTGTTGCGTTGCAGGTGCAGCGTTGAAAAATCGACCAGCAAAGCAATCGGGCTGCCCGGAATATTCCATCTACCAGCGCGAACCTTTATGCCATTGTATTTTGCAAGCTCTTCTTTCCAGTCGGCAAACAATGCAATGTCTTCAGTGAAATCAGGATGAGCAGCTGCACCTAAATCGGGTCCGAGAAATATTAGATTATCTTTCAGCCGTTGTTGTAAAACAGATGCCCGCGTCGATAAAACGGTATATATTCCACCTACTTTATTGCATACTTCCCAACTCGTTTCAAAAACGTAGTCGGGTGTTATGTAATTGTTATTCATCAAATTATACGTTATTGCGTTACAAAGATAGTTTTTTTTTTTAATCCGACAAGTTGAATCGAAGCAGGTTAACGTTCTATACCCCGCAAACGATTGTATTTGTAAAGCTATTGAACGTTATTTAGGCTATCTTAGGGAATGTATTTTATAATTTAAGATAAAACGCCTGTAACATACTGGCGAAATCTTCGGAGTAGTGATGTCGTATGCCGGATTCGATAGTGATAGTGTCTTCCAAAAGCGGTTGCTGTGTTTTGGTTAAGGCAATTAAAAGCCGTTTCGGATTGGATGACGTGGTTGGAAACACCAGCGTTTTCTGGGTGCAGAATAGTTGATAATCAATTGCTTTAGTCAGGAGAATTTCTCCTTCGGTAACCGGCAAAATCAGAAATATAGAGCCATTGGCAGAAAGAAGTTCGCAACAGTTAGCGAGCAGCGTGTCTTGTGTGAAATGAGCCGTGTGCCGTGCGAGGGTGCGTTTTTTGTCAGGGGAGTGTAATGACTGATGGAAGTAGGGTGGATTGGAAATAATAGCATCAAAGGTCGTGTTAGCAGTTAGTGCATACTGTTCGAGTGACGCATGATGTACCGTAAGTCGTTCCTGCCAGGGTGACCGATTGAAATTTTCTTCGGCCTGTATTGTTGATGTTTCCTCAATGTCGATTGCCGTGATGTGTGCAGCAGAATTTCGTTGAGCCGCCATCAGTGCAATCAGTCCGCTTCCGGTTCCCACATCGAGAATCGTTTTTGCCTCTTCAACAGCAGCCCATGCTCCCAGCAAAACACCGTCAGTTCCTACCTTCATGGCGCATTTGTCGTGCCAAACGGTAAATTGTTTGAATTGGAAATAA
Organism: Paludibacter jiangxiensis; assembly: GCF_001618385.1. NCBI lineage: Bacteria > Pseudomonadati > Bacteroidota > Bacteroidia > Bacteroidales > Paludibacteraceae > Paludibacter > Paludibacter jiangxiensis. Next base: position 53,911 of record NZ_BDCR01000001.1, on the reverse strand, counting down.
GGATTCGGCATATGTGTCAGAAGGTGAGAAGGTGAGAGGGCGCGAAGAGAACGAGTTAATGGAAATGACGAAGATTTCTCAAAAGGAATATTGATTGTATAATAACTTACGAATTGAAAATAGATATTTGTTCTTATACCCCAAACCCCTGAAGGGGCTATAAATCTGCTATTTTGATTGGCGCAAAAGTCCCCTTAAGGGGTTTTAGGGGTAAAAAAATGAAACAGCTTTTCAGTTTACAAGTTTGTCAATATCAACATTGTCTTTTGAGACATCCTTATGGTGAATTCGTATCAGAACGAAACGGCTGCTCCGATTTGCCAGTTCAGACCAAGAGAATCATACCCGTAGTATGTTTGGTATTTGGCTCCCATTACGTTGTTCAGGCGAATGAAAGCGGTCAGCCAGTCGCTGTATGAATAAGAAGCACCGAGGCTAAGATCATTTACATTTTTCATTTTTACCGATTCTGTGCCATACAAAAATGCATATCTGCCCCCGGCAAAATAGTAGTTGGCATTCACGAAAATATTGCGGGTTATTTTGGCTTCGCCTCCAATTTCTATTTCTGTGGAGGGTTTCATCCACGCTTTTGCGAGTGTTTTTGTGTCCCAGTTGTTGTATGTGGCATTGATATGTGCCAAAAATCTATCTTTCCAGTTGTATGCAACATTCAGTTTGGCAGCTACCACACTGGCTTTGTCATATAGAACGTTGAAGGTTGGTCTCAATATTGTTGCATAGTTGTATAGATAGTTGGTATTTGCTAATATCAGGTCAAAAACGGGTATTGGTTCGTACTGGTTTGCGTAAAAGTATTGTTTGTTGTACGATTTGTAATCAACCGAACCGTTGATTAAAAGACCTGCTAAAGGTGAGAATTTGATGCCGCCGAATACATCTATCGGAGCATATGAGTCATCAACCCGTAACGTCGGAGCAATGTAGTAGTTCTCGTCAGTAATCTTCTGCATCGAATTGACGGAGTATTCACCAGTAATACCGGCATAAAGTGTCACGGTTTTGATCAGGTTGACTTGTGCTGAAACATCAGGCATCAGACTGAACGCTTTTCCTTTGCCGTTGATTGAAAAATAATCTTTCAGTCCTAAGCGAACGCTCCAGTCGTCTCCTTTCAGATTAAAATAAGGGTTTACGCCAATAATCGAATGGCTCGGATAGAGTTGTTGTCCCTGGTATTTGGCATAAAACATGTTGTAATCGTCAATTGCCAAACCGATGCGATGTTCTCCGATCGGTAAATCGATGTTGCCGGTGATATGAACCAGTTGTTCGCCCAAACCGGTGCCGGGAGTCAGGTTGTTGTACTGAACATCGGCTTTGTATGCAATGGCGTCAGCATCACCCTTCGATTTGATACCTGCTTTCAGCCCAAAATTGATAAAACTGTTGGTGGAGTCTTTGTAGTTCGCGGTGTATCTGTTGAAGTACTGGCCGTTGGTTCCGTAGTAGTTAAATCCGTTGCGCTTGAAATAGGCACCCATATTTAGGTCGAAATTTTCAAGGCGGGTGACATAATTCAGTCCGAAGTTAGTGATCCACTGACGTTGAGTGTTGCCGAAAAGTCCGTGAATATGAGTGTCGAAAGTGAGCGATTGAGTGCCGTCATCCACAATGGGGTAGAATACGTCTCCCAAAACCGTCCCGTACATTCCAAAACCTAACAGGGCATAGCCTTTTTTATAGGTGTTCTGATCCAGATGAATTGCTGCTGCCGGCCATTTGTTGACTTCGTATTCCGGTTTTAGTAAATTCATTTTTTCAGAATAAACGGCTTCGGTCTTTTTAATTTCCGGTTCTGTGATTATGGGGGTAATATCCAGCTTGTCGGTATTTTTGATAGTTGGTACGTAATCACGCTCAATAACGACATTGCGTCTTGCTATCGTGTCGTTTTTACCGCTCTGTGCGGCAATAATCTGGCATCCGGCCACGAAGGCAGTGAGGATAAAACAGGTTGTTTTCTTCATTGTTTCGGAGTTTTTTATAATTCGTGAACGGTTTTTATTTTGGAGTTACAGACTTTTCAATATCCTGCAATTTCTGTTTTACAATCGATAAAATATCGTCCTGTTGGTGATAGTTGTCCTGAAGTGTCAGCAGATACTGTTTGGCCTGGAAGTTGTCTCCCCGTTTGACATAGATATCCGATAAAAGGATAAAGCTTTTGGCCAGCCAATACTGGTGCGGCGTGTTCAGGTTGATAAAGCTCATCACTTCGGCTTCCGATTTTTTCAGGTCTTGTTTCTGGAAGTAATAGTTGGCCAGTTCGTATTTGGCTTCGGCTCCAAAAACAGTGCGCACATTTTTCGAAAGCACCGTCAAATCGTTGAAAGCACTGTCGGATTTGTTGATTGCAAGATAAGCTTTTGCTCTGTAGAAGCGTGCTTCGGTCGACATGTCAGAAGATGCCAGGTTATTGTTGAGTATCCGGTTCGCACTCTTGATGGTGCTTCCATAATCGTTTGTGAGATGGCTGCATCTGAGCACTCCGAGACTGGCTGCCTCCTGATATTCTTTGTTGGACGTTGTTGCTTCCAGCGTTTTGAAATAATTGAGAGATGCGGCGTAATCTTTTTTGTCGTAGGTGATGGATGCACATTGAGCCAACGCTTGTTCCATATATGGATTACCCTGAATCTCTGTCAGTTTTTTATAGTTGGACAAAGCCTCATCTGTTTTCTGTTGTTGCATGTAACTGTCGGCCAGATAATAGGTGGCTTTGATGCAATAGTTGCCCTGAGGACAATATTTGGACAGATAATTGGAAAACAGAGTAGCTGCTTCGGGAAGTTTGCCGTTCAGGTACACTTTTTCTGCTGTGGTGTATACCAGCGAATCTTCCATCACTGAAGTAATGTCGGTGCTTTTGCCCAATGACCGCCGATAGCTTACGTAGCCTTCAGCATCCGACTGGTCTACATAGAGATTTTCTATGTTCTCCATGGCCACTTTGGCTTCTGAGCTGCCGGGGTAGCTGTTTACCACCTGTTTGTAGGCTGTTAAAGCTTCTTTCTTGTTGCTGGTATTGGAATATGCCAACCCGATTTCCAGTGCTGCTTTGCGGGTGAACTCACTATTCGGATATTTCTTAATCAGCGCATTGTAAGTTTCTATCGCTTTGTCGTATTGTTCGATGATGATATATGACCGTCCAATTTCATAGTAGGCATTGGCGGCGTAGTTCGAAGTCGGGAAATTTTCAATCAGTTTGTTCAACTCGGTGATTTTTCCGCGATAATTTTTCTGAAGGCCGTAGATAAATGCAATCTGGTATTCTGCATAATCGCTGCCGGCTTTTCCTTTGGCAACCACCTGCGCATAATATTTATGAGCGTTGATGAAGTCGCGGGTCATGTAATAGCAATCGCCGATACGGATGAGTGCATCGATGTATGTCGGCGACATTGCTTCGTGTTCTCCTCCGGCAAAACGCATGAATGCAAGCAAACTCTGCTTGTAGTCGCGGGAAATGAATTTGCAATAGGCCAAATCATAGTATGATAAATGGAAATTGGCATCCCGGCTGCTTCTCGGGTCGTCCTGATAGGTGTTGAAATCGCTTTCTGCCTTGGCATATTCTCCGGCACGGTAATAGCTTTCTCCTCTCCAGAAATAAATCTGCACTAATGAAGGGCGGCGTGATGTAACTGCCAAAGCTTCTGTCAGGTTGGCAATGGCTCCCGGGTAATTTTTTTTGTCAAATTGTTGGACACCCAAATGGAAAAGGATGTTTTCTTTCGCAGCAATAACCTGAGCGTTGCTGGTTTTGAGTTTGTTGATGGCGTTTAAGGCTGCAGTATAATCTTTTGATTGAATCAATGCTGTTGCAAGACGGCTATTGACTTCGTCAGCATACTTTGAATTCGGGAAAATGCTGAGGAAATTGTCGAAGGCTTTTACGGTTTCTCCGAACTGAGCGTTTGATTCATAGGTGGAAAGCGCATAATTGTATAACGCTTCTTCCTGAGCTCCCTTGTCAAAAGTCAGTTTGCCGGCATTGGCATAAGCCATTTGAGCTTTCAGGCGGTCGTTTGTCTTGGTATAGGCATTTCCGAGAGCCAGATAAGCGTTCTGTCCGAGTGCATCGGTTTCGCCGGCTACCTTTGTTAATGGCATTACCGCCTGATCGTAGGCTCCGGATTGCATGCACGACATTCCCCACATGTAGAACGAAGCGCGCGAAAGTTGTTTGTCTGTTGTGAATGCTTTTGCGAAATCGGCAGCCGCCAGTTTGTAATCCTGATCGCGGTAGGCGCATTCACCCATGATGCGGTGCACTTCTCCGTTTTTCGGGTTGTTGGAATTGATTTCCAGAATTGTTTTACCATACGATTTTACCTTGTCGTACTCTTTCTGTTTGGCATAAATCTGGATGATATAGTAAGGTGCCAGCGGTGAAAATTCCGGTTGATTCTGGATGGTTTCGAAATAAGGCAGGGCAGTGTCGTAGTTGCCCAACGCATATTCGCTGTATCCGTAATAGTAGTTGGCTGTCTTGTCATATTTTTCAACGCCGATCAATGGTTTGAACTGATCTCGCGCCTTGGTAAATTCATTGACGGCGGTGTAGCAGTATCCCAGTGCAAAATGATACAGGTTCTCGTCAGAAGTGTTCAGCTTTTTAATATTGACTTTGTCCAGTTCCTTGATGGCTGCCGTATATTGCTTTTGTTCGAATAGTAAGATTCCTAAGCGAAATTTTACATTGTCGAGCATGGATGTGCCCTGATATTTTTCAACATAAGCCTTCAGAAGATCTGTGGCATCGGATTGTCTCAGTTCGTATGCGTTGGCGGCAATAAAGTATTCTGCTTCCTGAATTTTACTCTTTTCAGAAGGGTCTGCTGTTTGCAGATATGTTTGCAGACTATGCTCAGAGGCAGAGAACTGTTGTTGCAGATATTGCTCTTTGCCCTCCTGGAAGGCGCGTGCAGGGTTACTGTACGTGTATGTCTGTTGAGCTTGCAGGCTCAGTAGGGATGTAAACCCTACACATAGCAAGGTGATTTTCTTCATGGGGAATATTTATTTACAAGCAAAAATAGGCATTTTTGATGGTTCGATCCCTGCTGGTAGTATTAAAAAGTGTCAAGTTTGGCAGGCTGGCACAACGAACCGTTGACAGTTGGTTAACGCACAAGGCGTAGATATATTGTCATTCCGGTTCTTTAAAAAGAAAAAAGCTATCTGCGAGAGATAGCTTTTTAAGTCGTTCAGGTAGCACTTATTTTCTGATACCCAATTCTTTGATGATGCTACGGTAACGTTCGATATCTTTGCTCTTCAAGTAGTCGAGCAAACGACGACGTTTTCCTACCAACATAACCAAAGCTCTTTCAGTGCTATAATCTTTTGCGTTGATCTTCAAGTGTTCGGTCAACGAGCTGATACGGTATGAAAATAATGCTATCTGAGCTTCAGGAGACCCAGTGTCAGTATTCGACTTTCCGTACTTGCCAAAGATTTCTTGTTTTTTTTCTGCTGTTAAATAAGACATGAATGTATATTTTGAAAATTTGACGGGGCAAAGTTACGACTTTGTTTTTGCTTCTGCAACAAATTTTGAAATTCTTTTCTTTGAATTTCAGGAGCTTGATTATTGGCGAACCCGATCGAGCTTGCTGATGTCGAATCCGGCCTTTGCGGCAATGTCGGTTAGCCGGTTGTAAGTTGCCGCATCCATTGTTTTGGCGCGCGATAATATCCACAGGTATTTCCGTGACGGATCGCCGATCAAAGCATGTTGATAGTCGGCGTCAAGATCGATAATCCAGTAGTTGCCTGCAAATGGCCAGAAAAACTGCACTTTCAGTTGTGCGGGTTTTGACGGATCGGGTACCCATGCAACTCCTTTGGCAGTTTTGATAACCTCGGGGTCGGAGCCTTTGCTCCCCTGATTCAAAACCGTGATTTTACCGTCGTTGCGCAGGGTGTAAGTGGCCGAAACTTTTTCCAGTCCTTTTTCAAAACGATGGGTAATGCGGGCAATTTCGTACCAGGTTCCGCTATATTGTTTTATGTCGAGTTGCTCAATTGTGTGCAACGGTGCTGTCGATTTGCATCCGAAAAGTGTCATAAGGCAAAATATTGAAAGATAAATAATCGGTTTCATATGTGTCAGTTGTTTTATTAACCGGCACAAATATACAACTACTTGCCCAGTTCGATGCAACCCATGATAAACGGTCCGGTAGCTTTTGCGTCGTTATCGCGGATTTTTTCGTGGATGTAATATTCGTAACTTCCATCACGATACGGCTTTCCTCCCAATCCTGCTACCGCGCAACATTGCGTGAGCGAGAGCGTTCCATCTGCGTTGGTTTTGATCAGCTTGCGGGTAATGCCGTTGAAAGCTTTCAGAGCAACTGCTTTGTATTTCGGAGCGATATATCCTTTGTTGACCGCTTTGGCAATGGCATACATATACATGCTGGAGGCCGACGCTTCGGCGTAATTGCCTTCGCGTGTCGGTTGGTCCACTACTTGATACCAGAGGCCGTCTTTGTCCTGATATTTGGGCAGTGTGTCGGCTAAGCCTTTGGCAATTGCTATGAGCTGTGCACGCTTTGGATGATTCTTGGGCACGAAATCGAGGATGTCGACCACCGCCATGTAGAACCAGCCGATGCTCCTGCCCCAGAAGTTAGGTGAATGACCGGTTTTCTTGTCGGCCCATTGCTGCAGGCGACTTTCGTCGTAGGCATGGTAGTAGAGTCCGGTTTTAGCGTCATAAGTGCGCTTGGCTCCGATCAGAATTTGGTTGATGGCGTCGTCAAGCAGCGCCGGCTCTTTGAACGTGACTGCATATTCGGCTAAAAACGGATCGCCCATGTAGAGTCCGTCCAGCCAGATCTGGTGTTGGTAGATTTTTTTGTGGAAGAAAACCCCTTCGTCGGTGCGGGGGTGGGTTTTCATCTGTCCGCGCAGGCTGTCGAGTGCTATTTTGAACTTCGGTAGTTTTGTCTCTTTCCACATCGCCATCAATGTTTTGCCTGAATTGATGAAGTCGATATTATAGGTTTTCGGTTCGTAGAGATGAATTTTACCTTGCGCATTCACAATGGTGTCGAGCCATTGATACACATAATTGTAGTATTTCTTGTCGCCGGTGGCTTTCCATAGTTTGTAGAATGCCAACGTGCCGAGGCCTTGCGTATAACCGAAGTAGAGTCGGGTACCGTAGTCGAGTTGCCAGGCTTGCGGAAAGCGTTTCATTTCAGAGTCGGCAAAGCGTACCGACCATTTTTGCGACCAACCGGTCTGCACAGTAAACAGTATGACGGCTGTCAATAATAGTAGTTTCTTCATTGTCGAAATGTGGGGAATTGATTGTGTGATTAGTCCCGCAAAAATAGATAAATTTTCGTTTAGTTTCTGTTTTGTGATAAAAGGAAATAAAACGAAGTGTTCATCTGGGATCAAATATATCGGCAAATTCCCGTATTTTTGTATCTGTATCCTGCAACTGAAAAAATATATTCCTTCGCATGCTTTCACAACACGCTCACCGTCCATGGTTCAATTATTTTCTCCTGTTTTTTGGCGTGCTTTGCATTTCGTGGTCGGCCATCTTTGTAAAACTGGCAGGAATCAGCGGTTTTGGCTCTGCATTTTACCGCATGGCTTTCGGACTGGTGGCAATCTTGCCTCTCTGGTTGCGGTTTCGTAAACCGGTAACCGACTGGCATGGAGTGAAAATCGCGTTATTGTGCGGACTCTTCTTCGCCTGCGATATTGCTTTGTGGAATACCTCCATCATGCTCACGAAAGCATCCATCTCAACGTTACTGGGTAATATGGCTCCTGTCTGGGTGGGTTTTGGAGCGGTATTTATTCTGAAAGAGCGGCCGGGGCGCATATTCTGGACCGGAACTGTCATTGCAATTTTTGGTGTGGCGATCGTCGTGGGACTGGATAAACTTGCGGCTACGGATTTCTCGTTCGGCAATTTTCTTTCCATTGCGGCCAGTATGTTTTACGGAGCCTATTTGCTGACAACGCGAAAAGGGCGTAATACGCTGGATACTTTCTCTTTTACCATGCTGTCGATGGTTTCCAGTACGGTGGCGCTCGGTGTGTTGTGTTTATTTACCCGGGTGCCTATGTGGGGCTTTTCGGCACCGACGTGGTGGGCGCTGGCAGCCTTGGGTATTGTGCCTCAAATGCTGGGTTGGCTGGCTATCAACTTTGCACTGGCCTATATCAAGCCGACAGTAGCTTCGGTGACGCTGCTAAGTCAGTCTATTTTGACAGCTATTTTCTCCATCCCGGTATTGGGTGAGTTTATGTCTCTCCGGGAAATGATCGGAGCGCTGATTGCCCTGACGGGTATTTATTTGGTAAATACAAAGAGATAAAAAATAGCACACAGAATACACAGAATTAACGGAGATGAGCTGGTCATAATGTACAGTGTTCATTCGTCTAATCAGTGTATTCCGTGTGCTAAGCTATGTTATTCTATTCTGGAATAGAGTTTCATAAACTGTACCCTTTCAAATGCAGCCGGATTCTCTATGTTTTTCTGGCTGAACATTCCCTTGAATTGGTCGATGGTTTCGAAATTGTGGATTTCCATCCATGTCTTTATGCCTTTCAACATGCCGGGAATCACGTCGGGGCCTTGTTTGTAAAGCGCCGAAGCAATCTGAATGACGGAAGCTCCCGCCAATATCTGCTTAATAACAACGTCGTAGCTGTGAATGCCGGTAGAAGCACAGATATCGCATTTGACCATTCCGGACAAAATTGCCACCCAGCGCAGGGTGTGCAGGTAGTCGTCGAAAGTGGTACAAACCTGTCCGGTAGAGATTTCCAGCTCGCGGATATCAATGTCGGGATGATAGGGTCGGTTGAACAATACAAGACCGGACGCACCCGATTCGCTCAGCTTAGTGATGGTGTGCACCACGCTCGAAAAATAGTACCCTATTTTGAGTGAAAACGGGATAGTGACCTGCTGTTTTACCTGTTCAGCTACATCAAAGTAGACCTGTTCGTTTTCGGCACCGCTTCGTTTGATGTCCGACGGAAGCACGTAGATATTCAGTTCGAGGGCATCGGCTCCGGCTTCCTGAATGCGTTTGGCAAAATAGCTCCAGTCGTATTGCGAAACACAGTGAATACTTGCAATGACCGGAATCTTCAGGGTCTGCTTGGCTTTTGCTACAAAAGCGAGGTAGCGATCCAGAGTATGTTCTTTTGCAAAGCTGTTGACATAAGCCTCCGCCTCTTCGTATGCGTAGGGGTGTTGCTGAACGGCCTCGTTAAACGTGGTCTTCCATTCACGCGCTTTTTCGTGATCGGATTGCAGGAAACTCTCTGACTCGTGGCGAATCTGTTCCTCAAAAATCGACTTGAGGACGACAGCCCCGGCTCCGGCTTCTTCGAGTTCTTTCAGATATTCAACATTGTTCATCAGGCCGGAACTGCCGGCAATAATCGGGTTGCGCAGTTGCAATCCCATATAAGTCGTTGAGAGATCTATCATAATTTGTAGCTTTAAGGTTTTTGATAATCACAAACATACGTACATTTTATTCAATATCAAACATCTTTTGCAAAAATTTGGGGGAGTTACTGCCGGGAGAAGAATTTTTATCACAAAAAGGGGTGTTTGTGGGTTGGTTCTTTGACTTGTTACATCAAAAAACAATCGTTACATTTGCAGGAGTATAAGCAAAGTGCTCATTTTGACGATAAATTGCTATCGGAAAGCTTTGTTTGTGAGTTGAATTGTAATCAGAATATTATTTCCTCATGCTCAATTATATCTGGATTGGATTTTTCCTCATTGCGTTTCTCGTCGCTACTCTTCAGTTTATTTTTACCGGCGATTTTGTCATTTTTGAAAAGGTGGTGAAGTCGACTTTCGAGATGGCCAAGTTCTCTGTGATGGACATCGCTCTGCCTTTGGCGGGCGTGATGACTTTGTGGCTGGGGCTGATGAATATCGGGGAAAAGGCAGGTGCCATCCGTTTTGTGTCCCGCATTGTGGGGCCATTCTTTTCGAAGCTATATCCCGAAATCCCCAAGGGGCATCCGGCCAGCGGTCAGTTGGTGATGAACTATTCAGCCAATATGCTGGGACTCGACAATGCAGCTACGCCTATCGGGCTGAAAGCGATGCAAAGCCTGCAGGAACTAAACCCCAACAAAGATACTGCTTCGAATGCGCAGATTATGTTTCTGGCATTGAACACGGCGGGTCTCACCCTTCTTCCGATCAATATTATTGCACAGCGTGCCATTTTGGGTGCTGTTAATCCGGCAGATATTCTGGTGCCGGTGTTGATTGCTACTTACGTTTCGACTCTTACGGCAATTTTATATGTGGGTATTCGTCAGCGGCTCAATTTGCTCAATCGTACGGTTATTGGGTGGTTGGGAGCTATTACGTTTATTATCGGATTGATTGTTTTCGGTTTCTCACGTCTCGATAGTCAGCAAATGTCGGTTGCATCGAGTATTACAGGAAATTCTCTTTTGCTATTGATTATTGCTACGTTTCTTATCGGAGGACTGGTGCGGAAAGTAAACGTTTACGAAGCATTTATTGAAGGAGCCAAGCAGGGTTTTGAAACCGCCGTCAAGACGATTCCGTATCTGGTCGGAATGTTGGTGGCCATCGGAGCTTTTCGTGCTTCGGGTGCTATGGATATGATCATTAACGGCATTGCAAGTTTGTTTCATCTGATGGGATTGAATACCGATTTTGTGGCTGCATTGCCCAATGCTTTTATGAAGCCGTTGAGCGGTAGCGGTGCCAAGGCGCTGATGGTTGAAACCATGAAAACCTACGGTCCCGACTCGTTTGCCGGTCATCTCTCCTGTATTTTTCAGGGCGCAGCCGATACTACCTTTTATATTGTGGCTCTTTATTTTGGCTCGGTGGGTGTAACCAAAACGCGTTATGCCATCTCGGCGGGACTCATTGCCGACCTTGCCGGAGCTATTGCCGCAATTATTGTTGCTTACCTCTTTTTTGCATAAAATTACTTTTGACTTTTGTATCTTTGTCTCTTCCTAAAATAAAGAGTATGAGATCCCGATTATTGTTGCTGTTGATTTTTGTGAGTGTGATTGCTTTTGGGCAAAAAAAGCATGTGTGCATTTCTATAGACGACCTGCCGGTGGTTGATTACGGCCCGTACGATACGGTCGTTCAGCAACGGATTATGGATAACCTGATTGTTTCTCTGAAGAAAAATAAGGTGCCGGCTATCGGGTTTGTAAACGAAAATAAGCTCTACAACTATGTGAACAAACCAATGTCGTTCCAGATTCATCTTCTCGACAAATGGCTGGGAAACGGTTTGATGCTTGGCAACCACACCTTCTCTCACCCCGATTACAATACCGAATCATTTAAGGCTTTTTCTCACGACATACTGAAAGGAGAAATTATCTCCAAAGAGTTGCTCAAAAAATACGGACAAAAGAAGAAGTATTTTCGCCATCCTTATCTGCACGTGGGAACAACCAAAGCCCGCGCCGACTCACTGGCTAGTTTCCTGACGGAACACGGTTATACTACGGCTCCCATCACCATCGACAGTGAGGATTATGCGTTTGCCTATGCTTATTATAAGGCCAAACAAAAGAAAGATGCGGCTTTGATGAAGAAAATTGTGAGTGATTATCTTGTTTACATCGATCAGGATATAAAGCACTTCGAAAAAGAATCGGTAGGTTTGTTCGGACGAACAATGAATCAGGTGATTTTGCTGCATGCCAGTATGCTGAACTCCGAATATATGAATGACATCATCGCCATTTTCAGGAAAAACGGATACGATTTTCAGCCTATCGACAAGGTGTTGAAAGATCCGGCTTATAAGATTCCGGTGACGGTATATGGAACTTTCGGTAGTTCGTGGCTCGACCGCTGGGCGTTGTCTCTCAACAAAAGAGGCGACTTTTTGATGGGTGCGCCAGAGCCTCCCGAATATGTAAAAAGAATGCTGAATGAGTAGGAAAAACGCCGGAAAACAGATCCGGTGGTATTGTTTAACTTAATAATTTACGAATGAAAAAAATGCAGAAAGAACGGTGTCTGCCCTGTTTTCGACGATGGGCAAGAACACCTTACGCAGTGTTCAACAGTTTAAGTGTTACGGTGAAAATCGGTGTGCTGGGCGCAGCTATGCTCACAACGGCCAATCAGAAAGCCGTGGCACAGGAAAATGTAAAAACAGCTCCTGATCCGGTGTTTCAGCTGGAAGAGGTGCAAATTAACAGCGATCTGCCACCGACAACCCAACAGTTGGTGAAAGTGGTTGCCGTGCTTACCCGTAAGGAAATTGAGCAAGCGGCGGTACAAAACGTTCAGGGCCTGTTGCGCTACGTTCAGGGAGTCGACCTGCGTACCCGCGGAACTGAAAATGTACAGGCCGATATTAGTCTTCGCGGCGGAACCTTCGATCAAACCGCCATCCTTCTCAACGGTGTCAACTTCACCGATCCCCAAACGGGACACTTCAATTTAGACATGCCTTTAGACATTAACTTGATAGAACGCGTGGAGATTCTCTACGGACCGGGTGCCTGGACGGCAGGAGCTATCGCTTTCAGCGGCGCTATCAATATTGTCACCAAACAAATTATCCATAACGGATTCAACGCGCAGATTTCCGGCGGTGACTTTGGTTACCGGCAGGGAAGCACTTCGGGCTATCTTAATACCGGCCCATGGCGCGTAACGGCAGCTGTCAACGGTACTCGCAGTGACGGTTTTGCTCATGATTCTGACTTTAAAATTTTCAACGCATATACCGATGTGCGGTTTATCGACAACCGCATCGGACAGTTTTCGTTGCAACTGGGCATGCAGTCGAAAGATTTCGGAGCCAACACGTTTTACTCTCCGAAATATCTCGACCAGTACGAAGAGACCCGGTCTCTGATTGCTTCGTTGCAATATAAAAAACAAACCCGCCACTGGAAGCTGATGACCTCGGCCTATTATCGCCGCCATCACGACATGTTCGCCCTCTTTCGCGAGGGTGTTCCTGCTCCACCGTGGTACGTTTCGCCCAACTATCACCTAACCGACGTGATGGGCATTTCGGCGCAGGCCAGTTACTCGTGGTGGGGTGGGGTGACCTCACTGGCTGGAGACCTTCGCTCTGAACATATCTTCAGTAACACGCTGGGAACGCCGCTCAACACTCCGCATTTCGATCCCTATTCGGATGCCAGGGTATTTACCAAGTCGGCCGAACGTCGCATCGGTAGCGTGTCGGTGAAGCAGGTGAAAGAGTGGGAACAATGGATAGTCAGCCTTGGCGCCATGGGAAGCGGAAACGACGATTACGGGTTCCATTTTTATGCCGGAGGTAACGTCGATTATGCCGTTACGCCCAAACTGACGCTGGGTACGTGGCTGCACAACTCGTACCGGATGCCTACCTTTACCGACCTCTATTACCAGAGCACAACACAGCACGGTAATCCTGATCTGAAACCGGAAGATGCCTTTAATGTGGATGTGCATTTGTTGTGGACTCCCGACCGATGGACAATTCGAGTGGCCGGCTTCAAACGTTACGGACACAATATCATCGACTGGGTGCGTTTGCCCAACGAGTTGGTGTGGCATAGCGAAAACCTGACCGATGTCAATTCGCTCGGCAGTGAGCTGGCAATCGATTACCGTCCTGTCTGGAGATGGATCGATAACATCCACCTCGATTATACTTATCTGCATGTCTCGAAGGGCAGCAGCCAGTATATTTCGTCTTATTCTACCGATTATCTTCGTCATCAGGCTAAGATGCGCATTTCTCAACCCCTTTTCGGCAAGTTGTCGGCAGCATGGCAACTAAGCCTCAATGACCGGGCAGGAACCTACGTGAATGTGGCTACGAATAAGGAAACGCAGTTCAAAGCCTATCTACTATGCGATCTGAAGTTGCAATGGAAAGAAAAGCACTACAGGATTTTTGCTGAGGCCACCAATTTGTTCAACACAACCTATTTCGACTTCGGTAACCTGCCACAACCCGGGCGTTGGTTCAAAGCCGGAGTATCGGTAGGCGTATAATAATATCTCTTTGTGAGACTCGGAAGCCTCTGTTTTTTACAGGGGCTTCTTTTTTTGCGGGTAGAAATTCCGGCAATTTCTAATTTTCTCCAAAATTGAATCTTACCTTTGCATCGCAATGAAATTGTTAGTGGTTGAAGATGAAGACGGACTGAGGGAAACCATTGTGAGTTTTCTGGAAGAGGAAGGTTACCAGTGCGAACAGGCAACCCGGCTCAATGTGGCTTTGAATAAGGTGTCCGACTACGAGTATGATTGTGTGCTGGTCGACATCGGATTGCCCGACGGAAGCGGCCTGCAACTGATCCGTGAAATCAAAAAGATAGCACCGACTACCGGCGTACTGGTAATTTCGGCTCGAAACTCACTGGACGATAAGGTTGCCGGTCTCGAATTGGGTGCGGATGACTATCTGGCCAAACCGTTTCATCTGGCAGAACTGAATGCACGCATCAAGTCGATTTTGCGACGGGTAAAGTATGACGGTAAAATTGAAGTCAATATTGAACGGTTGAAAATACTCCCCGAATCACGTCAGGTCTTCTTTGACAACGAAGCGGTTGCGCTTACCAAAAAAGAGTTTGATTTGCTGGCCTTTTTTGCGGCAAATGCCAACCGGGTGTTGACCAAAGAATCCATTGCCGAACACCTGTGGGGCGATTTTGCTGATGCCGCCGATACCTTCGATTTCGTCTATTCGCAAATCAAAAACTTACGTCGGAAGTTGCTCGAAAAAACGGGCGTCGATTACTTTAAAAACGTATATGGCATTGGTTATATGTTTCAAACGGATAAAGCATGAAACTCCAGACAAAAATAAACCGGCGATTTATTACCTTGCTGCTGCTTGTATTTGTGGTGGCCGGGTGCGGACTCTACTTTATTCTCACCGCGGTAATCGATTTTAATATTGACGAGATACTCTCGAACCGGGCAGAAACCGTGCAGTCTTCGTTGCATCAGAACAAGATAGCTCTTCCTTTTCACTCTCCCGATCAAACAATTGACATACAGCCGTCGAACGGGCAAAACGTCGAACGGCAATTTTCGGATACCACCATTTATGCCGCGAGCGAAAAAAGCATGGTGCCGGCTCGCAAACTGGTTTTCCCGGACAGGGTAAATGGAAAAACGTACAAGGTTACGCTGGTGTTGTCACATCTGGAGGCCGACGATTTTGTGGGGTTAGCGTTTTGGTTTATGCTGGGTACGTTTGTTCTCATTATTCTGGCGCTTTACTTCCTTAACCGTAAGTTGTCGGCTACCATCTGGAATCCTTTTTATCGAACCTTGAAAGAATTGAAGGATTTTAAAGTGGATCAAATAACGGAGAAGGGATTGCCATCGTCGACGATTGATGAGTTCGATCAGATGAACAAAGAGCTGAGCCAGATGATGCGGAAAATGACGGATGATTATGCCAACCTAAAAAAATTCTCTGAGAACGCGTCGCACGAAATGCAGACGCCGCTGGCTGTAGTGAAATCGAAGCTGGAAACGTTATTGACCGACCGGAGCTTATCCGAAGATCATCGCAAACAGGTCCAAACGGCTTATGACGCAGCCTCTCGGGTGTCGAAACTGGGACAGACATTACTCCTGCTTTCCAAAATAGAGAACAACCAGTTTGTGGAAAAACGCAGCATTGATCTGAGCGCTTTGGTTGCAGAGCGGTTGGACGAGCTGGTTGAATTACTGGCAATGCGCAATATCGAGCTGGTGCGTGATTTGCAAATTCCGTTTGTGGTCAATATGAATCCTTTACTAGCTGATCTGCTGGTGACCAACCTGCTGGGAAATGCCATTAAGCATAATGTTGATGACGGATTTATCCGCGTTACGTCACAGGATTCGCAGCTGATTCTTAAAAACACGGGGAAAGTATTGCAAGGAGATCCCCGGAACCTGTTTTCTCGTTTTGCTAAAGAGGGCGTCACGAAGGATTCCAGTGGACTGGGTTTGTCTATTGTGGCTGAAATTTGCAAAGTCTCTTCTTTGTCGATCGATTATACTTGCCTGGAAGGCGTACATTGCTTAACCCTCACTTTGCGATAATTCCACTGTTTTTTGAGAAAAGGGATGTTTTGCCCGGAAATTCCCAATTTTCTCCAAAGTTGCATTCTAATTTTGCAGCATTAAATTTTCTAAATAGTTCAAATAGATGAAGAAGTTATTGTTACTGTTTGGCCTGGTGTGTCAGTGCGCGCTTTTTGCACAACAACAGGTGTCAGTGAGCGTGAAGGATGCGCAAACGAAGGAAACGTTAATCGGTGCGGCCGTGACGGTGTCAGATACATCGACGGGCGCTGTAACTGATGGAAAGGGTGTTGCGACGCTGAATATTTCCGGCACATTTCCGGCATTGCTCAAGGTGCAATATGTGGGCTACGAAATAGCAGAAATCAAAGTGGACAAGCCCGGTCTACAGGAGGTGTTGTTGCAACCGGCATCGGAGCATCTCGACGAGGTAACTGTTACATCGGTGCGTACCAACTCGCGCATCGAGGCCATTCCTACCCGCATCGAGGTGTTGGGACTGGAAGATACGCAAGAGGAAAATGGGATTATGCCGGGCAACATTTCGAGCCTGCTGGGTGATATTGCCGGAATTCAGATGCAGGAAGTGAGCGCCGCGTCGGGTAATACCTATGCGCGTATTCAGGGCCTGAACGGTCGTTACACCCAGTTGCTGAAAGACGGACTGCCGCTCTATGGTGGACTGTCGGGTAATTTCGGTATAATGCAGGTGCCGCCACTCGACCTGAAACAGATCGAAATTATCAAAGGCTCTTGTTCTACCCTGTACGGCGGTGATGCCATCGGCGGTATCATCAATTTGGTGAGCAAAGACCCTACGCCGCAGCAGGAGCTTAGTGCTACGATCAACGAAACGTCGTTGCACGAGACCAACCTGAATGCCTACATGGCGAAGAAGTACAAGACTTTCGGATATACGCTGTTTGCCGGGCAGACCTGGCGGCAGGCAACGGATGTGAACGGTGACGGACTGAGCGAATCGTCAAGGGTGCGCAGCACGGTGATTCATCCGAAATTCCAGTTTTACCTTGATCCACGCTCCACGTTGACCGTGGATTATACCGGAACGTTCGACAACCGAAAGGGTGGGGACATGCGCTACCTTTCGTCGGGCAACGGGGCGTACTATCACGTGGGTACGCAGTCGGACCGGCATAGCGTGACGGCCAAATATGTGAACAACCTGTCGCCAACCAGCAATATTACTGTCAAAGCGAGCGGCAGCAATCTCGACCAAACTATCGACACCCGCGATTATAATTTCCGGGCCAACCAGTTGCTTTATTATTCGGAGCTCTCTTATTTCCGTCAGTTCGATAAAATGAACTGGGTGATCGGAGCAAATTTTAATGGCGATCAGTTTCACAACCGTTCGGCTCTGATTCCTCTCAATGGTTATTCCTACAATACCCTCGGCGGTTTTGTGCAAAATACCTACAATCCGGTGCCGGCGCTCACTATCGAAAGCGGTGTGCGGGTCGATTACCAGAACAAATACGGCTGGTTTGTGTTACCACGCCTTTCGGTGATGTACAAGTTCAGCAAGGAGTGGACGGCGCGTGTCAACGGTGGATTGGGTTATATGACTCCTAATCCGCTCAACTATATCGATCTGGAACAGGACTTGAACCGTCTGACTTCGGTGTCGGGGCTGAAACCGGAACGCTCGCACGGGCTGAATGCTGATGTTAATTTTCAGAAACGCATCGGCGATGTGACGATCAACCTGAATCAGGCATTTTTTGCTTCGTTTATCAACTCTCCGGTCGACAGTTTGCCCGGAACTGCCGGCGTGACGCTTTACAATGCGCCGAAAGCTCTTCGGACACTTGGCGCTCAAACCTACATGCGACTGACCGTGGGCGATTGGGAGGTTTATCTCAGTTATGTCTACACGCATGTCAACAAACTCTACAACGCCGAACACCAGCAACCCATCTGCACACCGCAGCATAACCTGTCGAACACGATGATGTATGAACTGAGTAAGAACTGGAGTGTGGGCCTTGAAAATTCGCTGGTGGCCGGGCAAATCAATCAGGACTATCAACCTACCAAGGCCTACTATATTATGGCTGCCATGCTGAAATATAGCGCTGGCCATCTGACGGCGGTGCTCAATGGAGAGAACCTGATGAATGTTCGTCAGAGTCGCTACGAACCTATCTTCGACGGCACCTTTGACAACCCGCAGATGCGGCAACTCTGGGCTCCGATTGAAGGTCGCATTCTTAATTTATCGTTGACCTGGAAGCTGTAGTATGATTCTGCTGAGCTGTTCTGGACGACGGAAAGAAAGCAATGCATTCCATTCTCATTGTTTTTTTTCTACCTTTGTTTTTCAATACTAAACACTGAAACAATGAGAACAGCCGAAATATTACAATTTCTCACACAGTTGAGGGATAATAACAGCCGCGAGTGGTTTGCCTCGCAGAAGGATTACTGCAAGGAGTTGCAAAAAGATTTTGAGAAACTGACACAGGATGTTATTGAGGAAATATCTGCCTTCGATCCCGAAATCAAGGGGTTGGATGCCAAAAATTGCATCTTCCGTCTTTATCGCGATACTCGGTTTTCGCCTGATAAAACGCCTTACAAATCGCACTTCGGAGCCTATATGGCTTCCAAAGGCGGGCGCAAAAGTCCACGGGCAGGCTACTATTTGCACCTCGAACCAGGCAATTCATTTATCAGCGGGGGTATTTATATGCCCGATGCTGTTGTTTTGAAAGCCTTGCGACAGGCTATTTACGAGAATATCGACGAGTGGCTCGAAATTACGGGCAAGCCTTTTGCCTCTGTATTTCCCGATATGTATGGAGAAGACGATAAACTGAAAAAAGTGCCGCTTGGGTTCCCGAAAGATTGGGAGCAAGGCGAATTGCTCAAGTATAAGCACTATGCTTTCGGACGAAATATTCCCGATGAATTCTATTCGCAGACGGAAATTGTGCCTCAATTAATCGAATTTTATAAGTATCTCCAGCCGGTAAACCGCTTTTTGAACTTTACGGTGGATGAGGTGCTGAATTTGGGGTAAGAATCCCGGATTTATCATTAATTTTGGAAATAACCCCATGTTTTTGGATGCTGTATCTGAAAATATGGGGTCGTTTCTTTGTTGTGGGCCTGTTTTGTGAGGGTGTTGAATTTGCAAATTGAAATATAAACACATTCCTGATTGAAAAATTGATATTATTGGCTCTCTTAAGGCTTGCAGTTGTAACTCAAAGATGCTATTTTTGTAACACAGTTAATTTAGACGAATTGTCATTAATCCTTATTTGTCATGCTTGTCATGACGAAACAAAAACTACAATATGATTTTAGCATCTTTGGCAGACAGCGCTCAGTATGAAGCTCTGCACCCACTTTTTCATCAGGCATTTGAATATGTAAAACAAAATGATTTAACACAGGCTCCGGCGGGTAAAATTGTTCTCGATGGAGACAAACTGTTTATTTCAGTGTCAGATATTACAGGTAAAACACCGGAGGCAGCCCGCATCGAAACTCATGCAAAATATATTGATATTCAGTTGCCGTTAACAGCTCCTGAAACGATGGGATTCCTTCCCGTAGGTGATTGCAAGAATTCTCCCGATGGCTATAACGAAACAAAAGATATTACGTTCTTTACTGATAAACCTTCGGCTTATGTTAAAGTGGAACCGGGTCAGTTTGTTGCTTTCTTTCCGCACGACGGCCATGCTCCTTGTATTGGT
Organism: Paludibacter jiangxiensis; assembly: GCF_001618385.1. NCBI lineage: Bacteria > Pseudomonadati > Bacteroidota > Bacteroidia > Bacteroidales > Paludibacteraceae > Paludibacter > Paludibacter jiangxiensis. The sequence goes on along the minus strand of NZ_BDCR01000001.1, from coordinate 34,078 downwards.
GAAGGTGCTATCCGTAAATTAGTGATCAAAGTGTTGGTGTAGTCCGTTGTTAATGGTTACACAACTATTTTAATGTTGAGTTCAAAAAATAATTCCATGCAGAAACTGAAAATCATAGAAAATGATCCATGGCTTGAACCTTATTCTTCAGCTTTGGAAGGCAGGCATCAGCACGCTATTGATAAAGAAATGGAACTGACTGGCGGCAAAATAAATCTGTCTGATTTTGCTACCGGCCATCTCTTTTTCGGCTTGCATCGCACTGAACAGGGCTGGGTCTTCCGGGAATGGGCTCCTAATGCTACTGCTATTTTTATGGTTGGCGACTTTAATGGTTGGAAACAAAGCTCCGAATATCAGTTGAAGAAAACCGATAATGGTGTTTGGGAACTTCAATTGCCGGCTAAAGCGGTAAAGCATGGTGATCTTTATAAACTCATTGTTCAATGGGACGGAGGTAGCGGGGAACGCATTCCGGCCTGGGCGCAACGTGTTGTGCAGGATGAGGAAACCAAGGTGTTTAGTGCGCAGGTATGGAGCCCTGAATTTCGCTATAAATTCAAAATAACCGACTTTAAGCCGACAACCGATCCGCTTCTGATATACGAATGTCACATTGGTATGTCGGGAGAAGCCGAAAAAGTTTCAACATACAACTCTTTCCGCGAAAGTATTTTGCCCCGTATCGCCAAAATGGGATACAATTGTATTCAGATCATGGCCGTACAGGAACATCCTTACTACGGATCGTTCGGATATCATGTCTCCAGTTTCTTTGCGGCATCTTCGCGTTTTGGTACTCCCGAAGAACTGAAAGCTTTGATAGATGAGGCACATTCCTTGGGCATTTGCGTTATTATGGATATTGTCCACTCTCATGCCGTAAAAAATGAAATTGAAGGCTTGGGGCGTTTTGATGGCACTCCCGATCAATATTTTTATGCAGATGCCAAGAGAGAACATCCGGCATGGGATTCGCTTTGCTTTGATTACGGGAAGAATGAAGTGCTGCATTTCTTACTGTCCAATTGCAAATATTGGCTCGAAGAATACCATTTCGATGGTTTCCGTTTCGATGGGGTTACTTCAATGCTTTATTATAGCCATGGTTTGGGAGAATCTTTTTCAAATTATGCTGACTATTATAACGGCTATCAGGATGACAACGCTATTTGTTATTTAACGCTGGCTAATCGCGTGATTCATCAGGTGAATCCTTTCGCTGTGACTATTGCCGAAGAGATGAGCGGAATGCCCGAACTGGCTGCATCTTTCCATGATGGGGGAATTGGTTTTGACTATCGAATGGCCATGGGTATTCCCGATTTCTGGATTAAAACGATAAAAGAAAAGAAGGATGAAGACTGGAAGCCCGGTCATATTTTCTGGGAATTAACCAACCGTCGTTTCGGTGAAAAAACCGTAAGCTATGCCGAAAGCCACGATCAGGCGCTGGTGGGCGATAAAACCATCATCTTCCGTTTAATCGATTCTGACATGTACTGGCATATGCAAAAAGGAGATACTACCTTTAAGGTCGATCGGGGAATTGCATTGCATAAAATGATTCGTCTCATTACGGCGACAACAATAAACGGTGCATATCTTAACTTTATGGGTAATGAATTCGGCCATCCGGAGTGGATTGATTTCCCGCGGTCCGGAAACGGCTGGTCTCATAAATATGCCCGCCGCCAGTGGAGTCTCGTCGATAATACAAAGTTGATGTATCACTATCTGGGCGATTTTGATAAGGCGATGATAGATCTTATCCGATCGGTTCCCGGATTTAACCTTGCTCCTATTTTTCAGCTTTGGGATAAAAGTAACGATCAGATGCTGGCTTATCAAAGAGGGAATCTGTTGTTTGTCTTTAATTTTCATCCAACAAATTCATATACTGATTACGGCATTCTAGTTCAACCGGGCAAATATAAAATTATCTTGGATACAGATTCAAAAGAATTCGGTGGCTTCGGGTTGTCCGACGATACGGTAGAACATTTGTCGTTGTACGATCCCGTTCATGCATCGCATAATAAAGAATGGCTGAAGCTTTATATTCCTGCTCGTTCTGCACTTGTGTTGCAACGAGAGGGCTCTGATCCTGTTATTTCATAGATTAAAATTGCTTGATATGGTGATCAATGAACGGGAAAGCCGTAAGGAGTACCTGATTTCGGTAGCCAAACAGATGATGACGGCTGCCCGAACTGCTCCAAAGGGTAAGGGGGTCGATATTGTCGAAATAGCTTTGGTGGCCGGTGATGAAGACATTCAGCGGCTTTCGGCTTTGACGCGCCAAAAGGGCGAAGATACCGGACTGAAATTTATGCTACGGGATTCGGAAAATATACTTCAGGCCGATGTGATTGTTTTGATTGGTACCCGTACCCAGGTTCAGGGCCTTAATTGCGGTTACTGCGGAGTGCCGACCTGTGCCGAGAAATTGCAGAACGACGCCATGCCATGCGCAATCAATATGGTTGACCTTGGGATAGCAGTCGGTTCGGCCGTGGCTACAGCTGCCGATTTGAGGGTGGATACCCGAATAATGTTTTCGGTAGGGTTTGCAATAAAAGAAATGGGCTATTTGGCCGATTGTCACTCGATATATGCCATCCCGGTGAGCGCCTCTTCCAAGAATCCATTCTTCGACCGAAAACCACGGGAGCAACAATTGGAGCAAAAGATCTAATCTTTAAGTTTATCGATAATTGAAAAGCCACAATTAAATGTATTGCATTTGATTGTGGCTTTTTTATGAATTCAAAGAAACAATAATCAGAGTTTCTTTAGTTTATTGATGGTATCTATCGGGTCTTTTGCCGAAAAGACAAAACTGCCGGCAACCAATACATTTGCTCCGCTATCGATTAGTCGTCTTCCGGTTTCAAAATTTACGCCACCATCTACCTGAATCAGCGCAGAAGCCTTTTTGGTATCGATCAGCTGGCGCAATTTTTCAATCTTTGGACAACTATTTTCGATAAATGATTGACCTCCGTATCCGGGATTGACACTCATAATAAGCACCAAATCCAAATCGTTGATGATTTCTTCAAGAAGAGCGACAGGTGTGTGTGGATTGAGAGAAACTCCTGCCTTCATTCCGGCCTTTTTTATTGCCTGAACTGTTCTGTGCAAATGAGGACAAGCTTCGTAATGCACTGTAACGCGGCTTACGCCAAGTTTACGCAACCGGTCAATGTATTTGTCAGGCTCTATCACCATCAGGTGAGCGTCCATTGGCTTTTGAGTGGTTTTGGCAACCGAATCGATCACAGGAAAACCAAATGACAAATTAGGAACGAACACGCCATCCATCACGTCAAGATGAAGCCAGTCAGCTTCGCTGCGGTTGACAATGTCGATTGATTGTTGCAGGTTGTTGAAATCAACCGAAAGGATAGATGGAGCTATTAGAGTTTTCACAATTTTGTCTGTTAAAGCGGTTTAGATCCGATAGTTTTCCGGGTAGATTATTCAGTCTTTCGATGAATGCTTATCTCTCGTTATGTGGATTTGTATAGTGCAAAGATACAAATTTGGCTGCTAAATGTAAAACCCGGCAGCCAAAGATGTGTATGTTGTGTTATCTTATTTTTTGTCTTTTTTGAGATGAAATCCTTGATCCCAGGTGTATTTCTCAATGTTATACTTCATCGCGATTTGATGATAGTCCAGTATGTGTTTTCCCCAGTCGTTGGTGGTTTTATCACCGGCACGTACGGCGTTGTATGCTGTCACTTCTTCGTTGTATGCCAATAACTCAGGCTTGATGTCGTCTGTCCGGTAGTGGTTTTCGTGAATTACCAGCGATAAGGGCATTTTTGGTTTCAGGTCGGGCTTTTCCGACGGATATCCAATTGATAGTCCGCAAACAACGCAAACTCCTTCTGGTAGTTGCAGAATTTTTGCCAACTCTGCCGGAGCTGCTGTGCGGGTATAGCCGATGCAGCAGGATCCTAATCCCAGCGATTCGGCAGCAATCACAGCATTCTCCATGGCTAAAGCAGCGTCGATGACGCCTACCATAAATCCGTCCATAGTATCCTGAAAACGGGGGAATTCAGTGTCAGTAGCTGCGGCAAATTGCTGTAACTTGTAGAAATCCACGCAAAATACCATAAATACGGCTGAGGTTTTTATCTGTTTCTGTCCTATCAGTTCGTAAAGCTGTACTTTCAGGTCCTGATCAGTGATGGAGATAACTGAAAATTGCTGGCCGTTGTAGCTGGTTGGCGTATTCTGAATGGCTTTGTAGATGAACTCCAGTTTTTCGGATTCAATCGGTTTGCGTTCGTAACGTCTTACCGAGGTTCTGTTCAAAAATATTTCTTCTATTGTTTGCATTGTTGTTACATTAATAATAAAACAAAAGCCTCACATCGATATCTGAAAAAGATATACGGATGCAAGGCTTGCGTTATGTTGAAGTTGAATAAAATTCGTTTATTCCATTGGTTCTGAAGGTGTGTCTATTTCAGGATCCACTAAGATTCGTCCGCAATACTCGCATACGATAACTTTTTTGCGAAGGCGAATTTCCATTTGTCGTTGAGGAGGGATTTTATTGAAACAACCACCACAAGCATCACGCTGAATGGTAACTACAGAAAGTCCGTTGCGAACGTTCTTGCGAATACGCTTGAAAGCTGTCAGCAAACGGGGTTCGATCATTCCTTCGATTTCTTTTGCACGTTCGCGCAATTTTTCTTCTTCCTGTTTGGTTTCAGAAACAATTTCGTCGAGTTCGCTCTTTTTCTGGGAAAGGTCGATATTTCTTTCGTTCAGAAGTTCAGTAGCTTTTGCAATTTCTTCGTTTTTGAAAGTGATATTTGCCTGTGCGTCGCGAATGCGTTTTTCGCTCAATTCGATTTCCAAAGTCTGGAATTCAATTTCTTTTGACAGAAAATCATATTCGCGGTTGTTGCGAACATTGTCCTGTTGTTCTGTATATTTTTCAATTTTCGCTTTGGCTTCGGTTATTTCGGCTTTGTGCGCAGCTGCTTGTTTTTGAAGTTCCTGAACTTCAGTGGTGTAGTTGTCTATACGGGTCTGCAAACCTGCAATCTCGTCTTCCAAATCCTGAACTTCAAGGGGTAATTCACCACGCAAAGTCTTGATTTTGTCGATTTCTGTTGCAACTGTTTGCAATTCATACAGAGCTTTCAATTTTTCTTCGACTGAAATTTCTTTTTCGCTTTTTGCTTCTGTAGCCATAACGGTGTTGAATTTACAATTTTACGTTTTATTGTGCCGTTTTTTCTTGATTTTCTTGCTGTTCGGAACTCGCTTGGAATCCGAAAGTGCTTACTTACAAATAGTTTACAGGATTTGTATCGCACTCTGCGAAACGGACTGCAAATGTAGGCAATTTTTTTTGTATTTGTTCAAAAAATATCTCTTTTGTGAATTGCTCTGATTCATAATGACCTATGTCGGCCACGACAATACGATTTTCGGCTCCGAAGAAATCGTGGTACTTAAAGTCGGCAGAGACAAAAATATCTGCTTTTGCCCGAATGGCGGTGCTTAGTAATGAAGCTCCGGAGCCTCCGCAAACAGCAACTTTTTTCACCTGTTTCCCCCGTAAGCGTGTATGCCGGATAGTGCCGGCATTGAATGTGGTTTTCAGTCGTTTCAAAAAATCGGTTTCGTCTTCGGGTTGTGGTAGTTCACCAATCATTCCCATTCCGGTTTGTTGCCATTCGTTGGCCAGCGGAATCCAGTCGAAAGCTGGTTCTTCGTACGGATGAGTTGAAATCAGCGCCTGTTGAACGTCGAATCTGAGGTGAGCCGGGACGATCACTTCGAGGCGAATTTCCGGTTCGTGGTGAAGCTTGTTGATTTTGCCTACAAAAGGGTTACACTTTTCACCAGCTCTGAACGTTCCGAAACCTTCGCTGTTGTAGCTGCATGAATCGTAATTGCCGATTTGTCCTGCTCCGGCAGCAAAAAGAGACTCGCGTACTCTGTCTGCTTCGGCAAAAGGAACGAATGTTATGAGCTTCAATAGTTTTCCTTCTTCCGGAGCCAGTATCCGGTAGTCGGTCAGTCCGATCTTTTGCGCAATGCGTCCGTTAACCCCTTCTGCTACACTGTCAAGATTTGTGTGGGCAGAATAGATGGCGATGTTGTTTTGAATGGCCTTGATTACACAGCGTTGCACATAGTCGTCACCGGTTAACCTTTTTAGACCTTTGAAGATGAGTGGGTGATGAGATATAATCAGGTTGCAGCAGTGTCTGATGGCTTCATCTATTACATCTTCAGTAATGTCGATGCAGATTAAAATTCCATTGATGGTATCGCTGCGCTTTCCGACCTGCAAACCTGCATTGTCGTAGCTTTCCTGTAACGCCAGCGGAGCAAAATCTTCTAAAGCAGTGCAAATTTCCTGAACGATCATAAGTGATTAATAGTTAGTGATTAACAATTAACAATTGGACTGTTTCAATAAATACAGGTCTTTATTCTTTGCTCTTGGTTCTCTATTTGTACATTTCGTCAATCAGCTTCCGGTAGTTTTGCATGATAACGGCCCTGCGCAATTTCAGAGTGGAGGTCATTTCTCCCGATTCGATGGTGAACCCTTTTTTGATAAGCGTGAACTTTTTGACTTTCTCATACGATGCCATTTCTTGTTGCAGCGAATCAATGAGACTTTGGTAGAAAGCAATAATATCTGGGTGTGTCAGTAATTCATCAATCAGGTTATAGCGGATGTTTCGTTCCGCTGCCAGTTTTTCAACTTCAGGCAATGCCGGGACTATGATAGCTGTTACATAGTTGCGTTGGTCGCCTATCACGGCTGCCTGATCGACGTATTTGCTTGTCCCCAGCTTCATTTCAATTTGCTGTGGTGCAATGTATTTTCCGTTCGATGTTTTGAAGAGATCTTTAATGCGTTCCACCAACGTAATGTTGCCTTCACTGTCAATTTTTCCGGCATCACCTGTTCTGAACCATCCGTCGATGAAAGCAGCCTCCGTGGCTTCAGGTTTCTTGTAGTAGCCCTGTGTGATGGTTTTACCTTTCAATTGTATTTCATTGTCCTCGCCAATGCGGGCTTCCAGTCCATCCATAATTTTCCCGGCGGAACCGATGACATAACGGGTGGGGCGGAAACAACATACAGTAGCGGTACTTTCTGTTAGTCCGTAGCCGATTATAATGGGAATTCCCATACTACGCAGGAAGATATTGATGCCATCTTCGAGTGCGGCTCCGGCAGTCGGGAAGAAGTTGGCGTTTTCTATCCCAACCGTTTTCTTTACTTTAGAGAAGATTAGCTTGTCGACCAGTTTGTATTTCAATTTCAGGAACAATGGAGGTTTTTTCTCCTGACGCAGATAATTCAGGTTGTAGATTTCGCCCAAAGCCAGCGCCCATGTGACAATGCCTTTCATATAAGGCTTAAAAGAGTTGATTTGTTCTTTGACACCGATGTAAACTTTTTCCCAGAAACGAGGGACACTGCACATAACTGTGGGGCGCACTTCGCGGATTGCGGTTTGAATTTCCTGTGGTCGCAGGTTGATGTAGATGACTGCTCCCCGGTAGAGGCAATAGTAGCACCACGCTCTTTCAAAGATGTGAGAAAGAGGAAGGAATGCGATGGAACGATCGTTTTCGCTGAAAGTGGGGAGCGCCAGATCGTGAATGCGCATGGCTTCCAGAAAATTGGAGTGATTGAGAATAACGCCTTTGGGTTCTCCGGTGGTACCCGAAGTGTACATGATAATGGCGATATCGTCGGGAGAGGCTTGCGCCTGACGTTCGGCAATTTCTTTATCATGTCTGGCACTACCGAGGTCAATAAAATCTTTGTAATAGAATGCTAATCCGTTGTTATGGAGATTTACGTTCGGGTCGAAAACAATGATTCGTTCCAGTCCCGGGCAATTGTCTGCCGCTTTCAGAGCATTGTCGTATTGAGTTTGTTCTCCCACAAAGAGGGTCTCTATTCCGGCATCGTTGATGATATATGCAATCTGAGAAACAGATGATGTAGCGAACATCGGGACGGAAATGGCTCCTATTCCAAAATTGGCAAAGTCTACATAGAAACTCTCCGCCATATTTTGCGTGTAGATACCTATTCGGTCTCCTCGTTTTGTATTTAGAGTAATCAGCGAACGGGTAGCTTTTGTTACCTGATCGGCAAAGTACTTCCACGTAATCGGATTCCAGGTTTTATTTTCGTCGTTGCGTGTGAAGAAGACGTTGCGATCCTGATATTTTTCTGCCTGCCGGAATATGATATTGGAAAAATGGGGAATAGACATGATTAATTGTAGTTAGTGTGATTTTTTCAATTAAAAAGTGGTTTTCGGAATCGGATTTCAGGTCAGAAATAATGTTCAGTTACCGGGCGGTGCTGTCTTGCAGGAATTTATCCCGCTTCCCGGAAAATAATTCGTAATATCGGAATTCGCAGGGCAGTGCTCCGTTCAGTAGATTGATCTTTTGGGAAGGTTTCAATCCGATTTTAGCCAAACATTCGAGGTTGGAGCTAATAATCCATGCTTTGTTGCCTGAGAATTTATGTTTTAAGATGCGACCGATCATTTCGTACAAACCAATCAGGTCTTCTGTTACCAAACGTTCTCCGTAAGGCGGGTTGAAAAGGACCAATGACGGTTCTTTCGGCTCTTCGATGTCTTGCATTGGTTTTACTTCAAGCTTGATATATTTAGACAAACCGGCGCTTTTTACGTTTGCTTCGGCAATGCGGATAGCGCGCATCGACATGTCAGAGCCATAAATAGTGTGGGTAAAAGGCCGTTCAGCACTGTCGTCGTTGTAAATGTTATCAAAAAGCTCTTCGTCGAAGTTTTTCCATTTTTCGAATGCAAAGCTGTTTCGGTAGATGCCGGGGGCAATGTTCAGCGCAATAAGAGCGGCTTCGATAAGCAAAGTTCCTGATCCGCACATGGGGTCGATGAAGTCGGTTTCTCCCTGCCAGCCCGAAAGTAGAATCATTCCGGCGGCCAATGCTTCGTTGAGTGGCGCTTCGGTTTGGTCACTCCGGTAGCCGCGCTTGTGTAGCGACTCTCCCGAACTGTCCAGTGAAAGCGTACAGTTATTTTGCGCTATATGAATGTTGATGTATAAGTCAGGATTCGTGAGCTGTACGGAAGGCCTTTTTTTGAAGCGTTCCATAAAATAGTCGGCGATAGCATCTTTGACCCGGTAGGATACGAACTTTGAGTGACGAAAATCGTCTGAATAGACCGTGGAATCAATAACGAATGAAGTATTCACATCCATGTATTGCGACCAGTTGAGTCGCTTTACCTGTTCGTAAACCTCGTCAGGATTGTTTGCTTTGAAGGTGGCTATTGGTACTAAAATCCGCGATGCGGTACGTAAACGGAAATTTGCCTGATAAAGGAGTTTGATGTCGCCGGTACATTTTACGGCACGGCGTTGCAGCTCAATATTATTAGCTCCAAGTTCGGTTAGTTCTTTTGCCAGAACTTCTTCCAGTCCCTGGAAGGTTTTTGCGATGATGTCGAATTCTTTTGGTAACACGTTGTTTTATTTACGATTTAGTCATTTTGCGATGCAAGATCAGAGCTTGCACATTAAAGAGCAAAGGTAGCTATTTTTGCCTGTATTTGTTGTCCTGTAGTTCAATATGGTTGCAAGAAGTCTTGCAGTATTCCTAAAATCAGCAGACTGAATTAAAATTCTTTACGAAGAGAGAGGGCAATCCGATTCTCGGCACTATGCGGTAAAAATGCTAATTTTGCAACAACGAATTTGCGTTATTTTTTGCGTGCAATTGACGCAGGTGAAGAATAATACGGACTTATAACCCGGCAGATTTCAATTGTAAATCGTAAATAATGAAATCGTAAATCTCCTTCATGTTTCTGTCCAATTATCACAGTCATTGCAATTTTTGCGACGGTCGCAGCTCGATGGAAGAGTTCGTGCATTTTGCCATTGCCAAAGGATTAAAACGGTACGGCTTTTCGTCGCACGCTCCGCTACCATTTGATACGTTCTGGAACATGCGTGCCGATGATTTGCCCGAATACAAAGCTGAATTCCGGCGATTAAAGGAAAAATATGCCGGACAAATCGAACTCTGTCTTGGTCTGGAAATGGATTACATTCATGGGGTGTTCGAAGTACAGGACGTCTTTTACCCGGTCGATGATCTGGATTATCTGATCGGTTCGGTGCATTACCTCGATCGGTTGCCCGACGGCTCGTTTATGTCGATTGATGGCAGTTTCGATAAGTTCAACCACGGGCTGCAAACCGGATATGATGGTGAGGTGTGGGCGTTAGTCGATCGTTTCTTTGAGGCAAGCCGAGCAATGGTGGAAAAAGGTGGCTTCCAGATTGTAGGACACATGGATAAAATTGCCCTCAACGCTTCGAGGTGCCCGGAGTTCTCTATTCGAGACTCACGCTATCTTAATTTGGTGGGCGATTTGCTGACGCTGATAAAAGAGAAGGAGATGATTGTGGAAATCAATACTAAATCATTGGTGGTAAAAGGGTTTGCTTACCCCGATGTGCAGTTCTTTCTTCTTCTCAATGAACTTGGCATTCCGGTGACTGTCAATTCCGATTGTCATTATCCCACCAATCTCCTCGACGGTTTTGCTCCTGCCTACCATGCTCTGAAAGCCGCCGGCATCACCACTGTTCATCAACTGATCGATGGCTCGTGGCAACCGGTAGAGTGGGAGCGGAAGCGACAATTTGCATTTGTATAAACTAAATACATTACCATTAAGGCATTAAGAATATTCAGATTTATCTTTATATTCTTAATGCCTTAATGGTTGAATATTTAATCTTTTACCTTCTCCTTCGTCCTCCTTTTTTTGCTCCTCCACTTTTGCCCTTGCTTTTGCTTTCTTTGCGTTGAGAAGGGTAAGATGGAGATACGGTCGGTTTTTCTTCACCTTCGCGTACCAGTGCAAAGTCGAGCTGCTTCTTGTCGAGGTTAGCACGGGCTACCTGAACGGTAATGGCGTCGCCCAACTGGAATTTTTTACGGAAACGATGTCCTTCGAGGCAATAGTTCTTTTCATCGAAAATATAGTAATCGTCGTCCAGATCGCGAATTGGGATCATTCCCTCGCACTTGTTCTCGTTCAGTTCCACGTAGATGCCCCATTCGCTCACGCCGGAGATCACTCCGTCGAATACCTGTCCGAGTCGTTCGCTCATAAATTCCACCTGCTTGTATTTGATGGAAGCGCGTTCGGCATTAGCGGCCAGTTGCTCCATATCGCTGCTGTGTTGGCAGCGCCCTTCCCATTCCGAAGCACTTACGCTCGGTTTGTCTTCGGCATAACGGGTCAACAGGCGGTGCACCATCATGTCGGGATAACGGCGGATAGGCGATGTGAAGTGGGTGTAGTAATCGAACGCCAGTCCGTAGTGACCGATATTTTCGGTGCTGTAAACGGCCTTTGCCATCGAACGCACTGCCAGGGTTTCTATCAAATTTTGCTCTTTTTTGCCCTGAACCTCGTCCAGCAAGTGGTTGACAGCCGACGATACTTCACTCTTTTTGCCCGAAGTCTTCAGTTTGTAGCCAAAACGGTGGATAAATTGGGCAAAATTCTGCAATTTTTCAGGGTTCGGCTCATCGTGGATACGGTAAACGAAAGTTTTACCCTTGCGCCCTTTGCCGGGTTTTCCAATGTGTGTAGCCACCGTTTTGTTGGCCAGCAGCATGAACTCTTCCACCAGCTTATTTGAATCTTTAGCCTCCTTGAAAAATACGCTGGTAGGTTTGCCTTTTTCGTCAATCTCGAAGCGCACTTCTACGCGGTCGAAAGCGATGGCTCCGGATTTGAAGCGACGTTCTCGCAATATTTTTGCCAACTTGTCGAGTTGCAACATCTCTTCTTTGTAATCACCCTCCCCGGTTTCTATAATCTGCTGAGCTTCTTCGTAGGTAAAGCGTCGGTCGGATTCGATAACGGTACGTCCGATTTTGTAATCGTGAATGTTAGCCTCGTCGTCCATCTGCACCAATACAGAGTAGGTGAGTTTTTCCTCGTTGGGTCGCAATGAACAGAGACCGTTCGAGAGCTTTTCGGGCAACATCGGTATCGTGCGATCGACTAAATAGATGGAAGTTGCACGGTTTTCGGCCTCTTCGTTGATAATGGTTTTCGGTTTCACATAATGTGTCACGTCGGCGATGTGTATTCCCACTTCCCAGAATCCATTATCGAGTTTGCGCAAGGAGAGGGCGTCGTCAAAGTCCTTTGCATCGCGCGGGTCGATGGTGAAGGTAACGATGTTGCGGCAATCGATACGTTTGGCAATCTCTTCTGCCGTAATTCCGGCATCGATTTTTTCGGCCTCTGCTTCTACTTTTTCGGGATATTTGTAAGGTAATCCAAATTCAGCCAGAATAGCGTGCATTTCGGTGTTGTTGTCGCCCTGATCGCCGAGAATATCGATTACTTCACCTACCGGATTCTTATCCCGTTCGTCCCAGCGTACCAATTTTACCAACGCTTTTTGTCCGTTTTTTCCTCCTTTTAGATTGTCGGCCGGAATGAAAATATCGTTGGATAAATACTTTTTATCTACCACCAGAAATGCGTATGATCCTGTAATGTCCAGTACTCCAACGAAGTTTTCTTTTGCGCGTTTTATTACTTCGAGCACTTCGGCTTCGGGCTGACGACCTTTACGTCCGGCATAGAGAAATGCCTTCACATAGTCCTTGTCCATTGCACGGTTGAGGTTCCGTTCCGAAATGAAAATAGGAGCACCCCCGTCGTCAGGTATCAGATAGGTTTTACGTGATGTACGGTCGATTGTTCCGGTGATATTTCCGCCTCTGATATTGAGTCGGAATTTTCCTCTTTCAATTTCAATGAGGGTGCCGTTGTCCGAAAGTTCACTCAGAATTTCGGTGGCCATCTGTTTCAGGGGAGTCTTGGTCAGTCCAAGTATATGAGAAACCTGTTTGTAATTGAATGAACGGTTGGGTTCCTGATTAAATAAATTGGTGACGGAGCGTTTGAGGTCTGCTTTTCGCATCCGGCCTTCGGGTTTAGGAGTTGTATCCTTCATTCTTATATGTGTTATGATCCCATGCCTGAGTAATCAGGACTGAGTCGTGTTTGTGTGACAATTCAGAAGCTTCTGTAGTGATTAATTTATAACTCAAAGGTACGTTATAATATGTAGAAATCCATGCGTGCGGCGGCTCATAAAATGGTGGTCAAGAAAAAATATGAAGTGACCCCAAAAGTCATGCAAAAAACTTTTGGGGTCACTTCATTCTTTACGATCACTTGTTTGTATCCTTTTGGAACGCCGGTTTTGCACTGGGCTAAACCGTTATATGCACAGGAAAGGTCAAAAGCCGAAACTTTCTACCTTTTGTTCTTTGGCTTCCCCTTTGGGGATGGGCTTCGCTATTTTCTGGTCGATGTTGGCATGAACCACTATCGCTTTCGGTGTCGCCGGACAAATATATTCGCAACCGCCGCATCCTACACATATTGCCGATTCTACATGCGGGATTCGCAGTCCGTCTACATAGGCAACCATGCTTACCGCCTGTGTCGGGCAATGTTCGGAACAGGCGCCGCAATCGGTATGTTCTTTGTAAACGATACAATTGGTCTGGGTGAAATGCGCAATGCCCACCTGAGTTATATGTTTTTGCTCGCGGGTTAATGGAACAAGAGCGCCCGAGGGACAAACGTTGGAGCAATGCGTGCAATCGGGCTGGCAGAAACCTTTTTCGAAAGCCATTTTCGGTTGCATCATTCCCATGATACCGTAATCGAATGCTGTAGGATGCAATACCTGTGTGGGACACTCCGACACACATAAGTGACAAGCGGTACATTTTGTGTTGAAGTTATCGCGCGTTCCTGCACCCGGAGGCATAATCGGTTCGATCTTCTTCACGCCCAGTTTGTTTTGAGCAATGGCAACGGGAGCGGTGGCTACAGCTGTTGCTCCGGCAATCAGGAAGTTTCGGCGGGAGCTGTTTTTTGCGGTTTCTACAACGATATCCGTTTTTTTTGCGGGTAGCTGGAATCTGTAGCTAAGAGCGCTCTGTGAACAGGTTGAAAGACAATTGAAACAATCAACACAGCGCGAATGATCAATTTCGCTGTTTTTGGAATCGATACATTGAGATTTGCAGGACCGGGCGCAAACTCCACAGTGATTACATGCAGAATGGTCTACCGTAACTTTGAATGGAGCGAAACGGGAAAATAGGCCAAGGAAGGTTCCCACGGGACAGATGGTGTTGCAGTATAAACGCCCTCTCAAAAGCGACATTACGGCAATTGTAATCAGAAAGAGCGATGCGATAGCGACCGGAATCAATGCAAATCCAAGAGAATTGATGTGGTGAAAAAAGCTATTGTCGGATGCGGTCGCAGGCACCATCAGGTTATTGAGCGGAATCAAAGCCGGACGCACGAGATCAGCCATCATACGTCCCACGTTGCTATATGGATCGAGCAGTATAACAAGGAATGAGCTGCCAACCACAAACGCAAGTATGGTAAGTGCCAGGATGGAATAACGTAACCAGTTGTTCGGTTTCGTGTATTTGAAATAACGTTTTGCGCGGTTCTTTTTCACCCCTCTTGACGTTAGTCGGTTAAACAGGTCCTGCAACACCCCGGCCGGACAGATAACCGAGCAGTACAAGCGTCCGAAAATCAGAGTCAGCAGAACTACAAAAATTGCAGCGCCCCAAAATCCGCCCAACAGCGCCGGCACCAACTGAAGGTGCACCAATTTTGCTGCATTGTATGGCAAAAGGTGAAAAAAATCGATGAATAACAGAAAAACCGGCATCGTCAAAACTATAGCCAGAATAACACGAGTCCATTTCAACCACTTCATATCTATAATTGTTTTTTAGAGTACTAAGATGTGATGCAAAGTTAGCAAATTAGCGCAAAGTGAAAGCCTTTTTTCGATTAATAGAAGTATAAGGCAGCCAACAAAAAAGCCGTACCAACCCAAATTGGATTGAAACGGCTTTGTAAGGTTTAAATATGAAAGTGACGAACTTATTTCTTCTTGTTTTCCAAGTGCTTTTGGTAACGGTTCATAAACTTGTCCACACGACCAGCTGTGTCCACCAGCTTTTGTTTGCCGGTATAGAACGGGTGTGAAGAACTAGAGATTTCGAGCTTTACCAAAGGATAAGTTACCCCGTCAATTTCAACGGTTTCTTTCGTAGCAATAGTCGAGCGGGTGATAAATGTATCGCCATTCGACATATCTCTGAACGCTACGGGTCGATAGCTTTCCGGATGAATTCCTGCTTTCATTGTTGTGTTATAATTAATTTAGTTGAGTTTTACTTTTGAGCCCGCAAAGATAGTGATTCATTTTGGAATTGAGAAATAAATTTATCTTGTTGATGACGAAATGAGTTGTCGAATTTTTCAGAATACCTCCGACAAGGCGTCTTATAGCGCCATCTCTTTGGGTTTGATTTTGACAATTATTGAGTTTGTGTGTAAATTGCGGCAAATATTAATCTATATTAACTATACAGTGTGTTGTATTAATATTATTAAATTTGTCTGCATATTAAGAATCACATACATTTGCAAAATCTATTTAAAGTGGAGCTTCGCTTTAAAGCAGCTACATCATTTTCTTCAGAATAGCTCAAGCAGATTCCTGCCTGTTTAGTTTATGGGCTTATTCACCAACCAGATCTGAGAAGAATTCACCAAGTTTTTATTCTGTTTGCAATTTTAGCGCTCTTCTTTCTGAAGCAAAACAGGAGCGCCATAATGATATTGATAATCCGTGAATATAACACTATACTTATGCACCAAAAAAACATGTCCCAGATCTTCGGTAAACAAAGTTCTAAACTACGTTTTCCACAAAAAGTAAGCTCCGATAATGTTTCAAAGACAGAAACAAAACCTGACTTTTTTGGTAGGGGTTCTCTGAATAAGATGACCCGCACAAGAAGATATGCGTCTGTGTGTTTGGGCGTTTGTTTTTTCTTTTTAATGTTATGTTCAACTGCTTTTGCACAAACCTCACAAACATTCACAACCAGTGGTAGTTTTACTGTGCCATCGGGAGTTACATCTCTCAAAGTGGAAGTTTGGGGAGCAGGTGGCGGTGGTGGAGGCTCAACATCAAATGGATCTGGGGGATCTGGTGGTGGTGGAGGCGGTTATTGTTCCGGAGTAATAACCGGCTATTCCGGAACACAGTCAATAGTTGTTGGTGCTGGAGGTGCAGGAGGTACTACTTCTACGACATGGAATGGAACGAATGGCGGCAACTCATCTGCTTTTGGACTGATTGCATATGGAGGAATCGGTGGTAAAGGAAATGCAGGATCCCTTGGAACAGGCGGGTCTGCTACCGGAGGAACAGTAAATACAAAAGGTGGGGATGGTATAAAAGGTGCTTCAACCGGAGGTGCTGGTGGTATCGGGGCTAACGGAGGAGCAGGTGGAGCCGGTGGTTCAAATGCCGTCGGTGGTGCAGGCGTTTCTCCCGGTGGCGGTGGCGGTGGTGGCGAATATGCGAATGGCGCTTCCAAAGCAGGCGGTTCGGGCGCTAATGGACAAATCACACTGACCTGGATAACCGTATCGGCATCTGCAACAGCGACCTATTCCGGAGGAAATACAGGAGCTATCACAGCTACTGCTTCCGGCGGAACATCCTATACATATAGTCTGGATGGTATAACTTACCAGTCGGGAAATACTTTTAGCGGGCTGCCTATAGGTACTTATACTGTTTATGTACAAGATATCTCCGGATGCAAGTCTTATACTACGGTCGCTGTTCAGACAAGACCAATTTACTATGTACGTGCATATAACGGAAATAATAGCAATACAGGGCTTTCCTGGTCTCAGGCATTTGCAACAGTGCAAAAGGCCGTTGAAACTGCCAATGCCCAAACGCCGAAGGGCATGGTCTGTGTTGCGGCCGGTGATTATTACCATGATCCCGCTTACGATCTGACCGACGGTTACCAGACATACACACCTTCTACAGGGTATTTGTGGTATGAATGGTCAAATAATTTCCTGATGAGGGATGGCGTTGATGTGTATGGCGGATTCCGTGAATACAGAACTGCCGACAATAATAGTGCGGGATTTCAGGACCGGCTTCTGCTATCAAACGATCCTAATTATGTTACCGTTCTTCATGGCGGAGACAAACAACGGGTTTTGGGACCTCTTTACTCATTAGTCTGGAACAGTGGAGCCGTTAATTATGACGCTGCTCTTCTGACTGGATTTGCAAATTCAACAACATGGGATGGTTTTACCATAAGCGGAGCAAACATGATCCGCCCCTCGGCGACTGCGACCCAATATGATGAATGTTGTGGTGCCGGGGTGTTTATGCTCAATAATAGCACAGTCAGTCATTGTATAATTGAAAACAATATTGCCGGTGGTCCGAAGGATGACGGTGCCGGAGCTCTCATGCTTGGAGGCGGAAATCTTTTGAATTGTATTGTCCGTCACAATAAGGCATATTATGATGGTTCCGGTAACTGTTCGGGAGGAGCTATACGAATGATTCGGGGGAATGCCAAAGTAATCAACTGTTTGATTTACGACAACATGGCCGAGAAAGGTGGTGCTATCAATCTTTCTTTGGTCAAGATGAATACAGGTACTTACTCTCCAAGTTATATCATCAACAATGCCATTGCCAATAATTCATCAGCCGATGGCCCTGGCCTGCGTATTAAATATGCGTCAGCTGCTGCCGATGATAACGGTGACTATACAACCATAAGGTGTTATGTTTACAACAACGCACTGTGGGATGGACTTACAAGTGCAGCAAGCAGCTCAATTTACCCTCCGTTCAAAGAATCGTACAATACATTCAAATCCGGTTATGTGTCACCGAAAAATGCTAACACTGCTGCCGGAGCATTAGGTACAGGTTCGTTTTTGTTCGGGGCGACCAATAGTGGTTCTGCAAATGCACCCTATTTTGTAAATCCAGGCACATCAGACCCTGGTGCAGATTATAGATTGCAGGGAAATTTTTCAACTTTGTACAACAAGGGAACTGCCGTTGTGCCATCAGGATACCCTGGCGGGGCACCAACGCCTCCCGCTTCAGATCTCCGGGATTTGTACAGGAAAAATTCAGGCTCGGGAGTTCCCGATATTGGTTGCTATGAAGTAACGCCCCGAATTTTTTACGTAAATGATGCAGCAGGTAATAAACTGGATGAGAAGTGCAGAGGCAGAAACTGGACATATCCTTACGCTTCTTTGCAATTTGCACTGGACCAATATGATCAATATGACTTCCCTCAGGTTTGGGTTGCAAAAAGCAGCGCCGGATTTATTCCAACTAAAAACGCGGCAGGAGTTAATGTCTCCGATGCAACCGCAACTTTTATATTAAGGACTAATCTGTCTCTTATAGGAGGATTTACAGGTGCGCAAGCCTCAGAATTTGCCGGTAATTACAACGAAATTTTCACCAAACCCACACTACGCACGGATCTTATAACAAACAAGGTAAGACTGTCAAGCCCAATTGCCACCTCAATTGTGAGTTACAATCCGGCAGCTACAGAAACGTATGTAAACGGCACCGGTAGTGCAACATGGGCTGGGGCAATCATTGACGGGTTTACCATAAGTGGAACACTTGCAGGTAGCAGCGCCGTTTCCTTGCCTGACAGCGCAACGCTTCGTAATTGCCAAATCATTTCCAACATGGGAGATGCATTATCGGCAGGGGCTGAATCCTCTGTTTCCAATGCTTTGATTACCGACAATGCAGGTGTAGCAGTTACTCTGAGAGGAACAAATGCGGCAGTTACCAACACAACAGTAGCCAACAATGGAGGCTATGCTATCGCTATTCCGGGTGGGGCGGGTTCTGCAACGCTCACTAATTCGATTATATGGGGAAATAAGGCAAACTTCGATGCGCTTGCCGATACAGCAAAAATAACGGCTACATATACGGCTCTGTCCACAGCATCAGCCTCCAATGATATTCCGCTGAACAAATGGATATCATTCGCAAATGGAACAGGCAATATAAATTTGTTTCACAGGTCTCCCAATTTCAAAAAACGGAAGGGTAATTATGAACTCCAACTCATTTCTCCCTGTCTTGATGCAGGATTGCTTTCGGCCAACAGTCTGCCGATTGACGTATATGGGCAACCCAGAAGTTACAGTGGAAAAATTGACATGGGTGCCATCCAGAAGCAATCTGGTGATGGTGTTTATGCAAATAGCGGTACCAATACGTTCTCTTATTTCAGAGCTTCCGGCACGCCAACCCTTTCCAATCTGACGGGACAGGAAGTGTTGGTAAAACCTGTTTCGTTCATTAATTTGGGAGGATCTACAACAGTTAAGCCCAAAGTACTTTTTATTCAGGACGACAATACCACGGCTCCAATTATTTATAATGGAAGCATTAAAGCCGACTCCACTTTGTATCTCCGTAAACTGACAAAATACAGGTCGAACGGGGTTGCTTACTGGACTTTTATGGGCTTCCCATTTACATCGGCTCGTTTAGACAGTATTGACGGATTAAAAGTCGAAAACAGTGTGCGTGCCGACCAATATACCGAATCCATACGTGCTATTAACGGAGCAAACAAATCGGCATGGAAACCCTATATGGGAACCAACCTGACAGATCCAAGTCTGAAATGGTTCGTTCCCGGAAGAGGATATGCCGCGTCACTAAATGCCAAAGTGCCGGATAAACCTGTAAGTACTACCCTTATTGTTCCGGCACAGAAAGGGACAACGATCTCGGATGCCGCATCAACATTAACGGCTCCTGTCAGCTATACCGAAACATCACGTCCCTGGTATGACAAAGGATGGAACCTGATTGCAAATCCATTTGCACGTACGGCAAAATTCGGTTCCGTGCCATTGTGGGATGCAAATCCCTATACATCCGGCTCGATTTGGCTCTACATTGCCGATCAGGATGCATACGATGTAATCCCTACCGTATCTTCGTATTATACAGATAATGGATTATCTGCTTATGGAACATTTTTCATTCAAACATACAGCACGGCAACATCAGCTTCAACTGCGGAAATCAGTACAAGCGGTAATGGAACTGCCCCTTTACGGACAAAAGCGTTCCCATTTTCAACAACAAACGAAACGAAGCCAGAAGTGTTCAGAATCCATCTTGAAGGCAATGGTTTGAAATACAATGCATATGTGATTTTCAATGACAGCGCTCGTACAGAAGCTACGGCCATCGAAGATGCGCCTACAATGGGTGGTCTGTCGGGAAATAGTATTCAAATGAGTACTTATGCGGCAGGCAGTGATCTTGCGCTCTCTGTAAATACGTTGCCATTTAAAGGTACGTCGATGGAAGTTCCTTTAAGTGTCTCGATTTCACAGCAAGGCAGCTACACGTTCTCTTTGCAGGAAAGCAGTAAGTTTAAGACGGTTTACCTTGTTGATCCGGCAGATGTCTCACACAACATTTCCAAAGGAAATTATACTGTTAATATAGATTCTACGGGTTCGTTTGGCTACAAATTGATTTTTGAGAAAAAGGACGAAAGCCACGACAAAGAAGATTTGTTGGAAAAATGGGGAATACACATTTACGAGAGCAATGGGAAAGTGATTATTACCAGTAAAGATCCTCTTATCAGAGTGTATTTATTCCGTATGAACCAACAATTAGTTCGTGCCATGGCAAATTGCGGTACCAATTTCCAGTTTCAGTTGCCATTCCCGGGAGCATATCTTGTAAAAGTGACGACAGAAAAAGGAACTTTTTCCCGGATTGTGGTAAAGCATTAAACGCAAAAATTAAACAGTAATTTTTTCAATTAGCAAAAGGGTCGGCCGGGTTAAAATGAAATTATGAATTGTTTAACCCGGGTAGCTCTTTTGCTCTTTTAAATGTTAAATAGCTTATTTGTAACATATTTAGGGTAATCACATTATATCTTTGTTGAGTTAATTGTATTCTAAATCTCGTCAAAAGAATACGTAATTCAACTTTCTAAATTGAATATTTATGGGAAATTTTACTTTTTCTACAAAATATAAATTGCAAGGCTTATTGTTAGTTTTATCTATCTTTCTTTGCAATATTGACTGCCTTGCTCTTGATACCTGGAATGGTAGTCAAAGAGGACCGGCTCCCGCCTTAAGTGGAAGTACTTATACGATTACCCGATGTAGAGAACTTGCATGGCTCGCCGATCAGGTAAATGTAGGAACTACGTTTGCCGGCTTTACCTTTATTCTGGCAGACGACTTAAATCTTGGCAACTTTAGCTGGACGCCAATCGGTAATAATACCCGTCCTTTTTCCGGCACTTTTAATGGTCAGTCACGCACTATTTATAACCTCAATATCAATAATTCTGGCAGTAGTTATGCCGGCTTATTCGGCTATATCGGAAATAAAGCGTCCATCTCGAACACTTATTTATCCGGTGTCGCTGTTTTAGGGGCATCTTATGTGGGAAGTCTGGTTGGTTGCACGGGAGACAACATCTCCATTACCAATTGTTCAGCGGTTAATGGTAGTGTCACGGCCAATGTGAATTATGCGGGTGGTTTAATTGGTTATTCGCAGGATGGGGTGGTGAAGAACAGTTTTTCTTCCTGTAACGTTTTAAGTCCGGGAGCTGCCAGCGTGGCCGGTGGATTTGTGGGCAGTATCTACAAAACCAGCTCTTCTGCTACAACATTCATCAATTGTTACTCAACCGGGTATGTTACGTCCACCGGATATTGCGGAGGCTTTATAGGCTCAATGGACGGAGATAGTCCGTCATTTACAGGTGATATCATCAACTGCTATGCTACAGGACCTGTTTTATTCTATAATTATAATACAACAACAGGCGGATATGGAGGCGCATTTGTTGGTAATGTAAGCAATAAATCGAATGTTATAAATTGCTTTGCAACCGGAAGTGTATACGGATTTACTAAAAACGGAGGTTTTGTCGGCTCTACAAATGGGAACCCCACATTTAGCCATTGCTATTTTGATATACAGGGAACCGGAACTACCGTAGGTATAGGCCGTGGAGCGGGACAGGATAATCAAAAATACAGCCTTTACGGGTTGTCTACCAGCGAAATTACTACCGCTTCTGTTGTATCCGGGTATCTGGACAATACTGATTACGGAACCGGGGTCTGGACCTTTACGAATGGTTATTATCCCGAACTGACCAACTTTAAGGCAGGGAGCAGTGGATATGCAGTCAGCTCGCCTGCCGTCACAGTGCCCACGCTGACACCGACCGCAGAGCAGAAAGCCTGGTCGTCATTATCCGCCACGCCCGAGTTTTTCACCGATCCGGATAAAAGTGTTAATGTGGCGAATGCAATCACGGCGCCCCTAACAACATCCCCTGCGATAAGCACATCTTTAACCTGGGATGGTAACCCAAGAAGCGGAGACAAAGGCGCTTTGGCTTTTAATTCTTCCAGTGGAGTCGAAACTATGATTCCTATCCTAAACGGCAATTATAATTATCAGGCTACCGATGGAGCAGGGCGGATTAAACCTTTCTTTGTTCATATAAATCAGACAAAAGCCTATTTCGTCAGATCCTATAGCGGAGTAGATGATGGAACCGATGGAACCGGACTGTACCACGATGGCAAGACATGGGCAAAAGCATTCAAGACTGTGCAATATGCTGTTGAGAAAGCAAAAATGCAAACGCCTAAATTTCTGGTATGTGTTGCTGCCGGCAATTATAATTACAATGCATCGTATCCATATGCTACCGGCGAAAACTTCAGGATGTGTGGAGGTGTTGACGTTTACGGAAGCTTTAAAGAAGACAGCACGCTAAACAACGGCTATGCGGGTATGGACACGCGCTTTGCCAGCGGTTATTCAGTCCTGAACGGAAGTGCTACCCGTTCTGTTTTGGCATCCGATTCTGTCGATTATAAAAAAATCACTACCTGGGATGGTTTTTATATGACAGGCAGCTCAACCTCCGGATATGCAGCAATAATTCCGGGGAAAGGATGGTTGTTAAATGCTGTGTTCAAGAATAATAACGCTGCATTGAATTTATTAAACCGGTCAAAAGCGGTAAACATTCTGGTGGCAAACAATAACAATGCAGCCAATGCTGCCGTAGCTATGGCAGATACTGCCAAGTTGGTTAACGCTACTATCGTATACAACAGCGGTCCGGCAATTGCAGTCGGCGGTACTCTGAAACCAATAGTGACGAATTCGATCCTTTGGGGGAACAGTAGCAATTTCTATGCTTCCGGCGACACGGCCAAAATAGTAGTCAAATATTCAGCATTATCCGGAGCGCCTGATTTGGGCGGCAAATGGATTACATTTGGAAACAGTAATGGCAACATAAACCTGTATCACAGATCTCCCAATTTTAAGGAGCCGGGAAAATGTAACTATGAATTGTTGCTTATTTCTCCTTGTCTGGATATGGGAGATATTACGCAAAATACTATAGGAATAGACGTTAGGGGGAAAGATCGTTACTATTACGGCAGTACCACCACTATTGACCTGGGGGCATATCAAAAACAGCCTAGCGACGGTATCGTTGTGACGGGCAATAATTCATTTGCCTATTTCAGATCGTCGTTAATCACCCCAACCATCTCATCTCTGACGGGATCAGAAGTGTTGGTAACGCCTTCAGCCATGCTTGATGCGTCTGGCTCAGCCCCTACGCCTAAAGTGTTAATGCTACAGGACAACAACATAAAAGCTCCTGTTGTAAAAGGTACAATGACTGCTGACAGTATTTTATATGTCCGCTCATTAACAAAATATTGTTCAAATGGGACTACTTTGATGTGGAATCCGTTCGGTATTCCATTCACGTCGTTCAAACTCGATAAGCTGGATGGCATGAAAATAGAAAACAGTGTCAGAATTGAGCAATACGAAGAAGCTACACGCGCTCTTACCGGAATGACAAAAGATGCGTGGAAACCTTATCTGGGAACAGACTGGAATAAGACATCTCTGAGTTACTTTGTTTCCGGACGTGGTTATATGGCGGCCGTAAATTCAAAAGTTCCAAACAATGTAGTTTGCAACACGCTTATCGTGCCTGCTCAAAAAGGAACTGTAATAACTGACGCACCTAATCTTGTTTCGATTCCGGTAACCAGAACAGTTTTGACTCATGGCTGGGGCGAAGAAGGTTGGAATTTTGTTGCTAATCCATTTTATCAAACGGCTACTTTTGCGGACAATCCCGGCAACTGGCCATCAAACAGCGATTATACGCCTGTTTATATGTATTTGCCTGAATATAATATGTATGACGTAATTTTGCTCAGCGATTTCAATGCACGGGGACTCTCTGCGTTTAGCACGGCTTTCATTAAAGCAAGTGTTAATACGCAATGCCAAATGCAAACGTCGTCACTGAGTTCTCCGATGCGTGTGAGTCAGTTCAAACAGCCGGATGTCAAGCCAAGTACATTCAGATTGCAAATAGCAAACCAAAGCGGACGAAACACTGCCTATGTGATTTTCGCCAACGGAACCCACCCGGAGGGAGTTGATAATGAAGATACCCCGTCGTTAGAAGATGTCAATGCCAACGCATTGGGTATTACAACCAACGCGAGCGGGAGTCCCGTCGCTTTAGCTGTGAACGCCATGCCATTTATTGGGACTCGGATGGAAGTGCCGATGTCTGTAAAACTACCGGAAGGCGGGTCTTACATTTTGTCATTGCCGGAAGGTGATGACTCTACCTTAGTAAAGATCATCGAATCTAATGGAGTGGAGCATAGTCTTAACAATGCAACATATACAATTACAACAGACAAAGAAACTACTTTCAATTACACGTTGTTGTTCGATCGTAGCAAGGCTGCTGCAAGTCAAAGCGGTTCTTTGTCAAATTCAGATGTCCTTGTCTCTCAGAATAAAGAAACTGTTATGATCTCAAGCAATCAGAACCTCAATAGGGTTTATGTTTTCACTATGCAGGGACAACTTATCCAAACGTTTTCCAATGGAGGAACTTTGCTTCAGTTCAATCTGCCGACTGCCGGTTCTTATATCTTGAAAGTTATTACAGACCAAGGAGCAATAAACAAAAAGATAGTTTGCCAATAAGTCAAAGGCATTGCATGCGCAACTTTATAAGGCCGTCTATTTCAGTTTTGAATAGACGGCCTTTATTAATCTTCCGGTTCATTATCACTAATTTCTTTCTGTAAAGATGACTTTTTCTGATGAAAATAAGCCCGACCCGGCATATTGTGTATTTGGAATGTTTTAAATGAATGTGTGACTTGTTTAAAATTATGTGTCTGTATGTCTGGTTTTTGCTTTTCAGTCCCAAAATATAAATAATTACGATTCTTTTTAACCAAATATCAATCTATTCAACTCTGTAAATAATACTAAAAACACTTTCTGGCTCCTTACTGTAATAGCATCAGCATGGAATGCTTACTTATTATTTAACAACAGATTGTTACTTCATACAAATATAAGCTTGTGATTTTTTATATCAACCTCATTTTTAGGTGTTTTGATGTAAATGTGAATATATTAAAATTTAGTTAACAGATCAAAGATTATTAGCTATAAATTACTTTTATTCATAACTTTGTGTTTTATGGGGTTTTATATCCGAATTGTACAGTTTTCGGATCAACCATAAAAATTTCAAAACATAAAGTCTTTAATCCTTGCGAGAAAAATACTTTCCTATGAAGAGAATAACCATACCGATAACGAAAGGACACATCAAAACGACAAGAAATTTTACTTGCATCTGGAAACTGAAATTTTCTAAAAGAGCGTTTGTAGTAGCCGTAATGCTGCTGTTTGTCGTCTCGTTTATGCAGGGAGTAACAAGAACTGCTTCTGTTAGCGGCAACTGGAGTAACACTGCCACATGGGGTGGAGCTGCTGTTCCAACTTCATCGGAGGATGTTGTGGTTAATAACGGGATCAATGTCAATGTTGACGTTAATGCAGCTTGTAAATCATTGTCAATCGCCAGCGGTAATAAATCTAGTTATTTGACTATTAGTGGAACGTGTAAATTGGATGTTAGTGGTTCTATTACAATTAATGCAGGTTCTGGGTCTGGCAATAACAAATACATTGCTGTTGGGTCTGGAACATTAAATGCGGGCTCTGTGACTATGGCAGATACTGGGGGAGATAATAGAGACTCTTATATAAGTATATCAACAGGAACAGCGACAATTAGTGGCAACATTACCATGAACGGTTCATCTAACAGAAACCAAATAGTTTTTTTTGATGCAGGTTTTTTGAATATGGCTGGCACAGGAACTATTAGCGGCGGTACAATATCATCCGTAGCTGGAGGATACACCGCTCTTTCAAGTGGAACTGTAAACTACAACGGAAACGCCCAAGCTATAGGAGCTTATGCTTATTACAATTTAACTTTATCTGGTAGTGGAACAAAAACCTTCGTCGCTTCAACTGTAATCAACAATAATATATCGATAAACAGCGGAGCTTCAGCTAATTTGGGTGCCGGTTTAATACATACGGCTAATGCCTTGTATTTGAATGGCTCTTTACAGCCATCATCGATTTATGGTGGCACCGGTTCTCCTGCAATCTACATAAATACGGCCTATTTCGTTCCAGCAACAGGTGTTTTAAGCACTGCGAATAATTGGACAGGAGCAACTAGTACGGTCTGGAATACTACATCAAACTGGTCAAAAGGCACCGTACCAACGGCTTCAGATGATGCTTTTATTCCAAATGTTACTAATAAACCTGTAATTGGAACAAGTGCAGTATGTAATAATTTAGCAATTTCACCATCCTCTTCTGTTACCATCAATGGTTCCAATACTCTTTCTGTTGCAAGAAATTTGAATAGCTTTGGTACGTTTATTTGCAATGCCGGTACGCTTTCAATAGGAGGGGATTTTACGAACAGCGGGACTTTCAATTCCAATACAGGAACTGTTGTTTATAACGGAGCTGCTCAAACAATGGCAGCTGTAAGTTACTATAATCTTACATTATCAGGTAGTAATACTAAAACACTAACAGCCGGGTCTGCTATTACTGCAAATGCCCTTACTGTATCTTCCGGTGTAACCTTGTTATTAAATGGAACAAGCTCTCTAACCCCAGTTAGTGTAACTGTTGATGGTGTCATTTCTGTAAGCAATACAGCATTACTAACAAAAGGTACAGGTACAATCTCATTTAATAGTGGCTCAATTTACGAACATGCCCGTAACGGAGGAGCAATTCCTACCGCGACTTGGCAGAGTGGTTCATTGCTCAAGGTTACAGGAATTACAAGCACTATAGTCAAACTGCCTTCCAATATTGGAGGAAGTGTAGAATGGAATTGTCCTGCTCAGACAGTATCAGGAGATATATACACGAGCGTTGCGGGTGGTGCTACGTTTGCTATTGGAGAAAACCTAACATTAACAAATACAAATAGCGGTTCGATCAGTTTATTCAATTTAAACGGCCAAGTTCTGAATATTGGAGGAAACTATACACAAACAAATGGCTCATTAACAATTGAAGAAAATGGCACTAATGACAATCAGAGTATTAATATATCAGGAGATTTTAAATTAAGCGGCGGTACTTTTTCGGAATCAGCAAATGTTGGAAATACGATTAATCTTAATATTGCCAAAAATTGGAATCAAACAGGAGGTATTCTTGATTTTAACAGAAGCACTTCCGGCACTTCAAACGTTTCTGTTCGTGGTAATTTTAGTAATACGGCTGGTTCAAATTCAATTACGACGAGCGGAAGTGGAGCGCCTAATGGGAACTTTATATTTAACGGAACCAATCAAACGTTGAACATGCCGACCTCTGATGCTGCAGTCTGGACAACATACACGATTAATGCAGGGAGTAATGTTCAGTTACTTTCAAACATAACTTTAAATGGTTCTAATTCTTCCGGTTTTTACGGACAGATTACAGTCAACGGCACTCTTGATGCCGGAACTTTTACTATTACTGATACCGGAAGTACATCCGGAGCCACCCAGTTTAATCTAAATTCAGGTGGAACTTTAATTACGGCAAACACGAATGGGGTAAATGGGACTCTTCCATCTTCCACTACAACCAAGAATCTAAACGCATCAGCTAATTATATTTTTAACGGCACATCGGCGCAAGTTACCGGGACTTTACTTACCAATGCCAATAACCTGACGGTAACCAATCCTGCCGGTGTTACTCTGAGCAGTAACTTGACAGTGTCGGGAAATCTTTCCATCCTGACATCCGGTACAACGTTAAATTACGATCAATATCAAATAACAGGTAACGCTACAGGTACTATGACCATGGATCCGGGAACAACCCTCACTATTGGTCGTAGCGGCCAATGGAATACAACCGATTTTCCAACAAATTTCACTAAGGCTCACATATCCTTAGACCCGACAAGTACGGTCATATTTTATGGAGGATACCGGGGGGTCTCTTCGTCTCCGGATTATGGTAATTTAATGATAGCATGTACTTCGGGACAGGCTTGTGTTGCGACAGGCAATTTGGTCATAAATGGAGATTTAGCAATTAATGCCGGTTCAAGTTTGCGTTTAGCCTGGAGCGGGTTAAATACCATGACTATCGGCGGTCAACTGATTAATAATGGAAGACTGGAATATGGTAATATTTCCGGTAATGGACAAATAGTTACGGTTGCTGGTAATTTATCAGGTAGCGGAACTATTACTATGACCAGTGCTAATCTGAGTCCGCATACACTTAATCTAAATGGACAAAACAACAGCATAGGTGCTCTTACAACAGATGGCAATAATAGCGTAGTCAA
Source organism: Paludibacter jiangxiensis (assembly GCF_001618385.1). Taxonomy (NCBI): domain Bacteria; kingdom Pseudomonadati; phylum Bacteroidota; class Bacteroidia; order Bacteroidales; family Paludibacteraceae; genus Paludibacter; species Paludibacter jiangxiensis. Next base: position 5,235 of record NZ_BDCR01000001.1, on the reverse strand, counting down.
TTACGGATATACAGGAGCTGGTACCCAGCAGGTGTTTGCATCACCCAATTATCAAAGCATGACAATCTCTGGCAGTGCCAAAGTGCTGCAGGGAGCTGCTACTGTAAATAATACACTTACCTTGACCAGCGGAGTTTTAACTACCACCACAAGCAATCTCTTAACTATCACCAATACAGCTACTACTGCAATTGCCGGAGGTTCAGTATCATCGTATATTAATGGGCCTGTTAAATGGTCTGTTACTTCGGGTTCGACTTATAATTTCCCTATCGGAAGTAGTTCTGCCTATTTGCCTTTTTCATTAGTTCCAACTGCCACGACAACCGCTCAGATACAAGCATATTCAATGAGTAGTGGAGGTAGTGCTGATGGTAGTACTGTCGTAAATATAAGTTCCACCGAATATTGGTCAATGACAACAGGCAGCAGTGTTTCTGGTAGCAGTATTTCTGTTAGCCGCCCATTAGCTATTACGCCTTTAAATACTCTTGCCGCAGCCTCTTCTTCAAATGGCTCATATTCCACTATGGGAGGAGTACCTGATACTTATAGCGTATCTAATGCTACATATACGGGAAGTGGTACTACTGCTTATTTTGTAATAGCACAGGCAAAAGGATCTTCTATATGGCTGAAAGCTGATGCGGGAACTGGCACCACAACAGATGGCTCTCCTGTGGACACCTGGGTCGATCAGTCGGAGGGATCGAATGATGCGTCTGCAAAAAATACAGCTCCTCTATATAAGGTTCAAGGATGGAATTTCAATCCGGGAATTAACTTCCCAAGTGGAGGAAATGGATATTTTTTATCTGCAAAAAATAATATTACTAACGATATGACCTTTGTGGTTGTTTATAATTCTACTCAAAATAAAACAGGAAGTGCCTGGGCTGATCCAACTCTTATTGGTTGCGAAACGAGTAGTGTGAATAATGATTATTATTTGAGTACAGATAATGGAAAACCTTTCTTCAAGGGTGTTAATACAGATCAGACAAGTCCAATTGCAACAAGTGCATACAATAATAATCTTCCTCATATTGTAAGTGTAACCCGACAAAAGTCAATTACAGGGAATATCTATTTGTATGTGGATGGTTCAGCATCGGTATCGGGAGCCTCAGATAATACTATTTTAAATGCACCACAAAAAATAGGTATAGGTAACCATTATAATGCAGTGACTAGTGCACAATTTGAGGGTGGAATAAGTGAGGTTTACGGAACCAATAGTGTATTGCCAATAACAAATCTGCAGAATTTTGAATCCTATTTGGCACTTAAATATGGTATTACTATAGCACATGATTATACAAACGGTAGCGGGACAACAATATATTCTGTATCTGATCATAAAAACAATATTGCAGGACTTGGTAGCGAAAATACAAGCACGGGCGGTTATGGCCTTAATCAACAAATATCTGCAAGTTCAAATTTGCCATTGGGAACAGCATCCAGAATTGTCATGACAACTTCAGGAAACTTTACAGATGCTAACTCGGCGAAACCTCAGGTTTTGGCTAATGGACAATACATGATTTGGGGGGACGATAATGGATCTATTTCAAGTTGGACAACTAAGGGTGCTTATTCTACAGTAACCCGAACATGGAAAGTTCAGAATACCAGCGTTACAGTTCCTCTTAATTTTCAGATTGACCTGAATTCATCATCATTTCCAACAAGCGATTCAGGTATGTATACATTATTAGTCAGTACCGATGGCTCGTTTAGTAGTAGTACAACCACTGAATATCTGCTTACGTTGCAATCAGGAAGCTTATATGCAACATCAGGTATCACATTTCCAAACGGAACCTGTTATTTTTCGATTGGACATCCTGTGTATAGTACTGCAGTTTATGTTCGCGTTGGAGGTAAGGGTAACCAAACTGGTACATCTTGGTCCAATGCAATGTCAACTATCCAAAAGGCAATTGAGACTTCTAATAAATTAACAACAAAACTTCCGGTTTATGTAGCGGCAGGCTCCTATAGCAACGATGCAAACTACACATATACTTACAATAGTGCGTCTGTGAGTTTTTTAATGCGCAATGGAGTCAGTGTATTGGGAGGATTTGTTGATGATGGTACCACCAGTAATCCCAGTGGAACAACAACCTCGAGATTAACCGGTAGTGCATCGATTCTGAATGGAAGCTACAGTCAGGTGTTGGCTCCAGAATCTGCTTCATTTACAAATGCAACTGTCTGGGACGGATTTTACATAAAAAATGCACCTTCCGGAGCTTATGCGGCAACTATTCCTTCCAATGCAACAATTCAAAATTGCAAAATCAGATCTAACTCAGGTGGAGGATTGAATTTATTAACAGGCACATCTTCATCAAAAAATGCTTCTGCGTATAACGTATTAGTGGCGGATAATGGAGGTGTCGGAGTTGCAATGGCTGATTATGCAAACCTAATCAATGCCACCATTGCCAATAATGCCGGCGTTGGAATCAATTCAGGTTCGGCTTCTGCAACAGTAACCAATACTGTTCTGTGGAAAAATTCGGACAACGTAACCGGTACTCTTCCAAATATAACTTACAGTGCCGCCGGTTCTAATTATGCCAGTGGCTATACAAGCAATATCTGGAATGCGAATACAGTAACGACTCATAACTTTGAGCTGTATCACCGTTCTCCCAATTTCAAGGATCCAGCAAACGGAGACTATTCTCTCCTGCTGATTTCTCCATGTCTGGGGAAAGGATTGGCAAGTTCTAATACAACGACAGTGGATGCAAATGGAAATATCCGAAAAAATGGCACATCTATCGATATAGGCGCTTTTCAGAAATGGGATGGATATACGGTTAGTCTGGTAAGCTCCACCACTACCATCACAAAATATCCCAATGGACCGGTAACATCCACGCTCTCAGATTTGAATAATGCGGAAGTTCTTCTTAATCCCGGCACAACACTTAATATTTCAGGGACAATTACTCCATCGATCCTTACTATATATGACGATAACACAACATCGCCAATAATAACCTGTGCAGCTTCAAGCTCTTTGACAGCAAACAAAGCACTTTATATCCGCAAGTTCAAGAAGCTAAGAACCGACGGTAGTCAGGCCTGGACATTCTTTGGCGTCCCCTATGATGTTAATGTCAATAATATAGATGGTGCCATAATTGAAAACACTGCAAGGATAGAACCCTACACTGAAAAAACCAGAGCGGATTATGGAGCTAATAAAAGTGCATGGACAACACGATTGAACACGACCAACAGTACAATGCACCGCGGAACAGGGTATGCGCTTCAACTGAACAATAAAATTGTGGAAGGCGATCCTTATTATGGCAATATCGTAATCTTCCCTTCTGGCGGACCAGTTACATTTCCAAAAGGAGATGTGTTTAGCAGAACTTTGGAATATGATACAAACGCGAATACGTCATGGTTTGATTGGGGCTGGAACTTTATATCCAATCCATTCCCTCAAATTGCTACCATTGAGTATAGTACCAGTAATTATTGGCCATTAAATAGCAGCGGTACTACGGATCCGTCAGTGAACGCATATGGAGGAGGGGTCTATACTTATGATACAGACATCGATACTTATGACATAATACCTCTGGTTAGCTTTTACACCAGGGGACTTGCTCCTTTTGCCGGATGTTTTATTAAAAACGGAGCCAATATTGGAAATATTCAATTTAAACAACTGGCATCCAGTCCGAATCCTCTAAAGGTAAAAAGTTTTTCAGATGTTGAGCAGGTAACATCCGACATAGCCAAGCCAATGTTGTTTCATCTGCATGCCTCCGGGAATAATAAATCGGGGAATACATATGTGTTGTTCCATCCAAATGCGCATGCAGCTCAGGTTGAAATTGAAGACTCACCAAACTGGTCAGCATCGTCAAACGGATCGAATATAGTAATGAATACCTTTGCTGAAGGCAGTTCTCTGGGGCTCGGTATTAATATGCTTCCTTTTACAGGCAATTCGATAGAAATTCCTCTGCAGATTAGTGTCCCCGACAAAGGCGATTATACGATTACATTGCCGGAGAAAGACTCCACTTTGGTCGTTTATATAAAAGATGACTCCGGATCATTAACTAATTTGAATTTGTCTTCATATACATTTTCAGTCGCAGATGCAACATCGGTTCCCAATTTTGCTTTAGTGTTCAGAAAGAAGACAGGCTCGCTTGGTGAAAATACTGACAGCAGAATTACATTTATTCAAAGCCAGACTAACATTGCTGTATACGGTCTTGATGTAATGAAACAACTTCTTGTTTACACTCCAACCGGGCAGCTCTGCAAGCAAAAAGAGCTAAACGGCTATGAAACGTCAATCGATTTGCCATCTATCCCCGGAGTGTATCTGGTGAAGATTGTAACCAATAAGGGCGCAGTTACGAAGAAAGTAATCAATCCATAAATCGGAATTTTATTTTGTCAGGTTCGAGAGCGGCATGTATTTGGATAAAGTACATGCCGCTCTTCTTCTTTTATGGCATTACTCGTGTCTATATCAACTCTGGCAAAATTGCTCTCCATTGGAAAATGCTTAATCAATATCGGTTCAACTAATACACTAAACGGGACAACATATTTCATCTTTCCTCTCTTTATGCGACAGAGAATTTGTTTCGGTCACTCCTTATTATATAGTATAACTTAGTAAGAGCAATTGTCCAATGCTCTAACAGCTTTTTTATATCTTTGCCATCCTACATTAAAACAACTATACTATGCCTCTCGAAATTGAACGGAAGTTTTTAGTCAATGGAGATTTCCATCCCTTTATAACCAGCACTACCTATATAATGCAGGGCTATCTTTCATCTGTTCCCGAAAGAACAGTTCGTATCCGAATTAAAGATGACAAATCGTTCATAACAATAAAAGGAAAGAACAACCAATCGGGGGTGAGCCGCTACGAATGGGAAAAAGAGATTCCGGTTGAAGAAGCACGGGAGCTAATGTCGCTTTGCGAACCCGGAATTATTGAAAAAAAACGACATGTCATCCCGAATTCTTCCCTTTTTTTTGAGGTCGATGAGTTCATGGGGTACAATTCAGGGCTCATAATTGCCGAGATTGAGCTCCCAACAGAGGAGACTTTGTTCGAAAAACCATCATGGTTGGGTAGGGAAGTGACGGGAGATGTGCGTTTTTACAACTCTTATCTGTCCAAAAATCCCTATGCAAAATGGAAATTGAGCAACCTTTGAAACATTT